>JACPRA010000006.1 GCA_016190215.1 Candidatus Omnitrophota bacterium
TCTCGCTGTTGGCCGTGGCCGGCGGCTTCGGCCTGGCCTGGCTCATCTACGTGAAGCGCGCCATCTCCACCGCGCTGTTCACCCAGCGGTTCCACGGCTGGGTGTGGGTGCTGGAGCGCAAGTACGGCTTCGATCAGCTCTATACCTGGTACGTTGATCGCGTGCAGCAGCGCCTGATCGCCCACGGCTGCCAGCTCGTCGAGCGCCATATCATCATCGGCTTCGCGGTCAATGGCGTGGCCTGGCTGACGCAGGCGTCGGGCCGGCTCATCCGGCGCTGCCAGAGCGGCGTCATCCAGCAATATGCCCTGGCCTTCGTCACCGGAGTGGTGGTCTTGGTATACGCCACCGTGCATCGCTGATGATGCTGACCGCCTCCTCTTCATCATTACTCTCCCTCGTGCTGCTGGCACCAGCGGCGGCCTCGCTGCTGCTCTGCCTCGTGCCCTCCCGGCAGGCGGCATGGGTGCGCCGGATCGCCGTGCTGGCCACCGGCCTGTCGCTCGCCGGCGCGCTGGCGATTGTCTGGCGCTATGACCGGTCGCTGGCCGGGTATCAATTCGAGGTGGTGGTGCCGTGGATTTCTTCGCTGGGCATCTCGCTGCACCTGGGCGTGGATGGGATCGGCGCCGTCCTGGTGCTGCTCCACGCGCTCTGCTCCTTCTGCGGCGTGCTCATCTCGTACTCCATCAAGGACCGCGTCAAAGAGTACTACATCTTCTACCTGATTCTGATCACCGGGGTGTTCGGCGTCTTCACGTCGCTGGACCTGTTCTTCTTCTATTTCTTCTACGAGATGGCCGTGATCCCCATGTACCCGCTGGTCGGCATCTGGGGCAGCGACGTCAAGGAGCACGGCCGGGTGCTGTACTCCAAGGAATACGCCGCAATGAAGCTGACGATCTACCTCACCGCCGGCGCCGTGCTGGCCCTGATCGGGCTGCTGTGGCTGTACGCCGGCTCCGGACTGCAGACCTCCGACGTGGTCGTCCTGGAGCATCACTTCGCCTTCAGCCCGCTGCCCGCGAACGTGCAGCACATGATCTTTCCCCTGCTGGTCCTCGGGTTCGGCGTCATCGCCCCGATGTGGCCGTTCCATAGCTGGTCGCCCATCGGCCACGCCGCCGCCCCCTCCGCCGTGAGCATGCTGCACGCCGGGGTGCTGATGAAGCTGGGGTCGTACGCGATCATCCGCCTCGCGGTGTCGCTGATGCCGGAAGGGGCCCGCCTGTGGCTGCCCTGGCTGGCCGGGTTGTGCGTGATGAACATCATCTACGGCGGGCTCGTGGCCATGGCCCAGAAAGATTTGAAGCTCATCATCGGCTACTCCTCCTCCAGCCACATGGGTTACGTGCTGCTGGGCATCGCCACGCTGACTCCATTGGGGCTGAACGGGGCCGTGCTGCTGATGTTCGCCCACGGCCTCATGACCGCCCTGGCCTTCGCCATCGTCGGGCATGTCTACGACCAGACTCATACGCGTTACCTTCCGGAGCTGGGGGGGTTGGCGAAGCCCCTGCCCTTCATCGCCACCTGCGGGGTCATGGCCGCCATGGCTTCCAGCGGCTTGCCGGGCTTCGCGAACTTCGTGGCCGAGCTGCTGGTCATCCTGGGCGCCTGGGACCGCTACCGCCTGCCGGCCGTGCTGGCCGTCCTCGGTGTCGTCATCACGTCGGTCTACATGCTGCGCCTGGTGCGCGGCACGTTCTTCGGCCCGACGAACGACAGCCTGCCCCACGCGCACGATGCGGCAACACCGTTTGCCCGTTTGCCCTACGTCATATTGACCGTCGCGCTGCTGGTGGTGGGGTGCTGGCCGCGCCCGCTGATTGCCTTGATTGACGTCTCCACGCGGCCGATCATCAACCGGGCGATCCAACCGGCTCCTGCACTGCCGCAACATCCCGCTGTGCCGGAGGGAGCCCAATGAACTGGCCCGTCATCGCGGCTGAAGCGGCCCTGAGCGTGCTGGTGGTGGCGCTGCTCGCCGGCGATCTCGTGCTGCCCTCCCGCCACAGACCGCGGTTATGGCAGCTTGCGCTGGGCGGGCTGGCGGCGCTGGCCGCCGTCCTCTGGTGGCAACGGCCCTGGGTGGGCGACATGCTGACGGCGACGGTCCAAACCGGCAGCTTCATGGCCGGCGGCGCCTCGATGTTCGTGCTGGACCCCTTCGCGTACTACTTCAAATGGTTGTTCGTGCTCACGGCCGCGCTCGTGGTGCTGCTCACCCGCAACGACGCCAAGCTGCTCTCCACCCAGGTCGGCGAGTTCTACTTGCTGCTCTACACCGCGCTGCTGGGGATGCTGGTGCTGGCCTCGGTCAACGATTTGCTGTTGTTGTTCATCGGGCTGGAGCTGCTGACCTTCTCCGCGTACGTCATGACCGCGTACGTCAAAACCGATTCCAAGGCGGTTGAGGCCGGGATGAAATACCTGATCCTCGGCTCGGTGTCTTCCGGATGTTTGATCTACGGCGTGGGGCTGCTCTACGGCGCGGCCGGCAGCACGAACTTCGAGGTGCTGCGCGCGGTCTTCTCCTCCGGCGAGCTCCCGCCGCTGGCGCAGATCGGCTTGCTGCTGATCCTCGCCGGTTTGGGATTCAAGATCGCCGCGGTGCCGTTCCACCTCTGGGCGCCGGACGTCTACGAAGGGGCACCCACCCCGGTGGTCGCACTCCTCTCGGTGGGATCCAAGATGGCCGGCGTGGTCGCCCTGTTGCGGGTGCTCTACGGGATCTTCCTGCCGGCCCAGGCGGTGTGGGGAGGGCTGCTGGCCGTCGTCTCCGCCGCCACGCTGTTCTACGGCAACTTGGCCGCCATCCCCCAGACCAACATCAAGCGCCTCTTGGGGTATTCCTCCATCGGCCATGCGGGGTATGTGCTGATGGGCCTCTCGACGGCCACGCGCTTCGGCGCGCAGACGGTGGGGTTCTATCTGCTGGCGTACTTGTTCAGCAACCTGGCCATCTTTTTCGTGATCACGCTGGTCTCGAAGGCCGGTGGCGGCGATTCGCTCGACGAGTACAACGGCCTCTCCCGGCGCTCCCCGCTCCTGGCCGCCGCCATGTTCATCGGGCTGTCCTCGCTGGCCGGGGTGCCGCCGCTGGCCGGCTTCGCCGGAAAATGGTTCGTGCTGCTGGCCACCGTGCAGCAAGGGCGGATGTGGCTGGTGGCCATCGGGGCGGTGAACGTGGCGATCTCGCTCTACTACTACTTTATGGTCGTCCGGCGCGTGTACGTGCTCCCTGCCCGCCCCGCATCTTCCGGAGCAGGTGGGGCTCCTGCCACCTCGACTCCCATCAAAGTGGACGGGCTTAACCGGCTGATCTTGTTCTTCCTCCTGGGCGGCATCCTGGTGATCGGGACCGTCCAAGGGCCGTTCCTCTCCGTCCTCTCCCGCGTCATTAATTTCTAGCCCGCTCGGGGGCAGGTTCCGCCGCATCGCTTGCCTGCCACGGGTCCTGCCGCTGCGCGACCTCCGCCGGGGGCGGCGGAGACCTCCCGCTTCGCGTCACCCGTGGCCTTTCCCTTGCTCCTCGAAACCGCGGGTGTGGTATGCTTCAACTATATACCCTGAGGGAGGATGCGATGGCTGATGGAAATATCGCTGAGCTGCTGCAGGCGGCCGCGCAGCAGCAGGCAAGCGATCTGCACCTGGCGACGGGATCGCCGCCGATTCTGCGCGTTCACGGAACGCTGCGGCCCATGTCCGCGCCGGCCCTCACGCCCGACAGCGCGCGCGCCTTGATTTCGCAAGTGCTCACCCCGCCCGACCTCGCCACCTGGGAGCAGGAGCGCGACGTGGACTGCGCCTATGAGCTGTCCGGCGTGGCCCGCTTCCGCGTCAACGCCTTTTGGGAGCGCCAGGGGCCTGGGGCGGCGTTCCGGCTGATCCCCTTCCAGATCAAATCCGTCAAAGAACTCGGGCTGCCGGACAACCTGGTGAAGTTCACCGAATACCGCAAGGGCCTCTGCCTGGTGACCGGGGCCACCGGCAGCGGGAAATCCAGCACGCTGGCCGCGCTGATTGATCACATCAACCGCACCCGCGCCGACCACATCCTCACCATCGAAGACCCCATCGAGTTCGTCCATCCGAACCAGAAGAGCTTGGTCACCCAGCGCGAAGTGGGGTATCACACGCGCTCCTTCTCCGTCGCGCTGCGGGCGGCGCTGCGCGAAGACCCGGACGTCATCCTGGTGGGCGAGATGCGCGACCTGGAAACCATCGAGCTGGCGCTGACCGCGGCGGAGACCGGCCACCTGGTGTTCGGCACGCTGCACACCAATAGTGCCGCCGATTCCGTGGACCGCGTCATCAACGTGTTCCCGGCCAACCAGCAGGCGCAAATCCGCCACATCCTCTCCACCGTGCTCATCGGCGTCATTTCCCAGAACTTGCTCACGCGGGCGGATAGAAGCGGGCGGGTCGCGGCGATTGAGATCATGCTGTGCAACCAATCGATCGCCAGCCTGATCCGGGAGGCGAAGACGTTCCAGATTCCCTCGATGATGCAGGTGGGGCGCAAAGAAGGGATGCAGACGATGGATCAGGCGCTGACGTCCCTGCTTCAGGAGAACAAGGTGCTCCCGGAGGAAGCGTATCAGTACGCGCGGGAAAAGGAGCAAGTGGTCAAGCGGCTGACCGGACTGGCCAACTAATTCCTTCCGCACAAACAATACGCCCCAGGAGCACGCTATGCTCCTGGGGCGTTGTTGTTGAAACCGACTTTTCTCTTACCGAGGCAGCGAGGCGGCCAACCGCTGCATCTCTTGAGCCGAGCCGTCCGCCACCTGGCGGCCGTCGGCGTCGGTCACGACCATGCGGCCGTCCGCCAAGGTCTGCACGCGGTAGCGGACCTGGCCGGAGGCATCCATCGCCACCGTCATGCCGTCCACGTCCTTGATGACGAGCGCTTCCGAAGCCTGCCCGTGATGGAGGGGCTGAATCGTCACCTGCCGCAATGACGCATCGGCCACCTGCGTGACGATGGCTTCCGTGTCGCCGCGGGCGATCCGCTTCGTCGAGGTTTGCGGAACGTCTTTCGCCATCGGGTTGTCTCCGGTCCAGAACTCGATGGTGTTGAACACCAAGGCATCTCCCAGCACGGCGATGTCATACACCGGGATGATCACCATGATCAGGAACACGATTTCATTTTCCCATTTGTCGCCAACACTCCCGTTCCAGGAATGGAGCCGCTTGGTCAATTGAAACGGCCCGTAACACCCGCTGACCAAGAGCGCTGCCGCCATTCCCACGGCCAACCGACCGGTAGTCCGCGATCTCATCTCGGCCTCCTCGGCTCTGTCGCCTCTGCGCTATTGCCTTGTGCCTGCGATCCCTGGCGCCCATTATACCACTGCTCCGCCAGCGTGTCGGCAATTCGGCCGATGACCCGCCGGTCGGTGAAATACCAGCTATGCGAGAGGAGCGCCCCCAGGTACGGGATGCAGGCCAGGACCGCCTGCTCGACCGCCCGGCCCCAGCAGGTGCCGCCCCCGGGGGTCAGCCGAAGGTCCTCGGTCACCGCCTCCGCATAGGCGTCGTTCAGCGGCTTCAGGGGATACCCGATCAGGTCCTGCGGAAAGGCGGCGTTGATCCACACCTTTGGGCGGAGGGGCTTGGTGAAACGGTCCAGGCCGTAGCGTAGTCCGTAGAGCGCGATGGGCGAGCCGAGGGTGAAAAAGTTGCCGAACACCATCCGTTCGGGAAACTGCCCGGATTTTTGCAGATTGTAGATGCCGTCCGACGCAATTACCGTGCCCAGGCTGTGGGCGATGACCGTCAGCCAGACCTCCGTGCCCTCCTGCGCCAACTGCCCGGCGCGCTCGACGGCCTGCGTGAAGCGTTCCTGGATCGCGCCGTACTTGTCCGGTGGATACGGCAGCGTGGAATACGCCACCACGTCCCCCAGCGAACCGACCAGGAACTCCCGCAAGCGGCCATGGATACCCAGCCGGCGCTTGAGGCCCTCCTGATCCGGCTGCGTGACATCGGCCCAGTAGACGTCATCCCAAACCAGCGCATCATCAGGCGGGGGTGTGCCGGCTCGCCGATGCACCGAGGCGGCAAACGCGCTGCGGACGGCTTCCGAAAATCCTTCAGGGCAGGCGGTCACTTGCTCGCCGATGCCGTGTACAAAAATGATGACGTGCCGCATCGGTGCTATCAACTCGCGCGCGCATCGTTCATGAGTCGGCGGCCTCCTCCGCATGCGTCCTGTACCAGGCGACAAACCGCGACGGCGAGATGACGCGGACTCGCCGGTGGGTGGAGCCCGCGTAGTCTGAGAGGTTCCCGGTAATCAGGTGCCGCGCGGCGCCGGCCAGCGCCACTTCCAGCAACATCTCATCGTCCGGATCGCTCAGCCGATGCGGCAGGGGTGTCGCGGAGACCGCCAGGCCGTTGCGGCGGATGTAGTCGAGCAGCGCCTCAACATCCGACAAGCGGAATTCGAACTTTGGACGACGCAGCACCTCCTGGTATTCCGCCAGGATGCGGGCATCATGGCACACGCGCAGCGCGCCTGACA
>JACPRA010000008.1 GCA_016190215.1 Candidatus Omnitrophota bacterium
GGTCTTCGCCACGGCCGATACCGACCTGGACACCACGGCCCCGACGATGAAGTACTGGAACAATGCCGGCACGTTCAATGCCAAGACCCACATGCTCCTGCGGACCAGCGGGACCTATTCGACCAAGGCCCTGGGGATTTGCTGGAGCAATGGGGATCTTTGCGGGAACTTCGACCCGGTGCTGACCTCGCCGGCGTGCAGCACGTGTCCGTGACGCGCTCCCCCTCGTGGCGCGTTGTGGGATGGAACGCGTCGGAGGGGAGAGGGTTTACGTTGCTTGAGTTGCTGATGGTGGTGATCGTCATCGGCATTTTAGCGTCGATGGCGATGCCGCAGTACCTCCGGGTGACGGAGCGGGTGCGCGGGGTGGAAGCCATCCAGATTCTTGGGGCCCTCCGGGGGGCGCAAGGCCGCTACCGCGCGCAATCGGCCAGCGCGGTCTTCGCCACGGCCGATACCGACCTAGACACCGTCGCGCCCACGATGAAGTACTGGAACAATGCCGGCACGTTCAATGCCAAGACCCACATGCTCCTGCGGACCAGCGGGACCTATTCGACCAAGTCCCTGGGGATTTGCTGGGAGAACGGGGACCTTTGCGGGAACTTCGACCCGGTGCTGACGTCGCCGGCGTGCAGCACGTGTCCCTAGCATGAGGCGCGCTATCTGGTTTTCGTCGAGTTCACGGAACACCGGATTCACCCTATTGGAACTCTTATTGGTGACGGTGGTCGTCGCCATTTTGGCGTTGATGGGCATCCCGCAGTACCTGCGGATGACCGAGCGTGTCCGGGGGGTGGAAATCATGCACATTCTGGGAGCGATCCGGGCGGCGCAAAACCGCTATAAAGCCCAGTCACCCAACGCCGTGTATGCCGATCAATTTGGCGATATTGACGTGGAAGTCAGCGGGCTTCGGTTTTGGAACTCCACGCCGACCACTTTCACCGGCGAGAGCGCGAGCTTTGCCCGCAACGGCGGGGCCTATTCGAACCAGACGCTCGGCATCATCTTCAGCACGGGGGACAACTGCGGCACGTATATCCCGGTGCTGGGAGTGGACATCGAGTGCCCCTAGATTCAGTCCGATATTTTCTTCCCGGCGTTGGTGTGGTATGATTCTCACACTCCAATTACACCGCCAGTGTGATGGGGCAGTAGCTCAGCTGGGAGAGCGCGACAATCGCACTGTCGAGGCCAGGGGTTCGATCCCCCTCTGCTCCACGTTATTTCGCCGGTATTGAGGGTGCGGGGATCGAAGGCCGAGCGCCCGCCGCGCTCGGCATTCCGCGGCTGCCTCGATGGCAGCCGCTTCAGGAGCTGCGGAAGCGGAGGGCGCCGATCCCCCTCTGCTCCACCAGTTTTCCTTCAACGTGCACCGTTTCCTAATCTCTCCTGATTGCGTCCAGGGTGACATTATTACCCTGAGCGATCCGAGCGAACTGCATCATCTCTCCCGCGTGCTGCGCTTGGCGGTGGGGGATCGGGTCGCCTGCCTGGATGGGCAGGGGCGGGAATACCAGGGGGTGATTGCCCGCCAGACGTCCCGCGACGTGGTGATTCAACTGGACCGGCCGCCGCGGGAAGCGGCGCGCCGGCGGCCCCTCTGGCTGGCCCAGGCCATGCTGAAAAGCGACCGGTTCGAGTGGGTCATCCAAAAGGCCACCGAGCTAGGGGCCTCCACTATCACTCCGCTGATCACCGACCGAGTGGTCCCGACCCTGCTTCCGCGCCAGGCGTCTCACAAGTTGGAGCGATGGCGCCGGATCGCCCAGGAAGCCGCCAAGCAATGCGGGCGAGCGACGCTTCCCGCGATCGAATCTCCGCGTCCGATGGCCGAGGTGGTGCCGGTGATGACGGCTGAGGGTTTGACGCTGATTCCCACCTTGTCAACCACCGCGGTGCCGATTCGAAGCGTTCTGGAAGCCAACCGCGCTCCGCAGGCGGTGGCGGTGTTCATCGGCCCGGAGGGCGATTTTACGGCGGCGGAAGTCGCGCACGCGCAGGCCCACGGCGCCCGGCCGGTTTCGCTCGGGCCGCAGACGCTGCGGGCGGAGACGGCGGCAATCGCCGCGTTGGCGATGCTGAACTACGCGCTGGACGACGGCGCGGCATGACCCGGCTCGCTTGGTCTCGCCGGGGAGCGGCCATCGTCTTTGCCGCGATCGCGGTGTTCTGGGCGGCTCGCTGGGCGATGTTCCCGCTGGTGCTGGACCCGTACTATCATTTGCTGGTGGCCCAGCAGACGGCGGCCGCGGGCGGCCCTGTGGCGTACGAGTGGTGGGAATATGCCCCGGCGGGCCGCCCGCATTTGTACCCGCCGCTGCTGCACATCCTGCTGGCATTTGGGCTGAAGCTGGGCCTCTCCGATCTCACCGTATTGCGGATGGCAAGCGTGGCGCTTGTGCCGGCTCTCGTATGGACCATGGCCCGGTTCGCCAGGCGCGTGGCGGGTGAACGCGCGGCCCTCTTGACGCTGTGCGTGGCGGTCATGCCGTTTGTCTTTCCCTTGCACGCGGCGGTGACGTTGGCCGCCACGCTGGGGTTGATCGAGCTGCTGTGGTACGTTCGGGCGCTGCAAGAGGGGCGCGCGGGGGCGGCGGCCGGCGTGCTCGGGCTGCTCTGGTATACCCATCTGGGATTGCCGTGGATCGCGCTGGCGGCAACGTGCCTCTATGGATGGGCGAGGCCGGAGATCCGGCGCCAGGCCGCGCGGGTGATCGGCTGGAGCAGCCTATTGGCGGCGCCGTGGTGGCTCCATCTGGCCGCGCACCGGTCCTGGCTGCATTCGGTGGCTCGGTTGGAAAACGAGCGCATTGACATCGTGCTGCCGGTATTGGCATTGGCCCTGGCGGGGGCCGCGCGAAGCTGGAAGGATGCCCGGACCGGCCGGCTGCTGGTGTGCTGCTGGGGAGCGTTTGCGTTGTATGGGATGACGTATTGGTATCGGTGGTGGAACGGCGAGGGATTGATGCCGGCCTTGGTGTTGGCCGGCATCGGCGCCTGGCGGGCGGGGGAATGGTGGAACCGGCGCCGGCCGCGGGTCCCCGCCGGGGCCGTGCAGGCGGCGTGCGTGCTGGCGTGCCTGGTGTCGCCGACCCTGGTCATCGGAGCGCCTTCGGCCGCCTCGGCCTCCAGGGCTCAGGAGTGGCGGTGGCAATGGATGGACTCCGGGTGGTTTCACCTGGCGGGTTGGCCGCGCACCGTGCCGAAGCCGCTGGAGGCGAGCCTGGTCACGCGTGAGACGGAGCAGCTTGCCGCCGTGGTGGAGGAGGTCA
This sequence comes from Candidatus Omnitrophota bacterium, assembly GCA_016190215.1. Lineage (GTDB taxonomy): Bacteria > Omnitrophota > Gorgyraeia > Aquiviventales > Aquiviventaceae > JACPRA01. Next base: position 3,279 of record JACPRA010000008.1, read on the forward strand.
GCCGTCCGGGAGACATTATTTGGTCGAATGCCGACTATGCCGGCGGCCTGATCGTCGCGCTGGCGCATCGGGCCATGTCCTCCGCCATGTTTTCCGAGGTGGCTTCCGCAGCGACGAGTGATCCGGTGGCCGCCGCGCATTGGGTGGTCTGGTTCAGAGAGCTTGATGCGCAGGACCGGCAGCGGCTGGCCGCGCTGATCGCGCGCTATGGGTTGGTGCTCGCTCAGGAGACCAAGTTGGCGCTGGTGCTGCGGCATCCCGGCGGGGGGCGGCCGGCGCAGGCTCCCCGCGCGGTCATTCCGTTATGGGTTTCGGGTGTGCTATTATGTGTCGTGCTTGGCGCGGTCATCTGGGATTTTCATCGCCCAAACTGTCACGGAGTCTATTAAGCATGGGAACGGTCAAAGAAATTTTTATCAGCGCGGATAACCAGGAAACGCGCGTCGCGCTGATCGAGGACAAGCGCTTGGAAGAATTTTACGTAGAGCGGCGGGATGATCCGCGCCTGGTCGGCAGCGTTTATAAAGGGCGCGTGGCGTCCATTGTGCCCGGCATCGGGGCGGCGTTCGTGGACATCGGGTTGGAGAAAAACGGATTTTTGTATGTCTCCGACATCGTGGAGCCGCCGACTGAGGATGCGGATTTAGAGGAGGGCGAACCGCCCTCGAGCCGCCGGGGCGGAGCGGGACACGGCAATCGCCGGCGGTCCCGGATTGAAGAGCTGGTCAAGCTCAACCAGGAAATCCTGGTGCAGGTGGTGAAAGAGCCCTTCGGCACCAAAGGCGCGCGGTTGACGACGCACGTTAGCCTGGCGGGCCGCTATCTCGTCTTGATGTGCAACGATTCGCGGGTGGGAATCTCCAAGCGCATTGATGACAGCCAGGAGCGGGCGCGCCTGCGCGAGCTGTTGAACCGGCTGCGCGTGTCCACGGATTCCGGGTTGATCATGCGGACCGCCGGGGTGGGGAAGGGCGAAAAGGAGTTCACCCGGGACGCCCGCTATCTCTCGAGCGTATGGCAGCAGATCAAGCGGCAAGAGCAGCGCACCAAAGCGCCGGCCTGCCTGCACCAGGAATACGAGCTGTCCTCCCGCGTGATCCGCGACAGCTTCACCGAAGACGTCCACCGCATCATGGTGGACTCCAAGGAGGAAATCAAGCTGCTGGCGCGGTTTTTGCGGACGCTGATGCCGGGCGTCAAAGTCCGGTTGGATTTTTACCAGGGCGACACGCCGCTCTTTGAGCGCGAAGGCTTGGAGGATCAAATCGCGGCGCTGTTTGAGAAGCGGGTATCGCTGCCCTCCGGCGGGTTCTTGGTGATCGAGCCGACCGAGGGGCTGGTGGCCATTGATGTGAACAGCGGCCGCTTCACCGGCCGGCGCAACCTCGAAGAGACGGTGTTCCAGGTCAACAAGGAGTCGGCCGTGGAGATCGCCCGGCAGTTGCGCCTGCGGGACATCGGCGGCATCGTGGTGATTGACTTCATTGACATGGAAGACCACGATCACCGCCGCCAAATCGTCCGCTTGATGGAGGACGCGTTGAGCCGGGACCGGGCCAAGACGAATTTCGTCTCCTTTTCGGAGATTTGCGTGGCGGAGCTCACCCGGCAGCGGATGCGGCGGTCGGTGGAGACGGTGTCGTATCAGACCTGCCCCTACTGCAACGGCCGCGGCACGGTGAAGTCGGTCGTGACGATGGCGATTGACGCGATCCGCCAGGCCAAGCGCGCCCTGAAGGGCACCCAGAACAAGACGCTGGAGCTCTACGTGCATCCGCAGGTGGCGGTCCGGCTGCTGCAAGAAGAGCGGCAAAGCTTGACGGCGCTGGAGCAGCGCTCGCATGCCCGCATCCTGGTCATGTCGGACCCCAGCTTGCATCTCGAGCAGGTCAAAGCCCAGCTCAGCGGCTAGCATTTTGTGGATGTGGTATCAGCGCGCGCGGAATTTCCTTCCGGTCGGCTACCTCCTGCTGGTCGCGGGGTTCATAGCGTTCCATCTGCTGCAATGGCCCATTGTGGGGTGGGATACCGACCTCTGGTATCACCTCAGCGGCGGGCAGTATATCGCTCAACACCGCGCGCTCCCCCGGGACACCTACTTCTCCTTCCTGGTCCCGGTTCGCCCATGGGTGGATTATTACTGGCTGTTTCAGCTGACGGTCCATCTCATCTATTCCCAGGCGGGAGGCTATGTCGGGCTGATCCTGTTTCGGGCGGGGTGTTATTTGCTCACCTGGTTCGTGATCAGCCGGTATCTGTTCAGCGGGTGCTCCGTCCGGTCCGGACGATGGTGGGCTGCCGGCCTGTCCATCCTCTTTGCGTTTTTCCTGCTTCCGCGCTCCTTTCTCGTGCGCCCCCATTTGATCAGCTACGGGTTCATTCCACTCTTTCTCTATGTGCTCGAATGCCGGCCCCGATGGGTGAAGTGGCTGCCGGTGTTGGTGGTGGTCTGGTGCAATTTCCACGGCATTTATTATCCCGCTCCCGTCCTTATCGGCACGGCCTATCTTGCGGAATACGGCTGGGGCCGGCTTCGCGGGCAGCCGTATGATCGCGAGCGGATACGGACGTTTGTCCTGCCGCTTGTCGTGGCGCTGCTGGCGATCTTTGCCACGCCGCACGGGCCGGCCCTGCTGCGCCTGCCGTTCTTTCCTATGGCCTATGCTCGGAGCATCGGCGAGCTGCAGCCGGTCCCGCTGAACGAGCTCTTCTCCATCTGCGCAACACCGTCAGGATTGACCCATGACATGGTGATCAGCGTATTGGTGCTGGGGAGCGGGGTGGCCGTCGTGCTGGCGGGACTGCAGCGGCGATTGCGCCTGGCGCATGCGCTGCTGTGGATCGGGGGGCTGCTGTTCCTGTGGCGCGGCGTGCGCTTTCTCATTGATTACGTGCTGCTCTCGCTGCCGGTGTTCGCCACCGCGTTCTGCCGTCCCGCGGCTGCGGCCGAGGCGACCGCCGCTCCGCGGTCGCGCGCGCCGGCCTGGGTTCGGACGATGTTCGCGATGGCGCTGATGAGCCTGCCGCTGTTGTTCGTGCAGCGGATGTTTCGCAACCGGCCGCATTATCCGCTGGCGCCGCTGAATCTGCCGCAAGGCGTGGCGGCGTTTTTGCGCCATGTGCCGGCCGAAGGCCCGCTCCTGAATTTCCCCAACCAAGGCGGCTACCTGAGATGGGTGGGCTTCCCGCAGTACCGCATCATGATGGATTTGGAGCTCCCGCCGTTTACCGATACGGATTTCTACCGGGCTGAGAGCGCCTTCCGCGACCCGGTTGTGCTGGGGCAGGTGATTCGTCAATACGCGCCGAGCGTTATCGCGGCGCCGATCGTGCTGACGGATTTTCCCTCGCTCATCGCGGAACACCCGGAGTACCGGGTCGTGTTCTTTGACGAAGAGGAGGTGCTCTATCTCAACTCAGACCGGTATCCGGAGTTGGCGGAGGACTACGCGATCCGCGGGTTGGATCCGTTCGCGCTGCACCGCCAGCTCCTGCAGGGGGCGGCCGGCGATTTGCTCCGCTACCGCAGCGTATTTCAGCAACATTTTTCCCGATGGGTGAGCATCTATCCATATGGCCGCGTCATGAACCATGCGGCCGCGTTATTAGCCGGGGAACAGGGGGACTACGCGCTCATGCGGTCGTGCGCCGAGCGGATTGTTCAGATGTTTCCCCAGGCGCCGCTCGGCTATCAATTGGAAGCAGATGCGCTTCGAGGGTTGGGAATGAGCGAGGAAGCGGTTCGCGCCTATGGGCGGGCGTTGCGCCGTGCCGCCACTCCCGAACAGCGCGCTGAAGCGTACCGGGGGATGGCCTGGAGCTATGTGTCGGCCGGCCGGTTCCGCGATGCCTACCAGACCTTGCGCAAAGTCGTGGATCCCCTCTCTCCGGATACCACGCCGGAGATGCTCTATCTGTTTGGTGTCTTGGCGGATTTCGCCGGAGCCCATGTCGAAGCGGAGGCCGTCCGGCAGTTCTTAAGCGAATCGAGGCTGGCGCCGGATGACCCCTTGAAATCGCGCATTGATCTGCTGCGTGAGCGGCAGAGCGGGCGCGGGGCGGTCTGATGCGGATGGGCGCGGCGCGCGCTTCCAGCCCCACCCGAGGATGGGGGGTTTTGGAGGGATGGCTGGCGGTCAAGCGCGCCCGGCTCGCCCGCGCGCATCTGCCGGCGTCGGTTCGCGACGGAAGGATTCTCGATATCGGATGCGCCGCCAGCGGCTGGTTTTTGCAGACGGTCACGGCGAAAGAAAAAGAAGGCGTGGACCAGGTCTGCCGGCCCCATGATGCGGTCGCGCCGCATGATCAGAGCGCGCTTCGGCTGCAATCGCTGGACATCGGCACGCAGCCCCTGCCGTTTGCCGAGGGATGGTTTGATGCGGTCGTGATGCTGGCGGTGATCGAGCACGTCTCTCGGGCGCAGGCGGTCTCCATCGCGCGCGAAGCGCATCGCGTGCTCAAACCGGGCGGCCGCTATATCCTCACCACGCCGGTGCGCGGCACGGAATGGCTGCTGCATGGATTGAGCCGGGTGGGCTGCATCAGCCAGGAAGAGCTGAAAGAGCATCACGTGCACTTTAGTCCCCAAGAGCTGCGGGCATCCCTTCAGGCCGGGGGGTTTGCCGAGCAGGATATCCGCCAAGGCCGGTTTGAGTTGGGCCTCAATTTATGGGCGGTGGCCACGAAGCGGGCCTGACGAGTTTTGCCATTGACCAATTCCAGGTTCTTCGCTATTCTAGATCTCTCCATCGCAGGCTGCAATGCGCCGGCGGAATTTCCAACTCATTTGACAAGCATAAGTTACGTGACAATAGGAGCGAGTAATGTACGCGATTGTTGAGCTGGGCGGACGGCAATGGCGGGTGGAACCCGGCATGCGCCTGACGGTGAACCGGCTGCCGGAGGCCATTGGCGGCCATCATACCGTGGAGAAGGTCCTCCTGGCCAGCGATGGGAAGACGGTGCAGGTGGGCCGGCCGTATTGCGCGGGCGCGAAGGTGCTCTGCGAGGTAGTCGAGCAGCCCCGGGGCAAAAAAATCCGCTCCTACAAATTTCGGCGCCGGGAGAACTACCGCCGCACGGTGGGGCACCGGCAGGATTTGACGACGCTCTTGGTGAAAGAAATTGCGCTGAAATAGCGCGCACAGGAGAATCTCGATATGGCCCATACAAAAGGACAAGGCTCGACACGCAACGGGCGCGACAGCAAAGGCAAGCGCTTGGGTCTCAAGTGCTGGGCCGGCCAGCGGGTGACGGCCGGATCCATTCTCGTGCGCCAGCGGGGCACCCAGCTCAAGCCCGGATGGTACGTGGGCGTGGGCGGGGATTGGACCTTGTTCGCCAAAGTTGACGGGATTGTCCGGTTTCCCAAGCCAAGAGTTGTGAGCATTGAACCGGCACCCGCTGCCGCCAAATAACGACCTCGTGGTCGCGGCACGGGCTCATCGTGCGCGCGGCCGACAGCATTCGGCCTACCTTCAGAAAGTCCTTCCATGCTGTTCGTGGACCGGGCACACATCCTCATCATTGCCGGCAATGGAGGCAATGGCTGCTCCGCGATGTTCAAGCAACCCTATAGCCGCTATCCGCGCCCTAATGGCGGCGACGGCGGCGACGGCGGCGACGTCATCCTCCTTACCGATCCGCAGTTGACTACCCTCTTGGACGTGCAATTCCGGCATGAGTTTCAGGCCGAGCGCGGCCGCCACGGCATGGGCAACACCAAAACCGGCCGGCGGGGGAAGGACTGCGTGCTGCGCGTCCCCGTGGGCACGATCGTGCAGGATCGAGAGACCGGCCATGTGCTTCGCGATCTGATCCGGGCCGGCGAGCGCATCATCATCGCCCATGGCGGGCGGGGCGGCATGGGCAATGCCCGGGGAAAAGGCCGCACGGCCCCGGGGCGGCCCGGAGAGCAGCGCGAGCTCCAATTGGAGCTGAAATTGCTGGCGGATGTGGGTTTGGTGGGGTTCCCCAACGCCGGCAAATCCTCCCTTCTGTCCCGTATTTCAACCGCGCGCCCGACCGTGGCCGCCTACCCGTTTACGACCAAGACCCCGGTCTTGGGCGTGGTGTCCATGGGCCCCGGCCGGTCGTTTGTGGCCTGCGATATCCCCGGTTTGATCGAGGGCGCGCATGAAGGACGTGGGCTGGGCATGCAATTCCTGCGGCACGTCGAGCGGACGCGGCTCCTGGTCCAGGTGGTGGATCTGGCGGGCGTTGATGCCCGGGACCCGATTGAAGATTTTCATACCGTGCGGCGCGAGGTGACAGCCTACCATGCGCCCTTGGCCGAACGGCCCTATCTGGTGGCGGCGAATAAGATGGACTTACCCGAGGCCCAGGCGCGGTTGGCGGCCTTCCGGGCTGCGGTGCCGGTTCGGGTGTATCCGATTTCCTGCGCGACCGGGGAGGGGATTCCGGAGCTGCTTCGCGCGGTATGGACCCGCGTACAGAGGTTGAACACGGCGGCGGGAAATGGCTAAGAGCGCGGCGATGGTGAGACGGCTGGTCGTCAAGGTCGGGGCCAGCGTCCTGACCGATGAATCAGGGCGTATTCAGGCCGCCCACGTGAAGCACCTGGTGGGACAGGTGGCCGAGGCGCTTCGGCCCCCCGGCCGATCGCTTGTGTTGGTCAGCTCAGGCGCGATTGCCTGCGGCATGGCGGCCTTGAAGCTGCGGCGGCGGCCCCGCGTGCTCGCGCAGTTGCAGGCGTGCGCTGCCATCGGGCAAGGAGAGCTGATGCGGCAGTACAGCCAGCTCTTCGGCGAACGAGGGTTGACGGTGGCCCAAGTGTTATTGACGCAATCGGACTTGGCCGATTCCGCGCGGTGCCGGAACGCCAAAAATACGCTGCGCACGCTCCTGGCCCAGGGCGTGGTGCCGATCGTGAACGAGAACGACACCGTGGCTGTCGAAGAGCTGACGTTCGGCGATAACGACCGGCTGGCGGCGCTGGTGGCGTGCTTGGTTGAAGCGGAATTGCTGGTCATCTTGTCGGATGTGGACGGGCTGCTGCATCAGGGCCGGGTGATCGAGCGGATTGACCGGCTGGATCAGCGCCATCAGACGATGGTGATGGGTGCCGCCTCACGGGAAACGACGACCGGCGGCATGGCCTCAAAGCTGGCGGCGGCCCGCGTGGCCGGCCATGCCGGCATTCCCCTGGTGATCGCCAACGGCACGTCGCCGCAGGCCCTGACGGACCTCTTGGCGGGCAAGCCGGTGGGGACCCTCATCGCGCCTCCCAACACCCGCTTGGCGTTTCGAAAATGGTGGATCGCCTTCTCAGCCCGCAAGCCGCTGGGCACGCTGTCCGTGGATGCGGGCGCGGCCACCGCGCTGCTGGAGGGAGGCAAGAGCCTCCTGGCGTCCGGCGTGCGGGCGGTGGACGGGCGGTTCCATGCGGGCGACTCCGTGATGATCGTGGACCCGGCAGGGCGCGAAATCGCCCGCGGACTCTCCCGCTATTCCTCCGGCGACCTGCTGCGGATCCAGGGAATGCGCAGCGACCGGATTGCCCAACTGCTGGGAGGGCGGGCCGGCCGGGAAGTGGTGCACCGCGATAACCTGGTCTTGACGCATGGGCTCTGAGATGACGGCTGAACACCTTCGGCAATCCATCCAACAGGTGACCAGTGCGGCCCGCGCTGCGTCTAGGGAATTGGCTGGCCTGTCCTCGGACCGGAAAAACGCGGTGCTGAAGAGCATGGCGGCATCGCTGGCCAAGCGGCGCGAGCCGATCCTCTCCGCCAATGCGGCGGATGTCGAATCGGCCCGCCGCAGCGGGTTGAGCGGCGCGCTGATTGACCGGTTGACGATCACCGATGCCCGGCTGCAGGAGATGATCGCCTCGGTGGAGGCGGTGGCCGCGCTTCCGGATCCGGTCGGGGCCGTGCTGCGGGAGTGGCGGCGGCCCAATGGGTTGGTCATCCGGAAAGTGCGCGTGCCGATCGGCGTCATCGGCATCATTTATGAATCGCGCCCGAATGTGACCAGCGATTGCGCGGCCCTGTGCCTGAAAAGCGCCAATGCCGTGGTCTTGCGCGGAGGATCGGAGGCGTTCCGGTCCAATCAGGCGATCGCAGAGGCGCTGCAGGAGGCGCTGCGCGCCAACGGCGCGCCGGCGGCGGCCGTCAGCCTGATCCCGGTTCCGGACCGGGCCGGGGTGGACATCATGCTCCAGATGGACCGCGACATTGATGTGATCATTCCCCGGGGCGGGGAAGCCTTGATTCGAAAAATCGTGGAAACGTCTCGCATTCCCGTGATCAAGCACGCCAAGGGCGTCTGCCATGTCTACGTGGATCAGCCCTCAGACGCCGCCATGGCGGAGCGGATCGTGCTGAATGCCAAATGCCAGCGCCCGGCGACGTGCAACGCGATGGAAACGCTGCTGGTGCATGAGGGGATCGCCTCCGCGTTCTTGCCCGGGATCGTGGCGAAGCTCCAGGCGGCCAAGGTCGAGGTGCGCGGGTGCGAGCGGACGCAGGCGATCGTGCCCGGCGTCGCGGCGGCGTCCGAAGCGGACTGGTCCGCGGAGTATCTGGACTTGATCCTTTCCGTGAAAGTGGTCCGGTCGCTGGAGGAGGCGCTCGCCCACATCGCCCGCTACGGCTCGAACCACTCCGACGCGATCATCACGAGCGACTCCGCCCATGCCGACCGCTTTCTGGCCGGCGTGGATTCGGCCTGCGTGTACGTCAACGCCTCCACCCGGTTCACCGACGGGTTTCAGTTCGGCTTGGGCGCGGAGATCGGCATCAGCACGGACAAGCTGCATGCCCGCGGGCCGATGGGCCTGGAAGAGCTGGCCACCTACAAATACCTGGTGCTCGGCAACGGACAGATCCGCGAATGAACGCAGCACGCAGCACACAGCACACAGCATACAGATGGAAGGCAAGACATGATCTGTATGTGGTGGTTGGTGTCTGCTGTCTGCTGTATGCTGTGTGCTGATGATGCGACTCGGCATCCTTGGCGGAACGTTCAACCCGATCCATGTGGGGCATCTCCTGCTGGCGGAGCGCGCCCGGGAGCAGTTCCGGCTCGACCGCGTGTGGTTCATGCCCACGGCCCAACCTCCGCATAAGTCGGTGCCCGGCTTGCTGGAGGGGCGGCAGCGGCTGCGCCTGGTCCGGCTGGCCCTGAGAGGCCACCCGGCGTTTTCCGCCTCTGACCTGGAGTTGCGCTTGGGGGGCGTGTCCTATACCGTGCGGACGCTGCAGGCGATCCGCGAGCGGATGCCGACGGCGCGCCTGTTTTGGATTGCGGGGTCTGATCTGCTCACGGTGCGGTGGTATCGCATGGACGAGGCCGCCCGCCTGTGCACTTTTGTGGTGGCTCGGCGGGGGGGCGAGGCGCCGGCCCCGGCGGCCATCCCGGGCATGCGATGGGTTCGGATGCCGCAGTTGGAGATCTCTTCATCGGAGATTCGGGCGCGGGTCCGCGCGGGGCGGTCCATCCGGTATCTGGTGCCTGACGCGGTGATCCGGGCGATCGCCCGGGGCCGCTTCTACCAACGAGGTCGAACATGATCCGCGCGTATCTTGCGACTCCGGATGGACGGCTGGAGTGCCAGGTGCCCCGCGAGCGTTTCCGCGAGCTGCTGAAGCAGCCCGATATCCTCCTCTGGGTGGATATTGAAGATCCGGAAGATGCGGACATCGAAACCTTGCTGGAAGTCTTTGAGCTCCATCCTCTGACGGTGGAAGACTGCATCATGCCCAACCCCCGCCCAAAGATGGAGGAGTTTGACCGCTACATGTTCATCATCCTCCAAGGCATCCGCCGAAACGACGGGCGGTTGGCCCCGGTCGAGTTGGACGTGTGCCTGGGCGGCAACTTCCTGATTACGGTGCGTACCGAGCCGATCAAGCCGGTGGATGACAGTTGCGCCCGGGTGGAAAAGAAATCGCCCATCATGCGCCGTGGAGCCGACTTCCTGTTTTATTCGCTGTTGGATGCCATGATTGAAAGCTACTTTCCCATTATTGAGAGCGTCGAGGCGCGCGTGGACGAGTTGGAAACGCATATGCTCTCGGACTCCACCCAGGCGACCTTGAAGGAGCTCTTTGGCATCTATAGTGAGCTCATGCTGTTGCGGAGGACGCTGACCCCGCATCGCGACATTCTCAGCCGCCTCAATCGGGGAGAGTTGGCGCTGATCAAGCCGTCCAGCGCGATCTATTTTCGCGATATTTACGATCATTTGCTGCGGATGAGCGACATGGTAGACGGGTGTCGCGAGGTCACGACGATGGCGTTGGAAGCCTATGCGACCATCGTGTCGAACCGCTTGAATGAGATCATGAAGACGATGACCGCCATCGCCACGCTGTCGTTGCCGCTGGTGGTCGTTACCGGGATTTACGGGATGAATTTCAGCGAACACCCCGAGCTGGGCCCGCGGTGGATTTATCACACGCTCTCGATGGGGCTCGTGGCCTTCATCCCCGTGATGGTCTATTTCTTCCGGAAGTACCGGTGGCTGTGACCGCCTGATGCTGGTGTGGTGGGGGGCCGCATTCGCGCTGCTGCTGGGGCTGTCCGCCTATTGCTCCATGACGGAAGCGGCCTTCTTGGCGGTCAACAAGGTGCGCTTGCGCCATTTGATGCAGCGCGGATCGCCGGCCGCCAAGCGGGTGTATAAGCTGTTGACGCAGCTGGACCGGCTCATCGGCACCATCCTCGTCACCAACAACTTGATCAACGTCGGCATCTCCGTCCTGGGGACGGTCCTGCTGGTCCGGCTGCTGGGACCGGAAGAAGGGCCGCTGGCGGCGGCGGTGGCGGTGACCATCGTGCTGCTCGTCTTCGGCGAAATCACCCCCAAGCTGTTTGCGACCCGCCATGCGGACCGGGTGGCGCTGGCGTTGGGGCGGCCCACGACGTGGCTGCTGACGCTGATGCGCCCCGCGGTGGCGTTGTTTACCGGGACCAGCCATTTCATCATGCGGGTGCTGGGCGAACACCGGCTGACGCGCTCTCCGTTGATCACGGAGGAGGA
>JACPRA010000007.1 GCA_016190215.1 Candidatus Omnitrophota bacterium
AGTCGGCATCTTGTGTCTCCCGCAGCACTTCGGCTATGGTCGTCTCTCCCCGGAGCACCTGCTCCAGGCCATACTCGCGCAAGCTGCGCATACCGGAAGCTTTCGCCGCCGCGCGGATCTCGCTGACCACGCGCCGCTCCAGCACCATCGGCCGAATCTGCTCGTTCATCTCCAGCAGCTCGAAGATGCCGGTGCGTCCCTGATACCCCAGCCCCTGGCAGGCCTCGCATCCCACCGGCCGCATCGGCCCGCGCGCGGCGGCCATGGCATGGTGGACGATGGAAGCGCCGCCAGCGCCCTCAGGAGCGGGTGCCGCCTGCAATGCGTCCCATTCCGCCGGCGACAACCGCAGGGCGGTCAGCTCTTCCTCGGTCGGCGGCGCGGGAGCGCGGCACTGAGCGCAGAGGCGCCGCACTAAGCGCTGCGCCAGCACGCCGATGACGGTGGATGTGATGAGAAACGGCTCCAGCCCCATGTCCAGCAGCCGGGTGACCGCTCCCGGCGCGTCATTCGTGTGCAGTGTCGAGAACACCAGGTGGCCGGTCAAGGCGGCCTGGATGGCCACCTGGGCGGTTTCGGCGTCGCGGATCTCGCCGACCATGATGATGTCCGGGTCATGCCGGAGGATCGAGCGCAGGCAAGTCGCGAAATCGAGGGAGATTTTCTGATTGATGGCGACCTGCACCAACCCGGCCACGTCGTACTCCACCGGATCTTCGGTGGTGATGATTTTCACCTCGGGGCGATTCAGCGAGGACAAACAGCCGTACAGCGTGGTGGTCTTTCCTGAGCCGGTCGGCCCGGTCACCAAGAACAGGCCGTGCGGGCGCCGGATGATCCGCTCCATGGCCGCTTCAAGCGCCGCCCCCATGCCCAGATGGGCCAGCGTTTTATTCAAGGAGCTTTTATCCAGCACGCGCAGCACGATGCTCTCGCCGTAAATCGTCGGCAGTGTTGAGACGCGCAGATCAATTTGCCGGCCCTCATAGGTCAGCAGGATGCGGCCGTCCTGGGGCAAGCGGGATTCCGCCACGTCGAGATTGGCGAGGATTTTGATCCGCGAGGCGAGCGCCAGCGCCAGGCTCATCGGCGGCCGGGCGACCTCGTAGCACGCCCCGTCAATGCGGAAGCGGATCAACACCGCGTCTTCAAACGTCTCGATATGCACATCCGACGCCCGCCGCTTGACCGCCTCGGACAAGCATTGGTCCACCAGCCGGATCACCGGCGCTTGGCTGGCCAACTCCAGCAGCTTCGCGCTGTCCCGAGCCGCCTCGGCGGATATGCCGCCCGCACCGGCGGCCGCCATCGCCTCCTGAATAGCTTGCACCTGCAGCTGGGGGCCGGTCATGCGGCGGCTTCCTCCGGGGTCGCCCGCAGCACTTCCGCCACGGTCGTCAGCCCGGCGCGGACCTTGACCGCGCCGTCGTCCCGCAACGACCGCATGCCGTCCTGCTGGGCCTGCCGCCGCAGCCGCGAGGCCTGGTTCTTGCTGGCCACCAAATGCCGCAGCTCATCCGTCACCGTGAGCAGCTCATAGATGCCCACCCGGCCCCGATACCCGCTCTGATGGCACGGCTCGCAGCCGTGGCCCTCGACCACCTCCGCCAGCGGCGGTTCGCCGAGGACGAGCTGCTCTTCCGGGGTCGGCGGCCGGCGTGCCGCGCAATGCTCGCAGATGCGCCGGACGAGCCGCTGCGCCATGACGCCCTGCACCGTCGAGGCGACCAGAAACGGGGCGATGCCCATGTCCATGAGACGCGTCATGGCCGCCGGCGCGTCATTCGTGTGCAGTGTCGAGAACACCAGGTGGCCGGTCAAGGCGGCCTGGATGGCCACCTGGGCGGTTTCGGCGTCGCGGATCTCGCCGACCATGATGATGTCCGGCGCTTGGCGCAGCATGGCGCGCAGCCCGGCGGAAAACGTCAAGCCGATGGAGGATTTGACGCTCACCTGATTAATACCCGAGAGCTGATATTCCACCGGGTCCTCGACCGTGATCAGCTTGCGCTCCGGCTGGTTCAAGGCTGCGAGCGTGGCGTAGAGCGTGGTGGTCTTTCCGGACCCGGTGGGGCCCGTGACCAAGATCATCCCGTAGGGCCGCCGGATCAGCTGCTCCCAGCGCCGTTGGTCGGCTTCAGCCAATCCCAGCTCGCCGACACCATGCACGGCATGGGTCCGATCCAGCAGCCGCATGACGATGGATTCGCCGTGGAGGGCCGGCAGCACCGATACGCGGACATCCAGCGTGCGCTGCTGCACGGTCAGCTGGATCCGCCCATCCTGCGGCAGCCGTTTCTCCGCAATGTTCAATGCGGCGAGAATTTTCAGCCGGCTGGTCAGCGGCCCTTGCAGCGCCTTCGGCGGCGTGTTGACGTCATGCAACACGCCGTCAATCCGGTACCGGACCCGCAACCGGTCCGCCAGCGGTTCCACATGGATATCGCTGGCCCGCAAATGCACCGCTTCCGTGAGCACGGAATCCACCAGCTTGATGATGGGCTCGTCCTCAGCGGACGCTCCTCCCGCGGCAGGTTCGCGAGCCGCCGGGCCGGGCGCCGGCCCGGTCGGGCGCGCGAGGGGAACCGGCGGCACCGACACCGAAGCGGGCGGCGCGGAAATCGGCGGCAGCGGCGAAGGCGCCCTCATCGCAGGCGCGGCTCCCCCGAGGCCCGGAACAGGCGACAATGCAGGGCCAGGCGGCGCCATCGGCGGCAGCGACGGCTGGCTTGGCTTCGCAGGCGGTGCAGCGCTGGGGGCGCTCTTCACGGGAGCCGGTGCCGGCGGCTGCCCCGGCGACTCGGGGCGGGCCGGAGGCCCTGATGATTCAGAGCGGGCCGGAGGCTGCAGGAGCTGGCCAACGAGCGCGTCCATGTCCGCTTCCGGCACCAGGACCATCTCCAGCGAACAGCCGCACCGCCGCTCGAAATGCTCCAATGCGAACACCGCCAGCGGATCGTCGGAGGCCACGATCAGCCGCCGGTCCGGCTCTTCACGGATCGGGACCACGCGATGGAGCCGGCAGAGATCCAACGGCAGCCGGTCGCGAACCGCCGGGTCGCTCTCCAACGGTTGCAAGCGCACCGGCAGCCATCCCAACTGTGACGCCATCCGCTTGCCGGCATCCGCATCACGAAACAGGCCCAGCCGTTTCAGGATCGCCCCGAACCGCTCCTGGTTCTGCTGCTGTTCCTGCCGGGCTTGGGCCAATTGGTCCGGAGTGGCGACGCCCAGCTCGACCAAGCGGCTCAGCAGCAGCTCGGCGCGCTGGGTCGTGAAGGCGGGCGGCATGCGTTAGGCGGTGATGTAGAGGTAGCGGACCGGCGCGCGCGCCGCATTGAACACGCTATGCCGGGTCCGCATCGGCAAGAAGACACACTGGTGCGCCGCCACGCGGCGGGTACGGCCGGCCCCATCCGCAAGCCGCAGCTCCAGACGGCCCGCCAGGACGATGATCACTTCTTCCCGAGCGCCGGTGGAATGCCACGGCATCACGTCTCCCGGCTTGAGCGTGACGGCCCGCCCCCGTAAATGGCGCGCCGCCGTGGGGATGATCCGGCCGGCGCGCTGCACGGAACGCCGAAGAATACGTTGGGGCATGCGGCGGTTTTCTCGTATCTCGTGTCACGAACGACGCTTCACAATCGTTTATCCCAGCGATGGGCCGCAATTGATCAGATGCGCCAGATAACCCGCGCCGAACCCGTTATCGATATTGACCACCCCGATCCCGGGAACGCAGCTGTTGAGCATGGTCAGCAACGGACCGATGCCGGCGAAGCTCGCGCCGTAGCCGACACTCGTCGGCACCGCCACGACCGGACACCGCACCAGCCCGGCCACGACACTGGCCAGGGCGCCTTCCATCCCCGCCACGACCACCAGGGCCCGGGCGCGCTCCAACGCCGGCAAGTGTCCCAAGAGGCGATGCAAGCCGGCCACCCCTACGTCATACACCCGCACAGCCCGGCTGCCGAAGACCTCCAGCGTTCTGGCGGCTTCTTCCGCCACCGGCAGATCCGCCGTGCCCCCGCTCAACACCGGCACCAATCCCCGCCGCCGAAGCCGCTGCGGCACCCAATAGCCCATCCGGGCCATGGGGTCATACTCCAGAAACGCGCAGTGCGGGAGGAGCTGTTCCGCGGCCTCCGGCTCCAGCCGGGTCAGCAGGATCGTCTCTCCGTGGGTGTGCAGCCGCCCGACGATCTGGACCAGCTGCGCCACCCGCTTGCCCTGGCAGAAGACGACCTCCGGCAACCCGCGGCGCAAGCGCCGGTGGGTATCGAGCTTGGCAAACCCCAAATCCGATTGGGGAAAATGCCGCAAGGAGGCCACCACGGCGCCGATCGGCCGCCGCCCCTGCCGCACTTCACGCAGCCAGCGGCGTAATCGTTGTTCCGTCACCATCGGAGCGTGCGCGTCACGTGGACCAGATGAGATACACCAACAGCGCGGCGCAGAGGACAAACGCCACGAGATAAAAATCATAAAAATACAGGAAATCCCGCAGGCGATCGCGCCAGTGCTCCCCGCTCACGGACGCCTCCGCCGCATTGGGAGCGCGCGGCTGCACCTGCTCTTTGAGCAGCTTGACCTGCTCCGGGCGGAACCGCACGAATTCCCCGCCCAACCGGTACCCGGTCAGCCTGCCGGTACGCACCAGCGATTCGATGTCGGCCTCGCTCACGCCCAGATACCGGGCGACCTCTCCTATCGTCCACAGCTTTTCCATGTGATGCAATTATCCTGTCTGGGGGTTGCGGATCTTCTCCTGCGCCAACCACTCTTCCACGTGCTGCCGGTTAAACCGCCACTGGCCCTGCTCCTGCTGGGCGGGCAACCGGCCCGCCTTGGCCCACCCCAGCACCGTGGAGGCCTCAACCTCCAAGTAGCCGGCCAACTCATCCGCCGTCAGCCACAGCGGCTCCAAGCGCGGAGAGGGGGCGAGCATTTCCGAAGTGCCGTGGAAGACGGCGCCCTCCTGCACGATCAGCTTCGGGCTGCAAATTTTTCCGACAACGCGGGCCGTGGGCCTCAGCTCCACCCGGCCGGACGCGGTGATCGTGCCGTCCAGCGTCCCCTCCACGATCACCTCATCTCCATGGACAACCGCCTGCACGCGCGCGTGTTCCCCGATCACCAGATTGCCTTTCGTCTCCAGCGTCCCGTCAAACCGGCCGTTGATCTGGAGGTGGACCGGATCTGTGAACCGCACCGTGCCGCTCATGCCGGCGTCCACCTCCAGCCGCGGCGTACGCGAGGCCTCGTTGACGGTGCGGCGGCGAAAGGCCATCTACGGATCTATCTCCATGACACCCGCTGCACCGTGGGAATCCTCGCGAGCTGCTCCGTCACCTGCTGCTGCGTCTGCTCCGAGAGCAATTTGACGTCCAGCTCCACGGCCGTGATCCCGGCCCCCTCCGCCCGCTTCAGCTCCACCCCGCGCACCTCGACATCATGCAGGGCCAGCAATCGGGAGATGTCCGCCATGACCTCCAGCGAGGAGGAGGCAGTCTCCACGACCAAGAGCTTGTACCAATCCCGGCGGATATTCCATTCAAAGCGGCCCAAACTGAACAACACGACCAGGGCGATCAGCGTCACCGCCGCCGCGCCGAACTCGAAGCCCGCGCCCACCGCCAATCCCACGCCGGCGACGACCCACAAGCTGGCCGCCGTCGTCAGGCCGCGGATGGAGGCGCGCGACCGCAAGATGGTGCCAGCCCCGAGGAACCCGATCCCGCTGACGACTTGCGCGGCGATGCGCGAGGGGTCCATCTCGGAACCGCTCCAGGTTTCCGCCATGAAGATGCCGGTCAGCATCATCAGGCACGACCCCATGCCGACGAGGATGTGGGTCCGCAGCCCGGCCGCGCGCCCATGGCGCTCCCGCTCAAACCCGATGACGCCGCCTAGCAACGCGACGAACAACAATCGTTCCAGCACCACCACAGAGGACATCGGACGTCAGGCTCCCAGTGGCCGGTTCGGTTCCACCGGCAGATCAAGCGGCGAGGCGCTCCCGCGCCGCAGCATCTCGAAGGCGCATCCTGCGATCATAGCGCCGTTATCCACGCACAACGCCGGCGGCGGAATCACGACCCGGAGGCGCTTCGCGTCCCCCTCCTCCGCCAGCCGCTGCCGGAGGCGGCGATTCGCCGCCACCCCGCCCCCCACCACGATGGTGCGGAATCCGGTTCGATGGCAGGCCCGCAGGGCCCGGACCACCACCATGTCCACTGCGGCCTCCTGAAAGCTGGCCGCGACATCCGCCACAGCCGCGTGTCGCGACGCGGCGGCCGGGGGAGATTCACGGCTCGCGGCCAGCGTGTCGCGGACATGGTGGTACACGGCGGTTTTCAGCCCGCTGAAGCTGAAATCAAAACTCCCCTTGGTGTGGTGCCGAGGAAACGGCACGGCATCCGCCCGGCCCTCGCTGGACAGCCGGTCGATCACCGGCCCGCCCGGATAGCCCAAGTCCAGAAGTTTGGCGACTTTATCGAACGCCTCGCCCACCGCGTCATCTTTGGTTTCCCCCAGCGGCTCAATGTGCCGGCCCGGATGCACCACGCACAACAGCGTGTGGCCGCCGGAAATGACCAGTCCGATGTACGGCGGTGAGACGTCGGGCTGATGCATCTCCCCGGCATATAAGTGGGCCGTCAGATGATTGACGCCGAGGAGCGGGCGATCGAGGGCCATCGCCAGCCCCTTGGCAAATGCCACGCCGATCAGCAGCGCGCCGGGCAGTCCCGGCCCCGACGTCACCGCGACGGCGTCGATCTCGTCCAGCGAGCAATTCGCCTTCGCCAACGCGGCCTCCAAGACCTGCCAAATCACCTCCACATGCACGCGCGCGGCAATCTCCGGAATGACGCCCCCGTAGGGCCGGTGGAACTCTTGGCTCGAGGCCAGCACATGGCCCAGGATACGCCGGCCGTCGTCCACCACGCCGATGGCCGTCTCATCGCAGGAGGTCTCAATGCCAAGAATGCGCGTCACGCTCGTCTTTCGTATCTCGTGAAGCGTATCTCGTGAAGCGTCATGCGAAATACGCTTTACGCTTCACGCTTCACGCTGTTATTCGTCCGCGTCACTTCAGGAGGACGCCTTCAACGAAGCCTGATACACCTTGATGCCTTTGAGCAGGTCCACGGCGCGATCGAGCTGGTTGTCCCGGGGACGCGACGCCTCGTCCTCGGCCGCCTTCTGCTGCTCGATGGTATCGAAAATCTCGTCCGCCTGCGGCGTTTTGGGCTTGGTTGTCGGCTCCGGCGGCGGCTCAAAGGGCACCACGACGTCCGGCACGATGCCCTTCCCGTGGATCATGCGGCCCTCGGGCGTGTAATATTTGCTGGTCGTCAGCCGCAACGCGCTGCCGTCTTTCAGGGGAAAGATGGTCTGCACGGAAGCCTTGCCGTGGCTCTTCGTGCCCAGAATGATGCCCCGGCGATGATCCTGGATCGCCCCAGCGACGATCTCCGAGGCTGAGGCCGACCCTTCATTGATCAGCACCACCAATGGGATGTCGCTCACCAGCCCCTCGCGCCGGCTTCGGAACTCCAGGTTCTGGTTCCGCAGCCGGCCTTTGGTGCTCACGATCATCTGCTTGGCGTGCAGAAACAGCTCCGAGGTGGACACCGCCACATCGAGGAGCCCGCCGGGGTTGTTCCGTAAGTCCATGATCAACCCGTCCATCTGCTCCTGCTTCAGCTTCTCAACGGCGTTTTCCAGATCGCGCGGCGTGTTTTCCCGGAAATCGGTCAGCCGGATGTAGCCGAGATGGTCCTCGAGCATCCGCGCGTCCTTCACGCTCTCGATCTTGATGATGTCGCGCGTCACGGTGAACTCCTTGAGCTCATTCTCGCCTTCGCGCAGCACGGTCAACAGGACGGAGGTGTTCGGCTTCCCGCGCAGCTTTTTGACGGCGTCCAGCAGCGTGATGCCGCGCGTGCTCTCCTGGTCGATCTTCACAATCCGGTCGTTGGGTTTCAACCCGGCCCGGAACGCGGGCGTGTCATCAATGGGCGTGATGACGGTCAGCAGGTCGTCCGTGATGGTGATCTCGATCCCCAGCCCGCCGAACTCGCCTTCCGTGTCGACCTTCAGCTCGTTGTAGCTGTCCGGGTCCATGAACTGGCTGTAGGGATCCAGCGTGGCCAGCATGCCTTTGAGCGCGCCGTAGACCAGCTGCTTCGCCTCAGGCGACTCGACGTAATCCGCTTCGACGATGGACAGCGCGTCGGTGAACAGCTCCAATTGCTTGTAGAGCTCCTCCTCTTCCGGCGAACGCTTCGCATGCAGCGTGGTGGCCGCGAACCCTGTCGCCATCACGGCCGCCACGGCCACGCCGATCCCGATCCGCCGCCATCGTGTCATGATACTGCCTCCCGAGGTTCCGCAAGTTTTCGCTGAAGGATGCTCTTGAGCTGCTGCGGGTTGGCTTTACCCTGCGAGCGCTCCATGCATTTCCCGACAAGAAACATCAAGGCGTTCGCCTTGCCCTTCTGGTAATCCGCCACCGACTTTTGGTGCTCGGACACCACCACATCCACCAACCGCTCCAATTCGCCGGCGTCCACGATCTGCCGCACGTCGCGCCCCTGCATGAGCTCCTGCGGGTCGCGCTGCCGCTCCAGCGCTTCCACAAAGAGGGCCTTGGCGGTCTTGCCGGAGATCTCCCCGCGCTCGATCGCTTCCAGCAGGTGCACCAACCAGGCCGGCTGGAAGACCAGCGTCTCCGGATCCTGGCTGCGTCCATTGAGATAGCCAAGCAAGTCTCCCATGATCCAGTTGACCACCGGCTTGGGCTTCGGGTAGTGCGCCACCGTCTGCTCAAAGAGCGCGCCCAGCGGCCGAAACTGCGCGAGGACCCCGGCGTCATACGCCGAGAGCCCGTAGGCCTCAACCAGGCGCTGGCGGTGCCGGGCAGGCAGCTCGGGCAGCTCGCGCCGAGCGCGCTCGACGGCCGCGGCCTCAATGTGGAACGGCACCAGGTCCGGCTCCGGAAAGTAGCGGTAATCCGACGCCTCTTCCTTGCTGCGCATCGGTTCGGTGGTTTGAGCCCGCGCGTTCCACAGCCGCGTCTCCTGGGCCACCGCCTCGCCGCGCTCCAGGACCCGCCGCTGGCGGTCCATCTCGAACGCCAGCGCGTCCTTCACCGCTTTGAATGAATTGAGGTTCTTGATCTCCACCTTCGCGCCCAGCTCCGCGGCTCCGCTCGGCCGCAGCGATACGTTGGCGTCGCAGCGCAGGCTGCCTTCCTCCATGTTGCAGTTGGACACGCCCAGCGCCCGCAGGATCGCCTTCAACTCCACCAGGTAGGCATAGGCGTCTTCCGGCAGCCGCAAATCCGGTTCGGTGACGATCTCCAGCAGCGGGATGCCGGCCCGGTTGAAATCCACATAGCTGAACGGTTCGTTCGGATCGTGCAGCAGCTTGCCGGCGTCTTCCTCCAGATGGGCCCGGCGAATGCGGATCCGCTTGACCGCCTCGCCCCCTGCGACGTCCAAATGGCCGTCATGGGCCAGCGGCCGGTCATACTGGGAAATCTGGTAGCCCTTGGGCAAGTCCGGATAAAAATACTGCTTGCGGTCGAATTTCATCACCTCCGCCACCCGGCATTCCAGCGCCACGGCGGTGCGGATGCCCAGCTCGAACGCGCGCTGATTCAACACCGGCAGCGTGCCGGGCAGCCCGAGGCAGACCGGACAGGTCTGGCTGTTCGGCGCCGCCCCGAATGTCGTCGGACAGCCGCAGAACAGCTTGGAGGCCGTTGCCAGCTGGACATGCACTTCCAATCCGATGACCGGTTCGTAGGCCGTCATCGCGCCGTCCCGGCGGCGGCTAGCGCAGGACGGCGGCGATGCCAGTCGGTCGCCTGCTCGTACGCCCGCGCCACGCGCAGCAGCATCGCTTCCTGGAAGGGCGCCCCGATCAATTGCAACCCGATCGGCAGCCCTTCGCGGGACAATCCGCAGGGCACCGACATGGCCGGCACCCCGGCGAGATTCGCGGAAATCGTGTAGATGTCCGAGAGATACATCTGCAGCGGATCGGCCAGCTTTTCGCCAAGCCGGAAAGCCGGCGTCGGGGCGGTCGGCAGCAGCAGCGCGTCGCATTGCGCCAATGCCGCGTCGAAATCGCGCTTCATCAACGTGCGCACCTTCATCCCCTGCAGGTAGTACGCGTCGTAATAGCCGCGGGAGAGCACGTAGGTCCCCAACAAAATCCGGCGCACGGCCTCGGCCCCGAATCCCTGGGCGCGGGTCTGCAGGTACATCGGCAGGAGGCCGCGCTGGGCGGAGGAGGCGTCGATTCCGCCGCCGCGCGCCGGGCCGGCCGGCAGCGCCGTCGCGCGCCAGCCGTACCGCACCCCGTCATAACGCGCCAAGTTCGAGCTGGCCTCCGCCGTGGCGATGATGTAATAGGTCTCCACCGCGTGGCGGATGTGGGGCAGCTCCACCGGCACCGGGCGCATGCCCAGCCGCTCCAACACCCGCTGGGCCTCCTCCAGGGCGGCGGCCACCTGGGGATCCAACCCGTCGGACGGCAGCGCGGGCACGCCCACGCGCAAGCCCTTCACCGGCTCGGACAACGCCGCCAGATAATCCGGCACCGGCATCGGAGCCGAGGTGGAATCGCGCGCGTCCTGGCCCGCGATCACGGAAAGCAGCAGCGCGCAATCCGTCACATCTTTCGTCAGCGGCCCGGCCTGGTCCAAAGAGGAGGCGAAGGCGATCAGCCCGTACCGCGACACGCGCCCGTACGTCGGCTTCAAGCCCACGACGCCGCAGAACGACGCCGGCTGCCGGATCGAACCGCCGGTATCGGTGCCGAGGGCGGCGATTGCCACATCCGCGGCCACGGCGGCCGCCGAACCGCCGCTGGATCCGCCCGGCACCCGGGCGGGATCCCAGGGGTTGCGGGTGGGGCCGAACGCGGAGGTTTCCGTGGAGGAGCCGAAGGCGAACTCATCCATGTTGGCGCGCGGGATCACCACCGCGCCCGCCTGCAGCAGACGCTCCACCACCGTGGCATGATACGGCGGGCGGAACCCGGAGAGAATCTGTGAGCCGCAGGCGGTTTCTTCCCCGCTCACGCACAGGTTGTCTTTCACGGTAATGGGAATGCCGAACAGCGGCCCGCGCGGACCGTGCTGGAGGCGCGCTTCCAATTGCGCCAAAACGCGCTCCGGGTCCACGGCAATGTAGGCGCGCAAGGACGGGTTGAGCCGGCTGATCCGCTCCAGCAGATCCCGCAGCAGCGCGCGGGGGTCCAGCGCGCCGGCGGCAATCTGCTCGCGCAGCTCATGGAGGGTCAGTGCGGCGGGAGCGACGGGCATGGGTTCAGCGTTACCCGACGTCCACGACTTTCGGGACTCTCACGAGATGGCCGCGCTGGTCGGGCGCCAAGCGCACGGCCTGTTCTGCGGGCAACGGCGGAACCGGCTGGTCCGCCCGGGTCACATTGGACAGCGGCAGGACGTGGCTGGTCGGCTCGACCGATTGGGTTGGAATCGCTTGAAGCTTGCGGACATAGGCCAGGATATCATCGAGCTGGGCCGCCACCTGCGGCAGGCGATCTTCCGGCACGTCAATCCGCGCCAACCACGCCACGGCCCGGACCTCAGCCGGCGTTACTACGGACATCTCTTCCTCCCGTGTAGAGGGCTATCATACCCCGCCGGTTTCATCCGCGTCAATGCGCTGTGCGCCAATCCGATGCGTCGTGTTTCATCGCCGTCACAGCCTGGGCCAGCGACCGGAACGCCTCGAACGACAGCTCCTCGCCCCGCACGCGCTCCGGCAGGCCCGCGCGGCGCAACGCTTCCTGCGCCTGCTCCCGCGTGATGGCCAGGCCCCGGCTCTCCTGTGAAGCGGCTGCCATCGAGGCTGCCGCGGAATGCCGAGCGCGAGGGCGCTCGGCCAGGCAATTCAGCAGCATCTTGCGCCGCTGTGAAAACGCGGCGCGCACCACCGCAAAGAAATAGGGCCGCTCGACCTCGGACAGGCGCGGTTGCGCGTGCGGCCGCAGCCGGAGCCACACGGAATCCACTCTCGGCTGCGGGAAGAACGCGCGCTTGGGCAGTGTCAACACCGGCTCCGCCGAAAACCGCGAGGCGACAAGCAGGGTGATCCGGCCGTACGTGCGAGTACCCGGGCGGGCGCAGAGGCGCTGGGCGACTTCCCGCTGCATCCCCAGCCACACGGTCCGCACCGGCGTGGCCGGGTCGCAGAGGATCGCCAGGAGAGGCGAGGTGATTTGATACGGGATATTGCCGACGACGATGCTGCCGGGATGCTGCGACCAGGGGAACTCCAGGATGTCCTGATGCACGACCTGGACTTGAGCGGACAGCGCCAGGCGCTGCGCGAGCAGCCGCGCGATCCTGCCGTCCAGCTCCACCGCCGTCACCCGCCGCGCGCGCGCGGCCAGCAAGCCTGTGAGCGCGCCCAAGCCGGGACCGATCTCGACGACGTCATCATCGTCGGCCAGCTCACACGCCTCGACAATCCGGCGGGCCAACTGGGGATCCACCAAATAATTCTGCCCCAATCGCTTGTGGAGCCGGATCTGGTGCGCCTCCAAGAACCGGCGCAGCTCGCTCGTCGTATGCGGGTCAATGGCCACGGGGGGCCCGGCCTCGCATAAGCTCCGCCGCCAGCGCGATGGCGGCGCGCATGGATCCAGGGTTGGCAATTCCCCGCCCGGCAATGTCCAAGGCGCTGCCGTGATCCGGCGCGGTCCGAATGATCGGCAACCCGATACTCACTTGACAGCCCGCGTCCCGGGCGACCAGCTTGAACGGAATGAGGCCTTGATCATGGTACCAGCACACGACGGCGTCATACCGCAGCGGAACGGACAATGGCGACGGCGGCAGCAGCGCGGGAAAGAATCCATCCGAGGCGAAGGGCCCCTCGACGCGCATGCCGCGCCGCCGCAAGGCGCGCAGCGCGGGACGGATGATGCGCGCTTCCTCATCGCCGAACATCCCGCCTTCCCCGGCGTGCGGATTGACCCCACAGACCGCCAGGCGCGGCCGGGCGATCCCGAACAAGCGGCGCAGCCCCTCGGCCAGGACCACGAGGGTCCCGCGCAATTCTTCGGGCCGCATCGAGGCCATCACCGCCCGCAACCCTTGATGCCGGGTCACCAGCGCCACCCGGAACCCTCCGGCCACAAAGGTCATCACCACTCGCGGGCTGCCGCAAGCTCGGGCGAGCCACTCGGTCTGGCCCTGAAACCCCGCGGACCACGGCTCCACCGACCGCTTGGTCAGCGGTCCGGTCACCACGGCATCCGCCACGCGGCGGCGAGACAACGCCAGCGCGGCTTCTAAATATTTCAATGAAGCGCGGCCCGCCGCCGGCGTGCCGCGGCCGGGAACAAACCGCTCCCGATGCTCCAGATCAAAAAACAGCACCCGAGGCGCCCGAGCGGCCGGAGACCGCAGGGCCTCCAGCGCTCGCGATGCCTCGCGCCATGGCCGGACGTCCCACCGCGGCAGGGGCACCCGGCTGGCCTTCGCCGCCTGCGCGAAGACCGGCCAATCGCCGATGATCGCCAGCGTCATCGCGCCAGCTTCCACCCGGCTCCGGCGCGCCTGTGCCACGGCCTTCAGGATCACCTCCGGCCCGATGCCGCACGGATCACCGGCGGTAATGGCGATCCACCCGGGAGCGCTGCGCGATGGGTTCTGCATCCGCCCGCTCAGAACGACCCCCCCGCATCAGCGCTGACGCTGATGTACGCCTTGCGTTGCAGCCGCTGGAGCCAGCCGGCCAGGACTTCGCGAAACTTTTCCTGGTAGACTTGGTCTTCAACCTGGCGGCGGGACGCCGCCGCGTCATCAGCCTGGACGTGCCGCCGCTCCTCGACCATCATCAGGTGAAACCCTAACCGCGTCTGGACGGGCGGGGTCGCCTCGTGCGCGGGCGCGCTGGCAATCGCGGCATCTAATTCCGGAAGCAGCTGGCCTGGACGCACCCACCCCAGCAACCCGCCCTCATGCGCGTGCGGATCATCCGAATAGGTGCGCGCCAGCTCCTCAAAGAGCGCCCCGCGGTGCAGGCGCTCGTAGAGGTGCGTCGCCAGCTCGCGGGCCTCCTCCACCGGCCGCTCGGGAGTGACCCGGACGAGCAGGTGCCGCACCTGGGCTTCTTCCCCACCCTCAGCCTCCACGCCATGCCGGCTCAGCGCCCCGTCGATCTCTCCCGGGCTGACGACGATCTTGGCGCGGACTTCGCGCTCGATGGCGCGCTGGATGAGAATCTGATCACGCAGCTCCTGCTTCAGATGCTCTTCGGTCAGCCCTTCTTCCCGCAGCATGGCCGTGAACGCGTCCTCCGTCTTCAACTGCTGCCGGATGCGGTCCAGCCGCTCGGCCACCTCCTGGGAGCTGGCGGTCAATCCCAGGCGCTTCGCCTCCTGCAGCATCAAGCGCTCCTCAATCAAACGCTGCAGCACGGCGCTCCGCATCGCCGTCTCCGCGCCGCGCGGGGACGCGCCGTCGGCATCCGTCCGCTCCATCAAGGCGGCCACGCGCACCTGCACGTCCCCATCGGTGATCACGTCGTCATTGACCACGGCCGCGATCCGATCCCCTCCGACGGGACGCTGCGCATCGCATGGTGCCGCCATCAGGACCGCCAGCGCCGCAGCCCCTCCCGCGGCACGCATCCTCCACGTCATGCTTGCTCGCCCTCCTTCAGCTGCCGTTGCCGCAAGTGCTGGACGGCATCCCGCAGCAATCGGCAATAGTAATCGAACCCCACCGCCGTGATATGGCCGTGCTGTTCCGGCCCCAAGATGTTCCCCGCCCCGCGCAGCTTGAGGTCTTCCATCGCGATCGTGAACCCGGACCCCAGCGCCGTGTGCGACGCGATGGCCTGCAAACGGGACCGGGACTCTTCCGTCAATACCGCGCCGTGCGGCACGACCAGATAGGCATAGGCTTTGCGCGTGAAGCGGCCCACCCGGCCGCGGAGCTGATACAGCTCCGACAACCCGAACTGGTGGGCGTTCATGATGATCATCGTATTGGCGTTCGGAATGTCGATACCCGACTCAATGATCGTGGTCGTCACGAGCACGTCCACGCGGCCGTCGATGAAATCGGCCACGGTGCGGGCCAGCGCCTCCTCGGCCATCTGCCCGTGCCCGATGCCGATGCGCGCCTCCGGCACCAGCTCCCGCATCCGCGCGGCCACGCGGTGGATGCTCCGGACGCGGTTATAGACGACGTACACCTGCCCCTGGCGCGCCAGCTCCTGCCGAATCCACCGGCCCAGGGAGGCCTCGTCATCTTCCGCCACGATCGTCTCCACCGGATGGCGGTGCTCCGGCGGGGTGGTGATCAGCGACATCTGCCTCGACCCCATCAGCGCCAGATACAGCGTGCGGGGGATGGGCGTCGCAGACAGCGTCAGGACGTCCAACTGGCTGCGCCAACGCTTGAGCTGTTCTTTGTCCCGAACGCCGAAGCGCTGCTCTTCATCCACGATCAGCAGCCGAAGGTCCGTGAACTCGATGTCATCCGACAGCAGCCGGTGCGTGCCGATGACGATGTCGCATCGCCCCGTCCGCAGCCCCTCGATCACTCGGCGCTGCTCGGCCTCGGATTGAAAGCGCGAGAGCATCTCCACTGTCACCGGCAGGGAGGCCATCCGGGCGGCGAACGTGCGGTAATGCTGATACGCCAGCACGGTGGTCGGCACCAGGACCGCCACCTGCTTTTGGGCGGTCACCGCTTTGCAGGCGGCCCGCAGCGCCACTTCGGTCTTCCCGTACCCGACATCGCCCAGCAGCAGCCGGTCCATCGCGACGGCCGTTTCCATGTCGCGCTTCACATCAGCGATCGCCGCCAGCTGGTCCGGTGTCGCGCGATAGGGGAAGGCGCGCTCGAACACCCGCTGCCACTCATGGTCCGGCGGAAACGCAAACCCGGGCAGCGCCAGCCGCTTGGCCTGTACTTCCAAGAGGTTCTTCGCATACGACCAGGCCGAAATGTACGCGCGGTCCTTGGCCCGTTCCCACGCCTGCCCGCCGAGCTTGTGGAGCCGCGGAGCGCGGACGCCGAACCCCACGTATTTCTGAACCAGGTGCAGCTGATCCATCGGCACGTACAAACGGTCGCCGTCGGCATATTCGAGAATCAGCGCGTCCGCCTGCCCATGCCGCATAGGCAGCGTCGCGCGGCCCGCGAACCGCCCGATGCCGTGGTCAACGTGCACGACCAGATCACCCGGGCTCAGATCCAAGGAGCCTTCAAACGGCGCCTCCGGGCTCCGAAGCAAGGCCGGCCGCTCCGGTGAAATGTCGTCCCGGCCGGCGGCGCGGGCCGCCACCGAACACGGCAGGATGACCACCATGGAGTGCCGGTCCAGCGTCTCCGCGCTCACGGGATTGAAGCTGCGGATGGACAGGATGCGGGAGCCGTGCAGCTCCACGCGCAAGGGGCACTCAAATGTCGCGGGAAACACATCGAGCACGCCGCCGCGCAGCGCAACATCGCCGGGATCGGCCACCTGCTCGACGCGCCGGTAGCCGAAGCGCAGCAGCTGCGCCAACGTCCCGGTCACGTCCACACGCTCGCCCACGTAGAGACGGCAGCAGTCCAGCATCGGCACAGACATTACTGGGGAGGCGTGCGGCGCGGCATGCAACATGTGACTTGTGACATGCCACATGACGCCATCTTACATTCGACGAGGCGCGGACACCCCCAGCAGCCCCAAGCCATTGGCCAGCACCCACCGGGCGGCGGAAATCAACGCCAGCCGCGCGCGCGATCGCGGGAGATCCTCGGTGATTACCCGCTGCTTGGTGTAAAACACGTGAAACAGCTCGGCGAGCTTCTGCAGATAGGCGGTCATGCCGTGCGGCTCCAATTGCTGAGCGCACGTCCGGGCGGCCACCGGAAAATGGCACAGATGGCGGAGCAGCAGCCGTTCCTCCGGCTCGGTCAAGCGCGCCAGATCCACCGGACCCAGGCGGCGGAACCACGGGATCTGCCGGCCGGCGTAGGTGAGGATGCTGCAAATCCTCGCGTGGGCGTATTGCACATAGTAGACCGGGTTGTCCTGGGCCTTGGATTTCGCCAGCTCGAGGTCAAAATCGAGGTGGCTGTCCATGGTTCGGACCAGATAAAAATAGCGCGTCGCGTCCACGCCGACTTCATCCAAGATTTCCCTGAAGGTAACGAATTCCCCCTCACGCTTCGACATCGGCACCGGCTTGCCGCCGCGCGAGAGGGTCACCAACTGGACGATGCGAATGGTCAACCGCTCAGCCGGCCAGCCCAGCGCCGTCATCGCGGCCTTCACCCGGAGAATGTAGCCATGATGGTCCGGCCCCCAGAGATTGACGATCCGGTCATAGCCCTGCTGGAACTTCCAGGCATGGTAGGCGATGTCCGGGGCCAGATAGGTGAGCTCGCCGGACTGTTTTTTGACGACGCGGTCCTTATCATCGCCAAATTTGCTGGAGGCAAACCAGGTCGCTCCGTCGGCTTCATACAACAGCCCTGCACTCCGGAGCTGTTCGAGCGCCTGATCAATTTTTCCCGAGGTCCGAAACCATCGCTGGCTGCTCCACCGGTCAAACCGCAGCCCAAACCGTTCGAAATCGCGCCGGATTTCGGCCAACTGCTCGGCCATGCCGTGTGCAATGAACGCCTCGAGCGGCTTGTCTGTCCACGCGTCCTGCTGCGCGTGCTTGAGCGCACGCGCGCTGTCCGTCACATAGCTGCCGCGGTATCCGTCCTCGGGAAACGGCTCGTCCCGGCCAAGCTCCTGCAGATACCGCGCGCGCAAGGACCGTCCCAACAGCTCAATCTGCCGGCCCTCATCATTCAGGTAATACTCGGTCGTCACGCGGTAGCCCTGGAACTTCAGCACGCGAGCCAGCGCATCCCCTTCCGCCGCCTGCCGGCCGTGCGCCACGCTGAGGGGGCCGGTGGGATTGGCGCTGACAAACTCCACCAGGATGGATTTCCCCGCACCCAGCCGGCCGCGGCCGTACTGCCCGCGCTCCCGGTGGATCCGATGCACGATGCTGATCAGGGCCTGCCGAGAAAAGAAGAGGTTGATGAACCCCCGCGCCACGTCAACGCGCTCCACCAGCCGGTTGGCACTGCCCGCCGACAAAACGGCGCGAAGGTGCCCCGCGATCTCTTCCGCCACCACCGGCGGGGGCTGCCGGCGCGCCGCGGCCAAGGCAAAAGCCAAGGGAGAGGACAGATCGCCTAGGGAGGCTTCTTTGGGCAGATCCCACCGGATGGCGGAAGGCGCGGGCGCCTCCACTCCAGCCGACGCCGCCCAGCGCCTGACGGCTTCGTGCAGCGCCTCGATGAGCGCTTCATCAAGATGTCTGGAAGGCACCGGGGTCATTCGTTGTCCTTCGAAGGCAACAGGCGGGCGCTAACGCTCCGGCCGTCCGGAAGGCACCGGGACCGAAGCGGGCACATCGAGAAGCGGAAGGCGGGGCGCATCGCCCCAGAGACGCTCCAACTGATAAAACACCCGGGTGGCTGGATCGAACAGATGCAGCACGACACTTTCACAATCCATCACGACCCAGGAAAACTGTTCTGAGGAGAACTGAGGAAGCCGCCCCTCTTCCGAGGCCCCGGCCCTCGGAGCACGTCCTAACCGCCTCCGGGAGCGGGCTTCATGAACGTGCAGACCTTCGGCGCGCCCCGCCCGCTGATGCTGCCGGTGAAGCGCTTGTTCCACCGCCTCCACAATTGCGTTGGCTTGCGGGCGGCTGGCGGCCGTGCAGATGACGAAAAAATCCGCCACGCTTGAAATCTGCCGGAGATCGAGGATCAGCAGATCTTCAGCGTGCTTGTCCTGCGCGGCGCCGGCAACGATCAGCGCCTTGCGTGAACTGTCAATAACGATACGCCTAGGGTTTGAGAATGCGATAGAGTCCGGTGCCGCAATCGGGACAGCGGCCTTTCATGGCCGGGCGGCCATTCTTCATTTTGACCTTCTGGGCGTCCTTCATTTCCTTCTTGCCCTTGCACTTCACACAATACGCTTCCATCCATCCTCCTTGTTGTTAGGCTCGACGGTGCCAAGCCGCGAGCCTGTTCAGCGTAGCACGCACTGCTGCGCCCGTCAACTTCCGGCCGCCCCGCGCTCCTCACGTTTGGCGCCTTTCCGTCTCCGCGGCGATTCTTCCTGAAGCTCCCCGACAATTTCTTCAAGCACATCCTCCACCGTCACCAGGCCGGCCGTGCGCCCGGCGGCGTCCTGCACGATGGCGATCTGGATATTCATGCGCTGGAACTCCGTCAGCAGCTCCGCGACCCGTTTCGTTTCGGGGACCGTGTAGGCCGGCTGGATCAAGTCGGACAGCACAAAGAGCCCGCCATGGCGCCAGACCGCGAGGAGGTCGCGGGCGTAGATGACGCCTTCGATCTGATCGAGCGATTGCCGGTACACCGGGAT
>JACPRA010000009.1 GCA_016190215.1 Candidatus Omnitrophota bacterium
ACGGCCGGCGCGTCATTGAACAACTGGCAACGGATACGATCCCGGTCTCCCGCGCCGATGCGCTGAAGTTCTGCTGCAACGCGATCGCCACACCCGAAGCGATCGTGCTGCACCGCGGGATCTCCGCCTCGCTTCGAACGACGCTGACGCGCCGCGGCTATGACGTCTACGAGCTGGACCTGTCGGAGTTTCTGAAGGCGGGCGGCTCCGCCAAATGCCTGGTCCTGCGCGTGTAACTGTTCAATTCGCGATGGAATCTGTATACTCGTAAGCATCCCATGCCGAAGCTCCGACACGGGCTCGTGCTCTTCGCATTGCTCGGCGTCGCGGTCTATGCCCTCGCCGAAGACCTCACCTTGACCACCTACTACCCCTCGCCCCGCGGGGTGTATCAGTCGTTGCGAGCCACGGAGGACCTGACCGTCGGCACCCGTGTCTCCAAAGGCACGCTCACCGTCGCCGGGGAGACAGTCCACACAGAATTCGGGGAGTGCCCGGCCGGGTACGATTGGTACGATGAGAACGGCAACGGGGTGAAAGACTTTGAGGGGGAGTGCAAGCGGACCGGCATCGTCATCACCTCGCCGGGCTACGTGGGAATCGGAACGACCAATCCCGGATACACGCTGAATGTGAATGGAATTGTGAATGCGACCAATTTCTATAAGGGCGGCGTGCCGTTCGGCGGGGGAGGCGGTTGCAGCGCGTCCGGAGATTTGTGCGCCTTTGCGGTGGGGTTCAGCCCTTGGATGACGACGAACTGTTATTCCGGCGCGGACTGCACCGGGACGCCCTACGGTCGAGGCTACTCCAGCCAAACCGTGCTGTGGGAGAAACTGGGGGGCGGGGCGTTAGTTCGAAATCCGTGCGTCAGCCGTCGAGAAACCGGCCCGGGTCTCCCCGGCACGTGTTTGAATTCGAGTCCGGGCGAGTCCTATTACGGTCCCTGGACTTGCGCGCCAGGTTACACCCCATCCAGCTTTATGATGCCCGATCCGACAGGAAGCTATATCAGCTATTACCAGTGGGCCACGTGCACGAAACAATAACCCGGACACGTGCCAGGCACCGAATGTCCTGCCCTCAGGAGGGCGGCTAGCTTGTGTGGTGGAACGCACAGGGGACAACGTGCCCCGGACCGGGTGGTGATCTCATGGTAGCGAGCACCTAATGCATCTACGACACTGGCTGGTCGCGGGAGTCGTCGTTGGGATCGCCGCCTACGCCCTCGCCGAAGATCTCACCTTGACCACCTACTACCCCTCCCCGCGCGGGGTCTATCAGGCGCTGCGCACGAGCGGAGATGTGATCATCGGCACCACCACCCCGCCGGCGCTGCCGCCCCGTCTCCATGTGGTCGGCACAGGTTTCAATCCGACCCTCCGGGTGGAGACCCCCATCGCGGGAAGCGATCCCGCCTTCTTCGTGATCAACAGCGATGGCCGCGTCGGCATCGGCACGACGGACCCCGGCGTCACGCTGAACGTCAATGGCCAGTTCAAGCTCACTGATGGAACCCAAGGCGACAAGAAAGTTCTCACCTCGGATGCCAATGGGTTGGCAAACTGGCGGACGGCAAGTGGAACTCCAACCATCAGTCACAAGACGTCGAATCAGAGTGGAATTGGGTGGATCGCTGACGCTGAGTTGCATTTTCCCCTCGGGGCCAACGAGACGTGGGTCGTCGAAATCCATCTCAGACTGGTGAGAAACCCCGACTCAACGCATGCATACGTCGGATGGGATCTTCCCCTTGGAGCTTCTGCGTCAATCACGGGGTGCATGTTTTCGGAAAGCGATTACCCTGGATACGGTTGTGGGGACGAGACGACCGTTGGCATCGGCATGCCGTTTGTCATGCGCGCTGCGGGGTTAAGTTCAGGCCAGCGGGAGCAGTTGCACGCGTACACGGTCATCACCAATGGGGCAACCGCCGGGACGGCCCAATTGAAATGGCTCAGCCAAGGTGGGGCGCCTCCGGGTGGCTCTCCTTCGATGACGGTGTACGCCGATTCCACGCTGATCGCTCATCAACGCCCCTGAATGGTTCAAGACGGAGGGCGAGCAGCTAGCCGATCTTCGCGGCGAGGATGAAGTCGTTCTAGGAGGTCGAGGAAGATTACGCGGACAAAAGCTGATCAATCTTCGCGGCAAGAATGAAATCGTTTTCGGAGAGGCCGCTGAGGGCGTGGGTCGTCAGCTCGATCGTCAGGCGCTTGTAGCGGGTGAGGTGGAGATCGGGGTGGTGGTCGTCCGCTTCCGCGATGGGCGCAATGCGCTGGATCAGGCTTACCGCGTCGAGAAAATTCTTGCACGTCACCGTCTTGCGGATGGTCTTCCCGTCCACCAGCTCCCATCCGCTCACGTCCCGCAGGAGCGCCTGGGCCGCGCTCGAGGGCAAGGGTTCGACCCCGCCTTCGCACGGCTTGCACTTCCGCTTGGCTAACGGCTCCATCCCCATCTCTCACCTAGCTCAGGTACCAGGTACCTGGACTAACGCTGTACGCTGAACGCTGTTCTTAGGTGGGCCGGTCAACCTTCTTGACCTTGTAGGGCACTTTGGCCTTCGGCAGCTCCAGCGTGAACTCGTCGCCCGCTTTCTTGCCCAGCACGCTCTTGCCCAGCGGCGAGGCGATGGAAATCCTGCCCTGCTGCGGATCGGCCTCTTCCGGCCCGACCAAGATATAGGTCACTTCTTCCTTGATCTGGATGTCGATCAAGGTCACGCGCGTGCCCATTCGGGCTTCCCCGGCGGCCACGTCCAAATCGTCAATGATCCGCACGTTGCTCAGCTTGATCTCCAGCTCGGTCAGGCGGGTGCCGACGTGCATGAGGTGCTCTTTGGCGGCGTGATATTCGCCGTTTTCGCGCAGGTCGCCCAGCGCGGCGGCTTTGTTGACTTCCTGCTGCAGCTCCAGCTTGCGCTTCTGCAACGTCTTGTATTCGTCTTGAAGCTTTTTGAGCCCGACTTTGGTGAGATACGTTTCTGACATGGTAGGTCTAGCCTAGCGAGCGAGTCCGGCGCTGTCAATCCCCCGACGCCGTTACGCCGTCAACAGGATCGGCACCAGCCGCCCGCCCTGGGAAATGTTGACCACGCCCTGCGGCGACGAGCGCCCCAGGAACGCCACGCCGTCGGCGGTGGCCATCACCCCGACGATGACGAACTCCGGGGCGGTCTTCGAGCCGCCGCGTCCGTCCAGGAACGTCACGCGGGGCAACGGCACGGTTTCCTGCACCACCCAGGTGTCCGGGCGGGCCAGGGCGTCCTTCAGCACGCCGTCCCAGGCGGATTGCGTGAGCGTGGAGCCGATCGCGACTCCCTGCCCGCCATACGACCGGTTGGGCTTCAGCACCAGGCGGTCGCGGTGCCGACGCGCGAAGACCGGCAGGTCCACGAGGCGCCCCCGGAGGTCCGTGGTCTTCCGCTCCCGCAGGAGCCGGGTCCAGGGCACCCGGACTCGCAGCATCCGGCGCTGGGCCGGGGTGAAATAGCGGGCGAACTCCGGGCTGGAGAGCACCTCGCACAAGCTCTTGTGGTCAAACTCCCCCGCCAGCGCGGAGATCACCCGGTTGCGCCGGAACGCCTCGCGCATGGCTGTGACGTCGCCGCCGTGCCGCTCGATGGAGATCAGCTCGCTCAAGCTGCAGTCCCGGTAGAGCAGATCCACCACGATGTCCTTGTACATGAGCTCGTCCCGCCGCCACTCCAGTTCCCTGGGGTCCGCGACCACCGTCGGCAGTCCCTGCTGCTGCAGGTACTGGCTGACGAAGAGCATTTCGTCCGATCCGCCCACCGGCATCTCGCGGCGCTCCACGAACGCGGTCACGGCGCAGGGCCGCCGGATCGCCTGCGCGTGCCGGCGCAGCATGTGCATCAGCAGGTGCCGCGGATCGGCGCTGAGCTCGATGGGGCAGCCCTTCACCGCCGGGCGCAGGGTGGGCAGCACGTGCTCGGCCACGAGCTGATTGGCCATCGGCAGAAAGTGCAGGCAGCCCACGCCCACCGAATTCCATTCTAAAATCTTGAACCGCCGCAGCCCGTCCCGTCGCTCGAGGATCAGGTTGGTGTCCAGCCGCTCAAAGATCGGGATGGGCGTGGGCGGGCCCTTCGGCGCGACGTCGGCCAGCCAGGCGCGCTCATCCGGGTCGAGCGGCAGGACCTGCTGCAGGGCCGGATCGGCAAGATAGTTCGAGAGGACGGCGGTAATCGCCTCGCGCAAGCGAAGGCTGATGGCTTGTAACTCGACCGCATGCGCGCGGGAGAGGAGCCAGGGGACCGGGTGGATGGCCACCGGCTCGTCTGTATTGTCGCCTGTCTTGGGGGAGGTGAAGAGGGTGATGTGGCGCTGGCGGGCGCCGTCAGCCAACTGCGCGACCAATTGGCGGCGCCACGCCGGCGGCTGCCGGAGCAGCGCGGAGAGGAGCCGTGGACGATTCGGACGACGCGCGAAGCGGAACGTCCTGCTTCCTCTCTGGGTTCCGTGAGGCGCGCTACTTGCTGTAGCGCGGCTGCTCGGCTTTTGCGGCCTCGGCGGCTGGAACGGTGAGGGACGAGGAGTCGGGCGCGGGCTCCTGCCAGGCCGGAGCGCTCGTGGCCAGGTCCTCTGACGGCGCCGACCACGTGGCGGCCTGGCCGGCGGAGGTGCCGGAGACGCAGTTGTCGTATGAATCCGACACCGGGATCCCGTTGAATCCCGGCACCCAAAAGGTCACGATGTCCACCCCGCCTGAGAGGGCGCGCAGCACGGTGCAGCCCGCCCCTTTGCCCACGCCCACCAGCGTGCCCACGAGCGGCGGGCCGTTCTTGGTTTCATTGGCGATGTTCACGAGCAGATCCACGAAGCAGGTCGTCACGTTGATGAGCCCGCGGCCCAGCATCCCGGCGGTTTTTCGGCTGTATTCCGGCGACTCCGCCGCGGCATGGGCGGACGTCCGCGCCGCAAACGAGGTCTGCGCTCCGACGAGCGCCAGCGCCGCCGCCACCACCAGCGTCTTGAAATTCTTCATGCAACACCTCCTATGATGAGTTGGGTTGAGTGTAACGCGAAGCGGTAGTCGTGTCAATCGCGCGGGGTATTCGGCGCGCGGCGCGGATCACCCGCCAGGCGATGCCGCCGACCAGCAGGATTGGCGTCCCGATCAGCGCCACGATGCTCAGCGCATAGGCCAGGGCCGCCCGCTGGGAGAGCGCCGGGTCGCCGCTTGAGAGCAGCGCATCCTTGCACATCGGGCAGGCCCAAGCGCTCGGAGACCACAACACGAGGCAGACAGCAGACAGCACACAACAGACAGCGACCTGCCAGGCAGTGTGGATGTTCCGTGTGCTGTGTGCTGTGTGCTGTGTGCTCATCATAGGCGATACAGCATCCAATAAACGATCACGCCGGTCACGGACACGTAGAGCCACACGGGGAACGTCACGCGCGCCAGCCGGCGGTGCGCGTCGAATTCGTGGCGCAGGGCCAGCCGCAGCGTCCGCCAGATCAAGGGCACGAGCGCGATCGCCAGTGCCGTGTGGGACGCCAGCACCGTGAAATAGAACGCGCGCGCCGCGCCCGCGCCGCGGAAGTGCACCGAGCCCACCTGGGCATGATAGCATACGTAGCTCAACAGAAACGCCGTCGAGGTGGCGCACGCCGCCAGCATGAGGCTCGCGTGCGTCGCCACGCGGCCGCGGCGGATCGCCCCGAACCCCACAAGGATGAGCACGCCGCTCGTGGCATTGAGCGAGGCATTGATCGTGGGGACCGCCTCGAGCCAGGTCATCGCGTCGCGGACAACGCCCGGACATCCCGCAGCAAACGATCCGCTTCCGCCGGATCCTCCGCATCATAGTAGCCCCGCAGATGGCCCTGCGGATCCACCAATACCAGGCGCGTGCTGTGCGTAATCGGTTCGTCGGGAGGCCCCTCTTCTCCAACGGCCAGATGGAACCCGTCCCGGCAGAGCTGGTAGAGCGCGGTTTTCTCGCCGGTGACGAATATCCACCGCCCGTCCTGCGCGCGATAGCGCTCGGCATATGCCGCGAGCACCTCCGGGGTGTCCCATCCGGGATCCACGGTGAATGACACCCGCTGCACCTCCTGCGGCAGGCGCGACCCCAGCGCGGCCATGCGATCCGACATCATCAGGCACTGGCCCGCGCACCGGGTGAAGATGAAATCCGCCACCCACGCCCGGCCGGCCAGCGTCGCCTGAGTGATCCGGCGCCCCTCGTGATCCATCAGCGAAAACTCCGGGAGCGCGCCGTAGTCCGGCGGCGGAGCGGCCCCAACTCTTGAACGAGCCCACGCAGCAAACAGCACACAGCAGACAGCACACACCGCGACCCACCTCTGTGTGCTGTGTGCTGTCTGCAGCCGCGTGTTCATTGGATTATCCCCGGTCCGCCACGAGCAGGGCCAGCAGAATCGGCAGGTAGCCCACCGACGTCAGGAACAGCCGCGTCGCCACGGCCGGCGAGCGCGTGCGGGCGGCGGAGATGGTCACGGCGCACAGCCAAATGCCGGCCACCAAGGCGCCGAGAAAATACCACAGGCCGGCCAGGCCGTACACGCTCGGCAGCAAGCTGGTCACCATGAGCGCCGCCGCATAGAGCACCATCTGCCGGGCGGTGCTCAGCCCGTCCGGCTCCACGACCGGGAGCATGCGGAACCCGGCCCGTGCATACTCCTCGCGATAGACCCAGGCGATCGCCAGGAAATGCGGCAACTGCCACAGAAACACGATGGCGCCCACCAGCCACGCCGCCAGCGGCAGCGTCCCGTGGGCGGCGGCCCAGCCGATCAGCGGCGGCAGCGCGCCGGGGATCGCGCCCGCCAGAGTGCACAACGAGGTCTGCCGCTTCATCGGCGTGTAGACCAGCACGTAGCTGACCACCGTCAGCACCGCCAACCCCGCCGTCAGATGGTTGACCGCGAACCACAGCCAGGCGCAGCCCAGCACGGAGGTCACCAGGCCGAAGACCAGCGCCGAGGACGGCGCCAGGCGGCCCGAGGGCAGCGGGCGCGACTTGGTGCGCGCCATCAGCGCGTCCGCGTCGCGCTCCCACCACTGGTTGAGGGCGCTCGCACCCCCGCCGGCGAGCGCCGCCCCCGTGAGCATGGCGGCCAGCCGGCCCCAATCAAAGACAGGCCGCGCGGCCAGCGCATATCCCACGCCGGCCGTCACGAGGGCCAGCGCCGTCAAGCGCGGCTTGGTGAGTCCCAGATAGGCGCGCACGATCCCGCGGGCGCTCATGATCCCACCTGTGCTGCGCGATGCGCGGCCGTCGAGATGACGCACGTGGAGGCCAAGAGCACGGCCCCGAGGACCACGTGCCCGGTGCTCATCCAGGCCCACTGCGCGCCGGTGCGCCACACCGTGATGCCGATGGCGGCTTGCGCCACCACGAGCCAGGCGAGGAGTAACGTGCGGGTGCGCCACGCGGCCGGCAGCTCCGGGGCCTGCCGGAGGCTCTGCGCCAGCCTGACCAAACAGACCACCACCACGACCGCCCAGGCGGCATGCCACATCACGAACCGGCCGGTATGGCGAATGATCGCCCCCAGCAGCAATTGGACGAGCAGCACCGCCATCGCTTGCAACCCCCGCCGGCGGATCCGCGGGGCGGCGGCACCCCATCCTCGCGCTTGCGCCCAGGCCGGAGAGGTGACCAGCGCCACGCACGCCAAGCTGGAAAACACGAGCTGTCCTACACACGCATGCGCGATGGAGACCGGGGCCGGCAACACCCACAGCACGGTCAGGCCGCCCAAGATCGCCTGCGTGATCACGGCGGCCAACGCGCCGCCGGCGAGCCAGCGCACCCACCGGCGCGGGTCCGTGCGCCATGTCCAGATCGCCAGCGTCGCCACCATGAGACCCACCAACCCCGCGATCAGCCGGTGCGTGTGCTCATAGCGGATGCCGCCCACCATCGGAGGGAACATCGTGCCGTAGGACAACGGCCAGTCCGGCACCGACAAACCGGAATCCGTGGACGTGACCAGCCCGCCGGCCGCGAGCAGGATCAGCGTGATCACAACGGTCAGTTGAGCGAAACGGTAGCGACTCATGGTCAAGTTAGGCTAGGACAAAGGTTCGGCCACGGGTGATGCCGAAGCGTCGCACGCGTCTCCGCGTGCGACATTCCCGTCACCGCCTCGATGGCGGCTCGGTCACAGGGCAGCGACCAAGGCCCCCGGCCGAGGGAGTGCCGCAGCGCGCAGGCGATGCGGCGCACCCGTGGCCTCGGCACTGGTCGGACTGCTTCCTTGCTTTATGAGGCGGCGTTCTGCGCCACCCAATCAGTGGCGCGGCCGGGCACGCTGTATTCATACGGCCCGTGCGACACCGTCGGCGGCGTGGCGAAGTTGCCGTGAGGCGGGGGCGATGACGTCGCCCATTCCAGGGTCGTCGAATCCCAGGGGTTCTCGGAGGCGCGCTTGCCCTTGAACAGGCTCCAGAAGAAGTTCACCATGAAGATCAGCTGCGCCGTGACCAGGCAGAAGGCGGCCACGCTCATCATCCGGTTCAAGCCGCCGAAGTGCGTCAGGTGCGCGTACTGCGTCCAGTCGTAAATCCGGCGGGGCATGCCGCCGATCCCCAGGATGAACATCGGGAACATCACCGCGTTGAAGAAGATGAAGGTCAGCGCGCCGTGCACCAGCCCCAGCCGCTCATCGAGCATCCGCCCGAACATCTTGGGGAACCAATAGGTGATGCCCGCGAACGCCCCGAACAGGCTGCCGCCGAGCAGCACGTAATGCAGGTGGCCGACGATGAAATAGGTGTCGTGCAGGTAGACGTCCACCGGCATGGAGGCGGCGAAGATGCCCGTCAGCCCGCCGATGAGGAACAGCGACAGGAACGCGCACGCATGGAACATCGGCGTCGTCAGGCGGATCGAGCCGCGCCACAGGGTGGCGAGCCAGTTGAACATTTTGACCCCGGTCGGCACGGCGATCACCATGGTGGCCGCCATGAAGCTCGTGCCCAGCGCCGGGTTCATGCCGCTGGCGAACATGTGGTGCGCCCACACGAGGAAGCCCAGCAGCGCGATGCCGGAGATCGCATAGACCATCGAGTGATACCCGAACAGGGGCTTGCGGGAAAAGTTCGGCAGGATGTCCGACACGAACCCCATCGCCGGCAGGATCATGATGTAGACGGCCGGGTGCGAATAGAACCAGAACAGGTGCTGCCATAACAGCACCTGGCCGCCGCTGTGGCCGGCCCAGGCGACACCGTCCACCACCATGCCCGCGGGCAGGAAGAAGCTCGTCCCCAGGCTCCGGTCCAGCAGCAGCATGATCACCGCCGCCGCCAGCACCGGGGTCGCCAGCAGCGACATGATCGCCGTGATGAAGAGCGCCCAGATGGACATGGGCAGGCGGAAGAAGGTCATGCCCTTGGCGCGAAGGCTGACGATCGTCGCGATGTAGTTGATGGCCCCCATGATGGAGGAGGTCCCCACCAGGATGACGCTGATGATCCAGCAGGTCTGCCCCGCGCCCAGCGTCGAGCTCAGCGGCGCGTAGGCGGTCCAGCCGGAGGCCGCCGCGCCCCCTTCGACGAAGAACCCGGCCAGCATGATGAGGATCGCCGGCGGCATCAGCCAGTAGGAGGCCATGTTCAGCTTCGGGAAGGCCATGTCGGGCGCGCCGATTTTGAGCGGGATGAGGTAGTTGCCGAACGCCCCGACGAGGATCGGGATGATGCCGAAGAAGATCATGATGCTGCCGTGCATGGTGAAGAGCATGTTGTAGTACTCCGGCACCATGACCCCGCCGGGCATGCCGTTGGGGGCGAGCTTCTCCATGAAGGCCAGCGGCTGCCCGGGCCAGCCGAGCTGCCAGCGCATCAGCGCGGCCAGCAACCCGCCGAAGAGCAGCATCACGAGGCTGGTGATCAGGAATTGGATGCCGATGGTTTTATGGTCGGTGGAAAACACGTACGTGCGCCAAAACCCGGGGCGGCTGGACGGGTGGCCTTCGCTCATGTGTGTTGCTCCTGTTGCACCTGCGCCAGCCATGCGCGGAACTCCTCCGGCGTTTCAATCGTCACGAATCCCCGCATCCGGTAATGCCCCAACCCGCACAACTCCGCGCAGACGATCTCAAAATTGCCCGTCACGGTGGCCTGCACCCAAATCCGGCTCGTCATGCCGGGCACCGCATCGCGCTTGATCCGGAACTGCGGCAAGAAAAAGCTGTGGATGACGTCCTTGGAGGCGAGGTTGATCAGCACCACCTGGCCGACGGGCAGGTGCAATTGGTTGATGGTTTCCAGGTCGTCGGCGGTATGGAGCGCGCCGTCCGGGCCGGCATAGCGGACGTTCCACGCGAACTGCTCGCCCTGCACCTCCAGCTCCAGCTGATGGGGCGGGGGCGGGCCTTGGATGTGCGCCCACACCCGCTGGCTGGCGACGGCGAGATAGAGCACGATGAGAGCCGGGATGACCGTCCAGATCAGCTCGGCGCGCGTGCTGCCGTGGATGTAGGCGGCCTTTGACCCGTCGCGCCGCCGGTAGCGGATCAGGAACCACAGGAGCGCCCCTTCCACCAGGAAGAACACCGCGCCGGTGATCGCCAAGACGATCAGAAACAAGCGGTCCACCTGCGCGCCGTAGCTGGACACCGCCGGCGGAAACCAGAACCGGGCCCCGCCCTGCCCGAACGCCCAGGCCGGCTCAGCCGCCCCGGCCAGCAGCAGCGCGGCGGCGGTGAGCGCCCGATTCCAGCAAGAGTGCTTCACAGATTTCACTGCTCACCCGGCAAATTCGAAATCCACGGACGCCGTCTCGCCGTCGCCCACATGGACCGTCTTCGTCTTGACGCCGAACTTCTCGTGCCAGGCTTCCAGCGTGTAGTCGCCGGCGGGCAAGCCCGTGAGCGAGAAGGCGCCGTCCGCGCCGGTCACGCCGTAGTAGGGGTGCGCGACGACGCCGACATAGGCCGCCATCCAGGGATGCACGTTGCACACGCACTTCACCATGATCTCCGGCGCCGTGAACTGCTTCTTGCTCTTCATGCCCTTGACCGGCTGGGCCAGGTTGAACGGCTTGCTGTTGGCGGGCTTGCAGTTGACGTTGTGCAGCGTCGCATCGCTGTTGGTG
Source organism: Candidatus Omnitrophota bacterium (assembly GCA_016190215.1). Classification (GTDB taxonomy): domain Bacteria; phylum Omnitrophota; class Gorgyraeia; order Aquiviventales; family Aquiviventaceae; genus JACPRA01. The sequence goes on from JACPRA010000009.1 coordinate 11,102, forward strand.
ATCTCGAGGGGCTGGTTCACCTGGATGCCGATCACGTGCGGGGAGTACATGCACCCGTGCTGGTCCAGGGTCGCCGCCTGCGCCGGCGGGGTGAACGTTGTGCCCTCGAGGCCCGACTTGACGTACACGAAGACGTGCTGCAGCGTGCCGTTCGGGTTGACGACCACGTCCTGTTTCTCCACCGGCTCCTGGTGCTGCAGCTTGCATTGCGGGTCGGCGTCCATCTTGATGCGCTCGGCCGACGGCGCGGCCCCGGCGAACTTCACCGTCCCCTGGATCGTGCTTGAGCCGGCGGCTGGGGCGGAGGCCACCTCATCCGCGGCTTGGGCCAGTTGGATCGGCTCCCCGCCCTGCGCGTCTCCGCTGGTGGCGGCGGCATCTTGCGGGCGGCTGCCGCACCCGATGGCGACAAGAACCCCCGCGACGAATATCCAGGCATGTTGGCGTTCGTATCGCATGGTGTTGCCCTCCTCTGAGACTAGGCTTGCGGTTTCTTGACAATCCACACGAGGCCGAGGACGACGACCCCCGCGGCCAGGATCCACAACCATGTCGCCGGCGCGCGCTCGGCGGCGGTTGACGGCGGAGCGGCCTCCATCATCACATCCACCCAGCTTGACGTCGCCCGCTGCCCGCCGTTGCCGCCGTCCCAGACGGCAAACGCCACCGGCGTCAAGCGGCCCGGCGCGGCGCGCGCCGAGTTCGGCAGGGCCGGCGCCAGCGGGCGCGTCAGCATCACCTGCCACTGTCCATCGGCATAGGCGGATGCGGCTTCAATCGGAACGGCCGACGCTCCCCCCGCCTGCAGCAGCGGTTCGTACCGGCGCACCACTCCTTCGACGGCGCGGGAGGATGCGGCCGACCACACGCACAGATCCAGCGGCGGCGAAGACCGCATCGGCCACAGCTGCAGCGTCACGCTGTCGCCGAGCACCTTGGCGGAGGGCAGGGCCAGCGCCAGCGCGTCCGGCGCGTCGCCCCGGTCGTCCGTGGGGTCCTGCCAACTGACCAAGAACCGGATGGATTGGCCGTCCTGCGCGGCGCGGAACGACACCGTGCTGATCGTCTGGGCGCGGGCCCATTCCCCCGCCTCGTCCATGGCATTGCGCAACCGCACCTCGACGCGGGGGGCCTGCTGCCATCTCGGATCGTCCAGCGACGAGGGTAGCCCGCCGTCCAGCCGCGGGGCGCGCACGATCATGCTCCAGTTCGGCTCCTGCTGCAGCGACCGCACGTAGTAGGCCAGCTGCCACGCCTCCTCGGGCGTCGTCGCTTCCGCGTACGAGGGCATGGGCGTGCCGTCAATGCCGGCCAGGACCCGTGTGACAATCGCCTTCGGGTCGCTGCCGCCGCGGTAATTCCAGCCTTGCGTCAAATCCGCCGGGCGGGTCGCCCGCCCCCAGTTGTCCACCAGGGACGGCGCGGACGTGCCGTCGGCCCGTCCCTGCGCGCCATGGCAGGCCGCGCACCTGAGCTTCTCATACACCTGCTTGCCCGCCGCCAGATCCACGCGCCGCCGTCCCGGGTCGCGCCCCAGGTCCACGGGCTGCGCGGGCGAGTCCTCGAAGACCGGCGAGAGCGATTTGATGTAATACACCAGCTGCCACCGGACGGCCTCATCCAGGTGGCGCCAATCCGGCATGCCGCTGCCCGGCAGGCCGTCGGTCAGCGTGCGGAAGAGATCCTCATCGGCCGGGGCGGTGCCGGTGGCGGTGGAGCGGAATTTGAAGACGCCTTCGGTCAAGTCGCGGGGGCGGGGGTAGAGCCGCTTGGCGTCGTACCCGTCGCCGGCGGCTTGCGGGCCATGGCAGCGGGCGCAATGCTGCTCGAACGCCGCCCGCCCGGCGGCCGGATCCGGCTCAGGCTTGGCAGCGTCGGTCCGGGGGGCCAGCGCCCACCCGCCGATGCTGATGAGGCCGGCGAGCAATGCCCGCGCGGCGCTCAGTGATCTCCGATGTCCCACGAGGATGGCCTTCTTGGCAAACCGACGATTGCGTGGCGGATCTACGATTCAGTCAACGTATTCTATCGAACGGAGGAAGTGGCGTCAAACACCCGGCGAACGCGCCGTGGAAGCGGACGAGGGGCCGTCCCGTAATCGCAGGCGGGCTTCCAGCGCGTCAACTTGCTCGGACAAGCGCTTGAGTTGGGCTGCGACCTTCGGCAGCCGGGAGAGGTAGACCCCTTCTTCGATGGTTTGCTTGATCGGGCGGTGCGGGTAGCCCCAGATGGTCTCACCGGCATTGACGTCCTTGATGATGATGGTGCCGCCGCCGGCCTTCACCCCGTCACCGATGCGCACGTGGTCCACCACGCCCACCTGGCCGCCAAGCACGCTTCCCGTGCCGACGGTGACGCTGCCCGCCAGCCCCACCTGGCCGCACAAAATCACGTGCTCGCCGATGACGTTGTTGTGGGCGATCTGCACCAGGTTGTCCACTTTGGCGCCCCGGCGCACGATGGTCATGCCGAAGGTGGCCCGGTCCACGCACACGTTGCAGCCCAGCTCCACGTCGTCCTCGATGATGACCGCGCCCACCTGGGGGATTTTCTGGTGGTGGTCGCCCATCCAGACATAGCCGAACCCGTCGCCGCCGACGACCGACCCGCTGTGGATGATGACGCGGCTGCCGATCTGCACGCCGTCCATCAGCGTGACATTGGGCCCGATCCAGCACTGCTCGCCGATCGTCACCCCGGCGCCCACGTGGACCCCGGATTCGATGATCGTGCCGCCGCCGATCGTGGCGCGCTCCCGAATGACGGCGCATTCCTTCACCGCCGCGTCCGGCGCCACGGTCGCCGACGAGGCCACCACGGCCGAGGGATGCACGCCCCCCGACGGGCGGGGCGGCTGATAAAAGATCCACATCGCCTTGACGAACGCTTCCCGCGGCTGCGCGACCCGCAGCAGGTTCTTGCCGGCGACCGGGGCGATCCCCAGGGAGACGATCACCGCCGCCGCGCGGGTGCGCTCCAGGCCTTTGGCGTAGCGGTCCTCGGCAAAGGTCAGCTCGCCCGAGCGGGCCAGCTCCAGGGCGTTCACCCCGGAAATCGGCTCCGCCGGGTTGCCGATCAACTCGGCCCCGAGGCGCTCAGCGATCACTCGAAGGGGATAGGACATAATGGATTAGCCTAACACGCTCGTGAGTTCTTGACAAGAATGGCCGGGGAGTTACGTGTAATTTATGCGCCCGTAACGCGAGCGTAACCTGAAATATCTATGCTGGGTTCACGTGAATTTCGAGAGAAGACAGCGCACCGGAGGCCCGACCATGGAACGGGATGTGAACGTCGAATTGCGGATGACGTCGGAGTGGGAGCTGGGGCCGCGGCGCTCGAGCGCCCCCGGCCTGCTTGCCGCCTGGAGCCAACCCGTCACTGAGCGCCCGACGCAACTGAAGGAAGTCCTCGCCATCATCCGGCCGGAGCGCTGGGGCCCCACCAAAACCCGGCTGCAGCGGCTGCGCCTGTCGGCGTGCACGCAATCACGGGTGCTGGGACGCGGGAAAGGCCGCGGACTTCGGCGCGAGCCTGGTCCGGGAACGTCGGCCGACATCCGGTACCTGCCGAAGCGCATGATCTCCTGGATCGTGGAGGACCAGCACGTGGACGCGCTCATCCAGGCGATCCTTGAGGTCAACCAGCACGGCCAGCTTGGCGACGGCAAGATCTTTGTGCTCCCCCTGGATGACGCGGTCCGCATCCGCACGGGCGAGCGAGGTGGCGACGCCCTGCGCGCCCAGCCGTTCGAGCCGGTGCGCGGCACCTCGGCGGACGCGCCGGTCAACGCGGCGCCGGGATTACCGAAGGCCTTGCTCTGCCAGGTGGCAGGATGAAACTCCTCCGGGCGATTGTGCGGCCTGACCGGGAAGAGGCCGTGGCGAACGCGCTGGAAGCCGCCGGCATCGTCTCGCTCACCAAGATGGATGTCCTCGGCCGCGGGCAGCAGCGCGGCATCCAGGTCGGCGCCTCGTTCTACGACGAGATCCCGAAAGTCCAGCTCCTGATTGTCGTCGAGGATGCCCAGGTGGACGCGGCGGTCGCCGCCATCGAGGCCGCGGCGAAGACCGGCCAATACGGGGATGGTAAGATCTTCATCAGCCCGGTGGAGGCGGCCTACACCATCCGCACCGGTCGGAAGACGATGGACGGGCCGGCGTGACGGCGATGCTGGTGACGGTGAAACTGTTCGCCTGGCTGCAAGACGCCGCGGAAACCGACGTGTGCCGGGTGACGCTGGAGCCGGGGGCGCGCGGGGCGGATGCCAAAGCGGCCGTGGCGGCGCGATATCCGCGCCTCCGCGGGCTTCTGGATCCAACCCGGCTGGCGCGCAACCTGGACTATCAGCCGTGGAATTGCCCCTTGCTGGATGGCGATGAGCTCTGCTTCATCCCGCCGGTCAGCGGTGGATGAGGTGATGCGCTACCTAACGCACGATCCGATGACCGCGGCACGCATTGCCGATCTGGAGGCTTCGGTCCTAGGCAGCGGCTGCGGCGCCGTGGTGACGTTCCGGGGTGTTGCGCGTCCTGATGCGCACGAGGGCCGGCGGGTCTGCGCCCTGTTCTACGAGGCGTACCCGGAGATGGCGGAGTTCCAAATCGCCCGATTGGTGGCTGACGCGCCTATCCGGTGGCCTGTGCAGGCGGTGCGGGTGGCGCATCGCCTCGGCATGGTCGAAGCCGGCGAGTGCAGCCTCGTCGTCGTGGTGGCGGCGTCCCATCGGGCCGAAGCGTACGCGGCTTCGCAGCATCTCATCGAGTCCATCAAGCGCGAGGTCCCCATCTGGAAACAGGAGCGTTACGAGGACGGGACGGCCCGGTGGGTCTTCTCCTGCGCCGACGGACTCCATGTACCGACTCCGCTGGAGGCTGCCGATGCTGGCGTATGAAGACGCGCTGAGGCGCCTCCTCGAAGCCGTCCCGGCCCCGCGCGTCGCGCGCCTGGAGCTGGATGACGCGCTGGGGTTGGCGCTGGCGCGCCCGGTGGCGGCGCGCCTGGACCTGCCCCGCTTCGACAACAGCGCCGTGGACGGCTACGCCGTGCGGCCGCGCCGCGGCGCCGCGCCTGATCTTCGTTTCCGCGTCATTGGGACCGCGGCCGCGGGATGCCCCTTCCCCGGCGCGGTCGGCGAGGGAGAGGCGGTCCGCATCTTCACGGGCGCGCCCCTTCCCCGCGGCGCGGAGGCGGTCCTCATGCAGGAACAGGTGCGGCGGCAGGCTGGTAGGATTGCGATTGCCTCATCGCCCGCTCCCGGCCAACATATCCGCCGCCGGGGGGAAGACCTTCGCCGGGGCGATCAGGTGTTGGCCGCCGGCACGGTGCTTCGCTCTCAGGAGATCGGCACCTTGGCGGCGCTGGGCGCTCGCGCCGTCGCGGTGGCCGCGCGTCCCACCGTCGCGGTCCTCACCACGGGCGATGAGCTCCAACGCCCCGGCGCTCCCTTGAAGCCGGGACAGATTTACGAAAGCAACGGCGCGCTGGTGCGCGCGCTGGTCCGGCAAGCCGGCGCGACACCGCGATGGCTGGGAGTAGCGCCGGACGGCCTCCCGTCGCTGACCAGGGCGATCCGGCGGGGATTGCAGTCGGACGTCCTGGTGATCACCGGCGGCGTCTCGGTGGGCGACAAAGATTTCGTCCGGGCGGCGGCGCGCCGGTGCGGCGTGCGGCAACTGTGCTGGCAAGTCAGCATCAAGCCGGGCATGCCGTTCTTCGCCGGCCGGCGCGGGCGGACGCTGGTGTTCGGCCTCCCCGGCAACCCGGTCTCCGTCTTCGTGACGTTCGAAGAGCTGGTGAAGCCCGCGCTGGCGCGGTTGATGGGGCGCGCGTGGGCCGACGGGTACACGACGTCCGCCGCCCTGGCGACCGACGTGCGCGTGTCCGCGTCGCGCCGGACCCACTTCATGCGCGTTCAGTGCGTCCCGCGCGATGGCCGGCTGCTCGCTCAGCCGCTCAACGGACAAGGTTCGCACCACCTGCGCACGCTCGTCGAGGCCGATGGATGGATCCGGCTGACGGCTGATGAGGGACCGTGGCCAGCCGGCGCGCCAGTGCTTGTTAAACAGGAGCGTGACACGCGACAAGTTATATGTGACATGTCACATATAACGGGACGAGAGAAGCGTCACACGTATCATGTCACCTGTCACTTGTCACTTGTCACTTGTCACGGGATTCGTGCTGGCGGGCGGCCGATCGAGCCGGATGGGACAGGAGAAGGCTTGGCTCCCCCTGGGCCCGCGCACACTCATCGAATCCGTCATCGAGCGGCTGCGGCCCGCCGTGGACCGCGTGGTCGTCATCGGCAACAGCGCCAACGCCACGCGGCTGCGGACGCTGCGCGTGTCGGAGGTGCTCATTGACGCCGCGCCGGGCTGCGGGCCGCTCATGGGCGTGTTCACCGGGCTCATGCACACGGCAACACCGCTGAACGTGTTCGTGTCCTGCGATATGCCGTGGATTGAAGGCCGGCTGATCGAACAGCTCCTGACCGCGTGCCGCGGCGGGACGGCAATCGCCGCCGGAGCGCATCCCGACGACGGCCCCCAACCCTTTCCGCTCGTCTGTCACACCGCGGCCTGCCGGACCATCGGAGCGCTGCTGGATGCCGGAGAGCGCGCGCTCCAGGCGCTGCTGCGCCACCCGCAGGCCTCCGTGGCCGCCGTCGAGGACCCAACGCTGTGGCGATCGTTCGCGAACGTCAACACCGCCGCCGACTATGCCCGGCTCGCTCATGAACACACTCTCGCACATTGACCGCCGCGGGCGCGCCAGGATGGTGGACGTCGGCCGCAAGACGCCGACGCGCCGCCACGCGCGAGTCCAGGGCGTGGTCCACGTGTCGCCGGACGCCTTCGCGGCCCTCCAGGCGCACACCCTGGCGAAGGGCGATGCGTTCACCGTCGCCCACCTGGCCGGCATCCAAGCCGCGAAACGGACATGGGAGCTGATCCCCTTGTGCCACCCCGTCCCCATCGAGCATGTCGAGGTCGCGTGCGAGCCTGAGGCGGCGACGACGACCATCCGGGTGACTGCCACCGCGACGACGACGGCCAAAACCGGCATCGAAATGGAAGCGTTCACCGCGTGCCTCATCGCCTGCCTCGCGCTGTACGACATGGTCAAAGCGGTGGACCCGTCGGCGACGATCACCGACGTTCAACTCGTCCAGAAGAGTGGCGGAAAGCGGGAATTTTCACGGGAAATTTCCAATGACCAAATTCCAAATTCCAAATAAATTCCAAGCCTCAATGACCAACATTCCAAACGTTTGGAATGTAGTGCTTGGAGCTTGGTGCTTATTTGATGATTGGAATTTGGTGCTTGGTGATTTCCTCAGTGGTTCAGGAGCTGATTCATGCGCGCAGCCATCCTCACGGTAAGCGACCGCTCGTTCCGCGGCGAGCGGCCGGACGGGAGCGGGCCGGTGCTGCAGCAGTTGCTGCGCGCCTTCGGCGCCGAGGTCATCGAGCTGACCGTTGTGCCTGACGAGGCGTCCGTCATCGCGCAGACGCTGATCCGGATGGCCGACGAGACCCGCTGCGAGATGATCCTCACGACCGGAGGCACCGGGTTGTCCCCGCGCGACGTGACGCCGGACGCCACGGCCCAGGTGATCGAGAAGCGGCTGCCGGGCATGGAAGAGGCGATCCGGCAGGAGAGCCTCAAACAGACGCCCTTCGCGATGCTCTCGCGCGCGATCGTCGGCGCGCGCGGGCAGACGCTCATCATCAACATGCCCGGCAGCCCGAAAGCGGTCCGGGAATGTTTCGCCGTGGTGGAGCCGGTCCTGAGTCATGCGGTGAAATTGCTGCGTGATGAAAACCCGTATGCGGAGACTGATCACGTATGCCGTCCCTCACGCTCCTGATCCTCATTTTTCTCGTCGCGCTGGTGTACGCCTCGGTCGGCCAGGGCGGCGCGTCAGGCTATCTCGCCGCCATGACGCTCCTGGAGTATGCGCCCGCGTTCATGGCCTCGAGCGCGCTGATCCTGAACCTCTTCGTCGCCGGGACGGCCTGGCTGATGTTCCGGCGCGCCGGCCATGGGTCGCGGGAACTGCTCTGGCCCTTCGTCGCCGGATCGGTGCCGGCCGCGCTCCTCGGCGGGTGGCTGCCGGTGTCGCCGCGGACGTACGGCGGGCTCCTGGCGCTCGCCCTGGTGGTGGCGGCCGTCCGCCTCTGGCTGCCGGCGGCGCAACCGCCCCGGCGGCTGAACCCGCCGACGAGGCTCGCCGCCGGCCTCATCGGAGCGGCGATCGGCTTGGTTTCCGGCATCGTGGGCGTCGGCGGCGGCATCTTCCTCAGCCCCCTGCTGATCCTGCTGGGCTGGGCGGATCCGAAGCGCTCCGCCGCCGCTTCCGCCGGGTTCATCGTCGTCAACTCGGCCGCCGGGCTCGCGGGGCGGGTCGCGGCCGGGCGGCTCCTGATCGGAACGTGCTGGCCCTTGATCGGCGCGGCATTCCTGGGGGGCCTGGTTGGTTCGCGATTGGGGGCGCACCGATTTTCGGGCCTGTGGATGCGGCGCCTGCTTGCCGGCGTGCTGGCCGTCGCCGCCGGCAAATTGGCGGTCGCGCATGGTTGAGATCATCGCGGTCATCCGGCGGAAGCGCCGGACGGCGACCACCGCGGAATTGGAACGCATCCGCTGCGCCGGCTACTCCCAGTGGTCCGTCTTGGGCCGGGGCCGTGAGCGGGGGCTGCGGGACGCCGGCGGGGGTGCCGGCGTGCCCTTTCTGCCGAAGACGCTGTTCCATCTCGTCGTCGAGGATGCCGACGCGGCGGAAACCATCGAAGCCCTCATCCGCGCCAACCAGACCGGCGAGTTCGGAGACGGGCGGATTTTCGTCCTTGAGGCCGAGCAGGCGTACCGAATTTCCACTGGGGAACACGGACCGTGGCGACAGGTGACAAGTGACAGGTAACATGTCACATGTAACTTGTTGCGTGTCACGTGTCGCGATCTGAGGAGGGTGTCGCGGTTATGAAACTGATTAAAGCCGTCATCCGGCCGGATAAAGAAGCCGAGGTCGTCCGGCGGCTCGAGGAGGCCGGCTTGCCGGCCCTCACGAAGTGGGATGTGCTCGGCCGCGGCCGGCAGCGGGGCATCCAAGTGGGGGCGACGGTCTACGGGGAGCTCCCCAAGCTCTGTGTGATGCTGGTCGTTGAGGACAGCGAGGCGGCGAAGGCCCTCGAGGCGATCATGAGCGCCGCCAGGACCGGCCATCCGGGCGACGGCCGGATCTTCGTCAGCGAGGTCAAAACAGCGTACACGATCCGCACCGGAAAATCGGATGCGTAACAAAGGAAACGAGTGATGAATTGTGAATGGCGAATGCTGAAGGATGACTGAAAATATGTGTTCAGCATTCATGATTCAGCATTCATCATTTCCTAAAGGAGGCGGACAATGCGGCTGAAGGATTTTGCGAAAAGCGGACACCCGCCGACGCTGTTCTCGGCGTTTCTGTACTTCGACATCAGCTTCATGGTGTGGGTGCTTATCGGCGTGCTCGGCGTCCACATCGCGGGCAGCTTCGGGCTCACCGCGAGCCAGAAAGGCTTGCTGGTGGCCATTCCGATCCTAGGAGGCTCGCTGGTGCGGATTCCCCTCGGCGTGCTGGTGGACCGCATCGGCCCGAAACGGACCGGCATCCTGGGCCAGCTCCTGGTGATGCTTCCCCTGGCGTGGGCGTGGCTGTTCGGGCACAGCTTCCACGAGTTCCTGGCGCTCGGGCTGCTGCTGGGGATTGCGGGGGGCAGTTTCGCCGTGGCCTTGCCGCTGGCCAGCCGGTGGTATCCGCCGCAGCACCAGGGCTTGGCGATGGGCATTGCCGGCGCCGGGAACAGCGGCACCGTGCTGGCCGCGCTGTTGGCGCCGCGCCTGGCTGAGCGCGTCGGCTGGCATAACGTGTTCGGCTTGGCGCTCATCCCCGTCGTGGCGACGCTGCTGCTCTATAGCCTCCTGGCGAAGGAAAGCCCGTCCCAGCCCGCGCCCAAACCGCTGCGGGATTACTTGGGCCTGTGCCGCGAGCGCGACACGTGGTGGTTCTGCCTCTTTTACAGCTTCACGTTCGGCGGCTTCGTGGGCCTGGCGAGCTTCCTGACGATCTTCTTCCACGACCAGTACGGCCTCGCGAAAGTGATGGCCGGCAACTTCACGGCCCTGTGCGTCTTCGCCGGGAGCTTCCTGCGCCCGGTCGGCGGCTACCTGGCGGACCGCTTCGGCGGCACGCGCATGCTGGCCGTCCTCTTCGCGTGCGCCTCCGTCGGCCTCATCGCCGTCGGCACGCTGCCCCCCTTGTGGCTGGTCACCACGCTGCTATTCTTCGTGATGGCGGTCCTGGGGATGGGGAACGGGTCGGTGTTCCAGTTGGTCCCGCAGCGTTTTCGGAAGGAAATCGGCGTGGCGACGGGCGTGGTGGGGGCCGCCGGCGGGATGGGCGGATTTTTCCTGCCGTCGTTCCTGGGGGTGTTGAAAGATTGGACCGGGTCGTACGGGTCAGGGTTCCTCTGCTTTGGTGTTGCCGGCCTGGTGTGCTTAGGGCTGCTGCGCGTCGTCCGGCAAGGGTGGCATCTCTCCTGGCTGTCCACCGCCCTCGAGGCGATGCGCGCGCAACCGCAGCCGGAACCGTGAGGAGCGCGACACGTGACACGTAACAAGTTACATGTCACCTGTCACATGTTACATGTGACAGGATGTGTGCTGGCCCTCAGCCTCCTCGCCGCCGGCCGCGCGGCCGCCGAGGCGCCGCCGGAACAGTCGGCCGCCCCGCGACCGTTCGCCTTCACCGCCGGCGGGGAGGTGCGTTACCGGCTTGAGCTGCGGGACGACTTTACGTTCAACGACGACGCGTATGAGGACGACGCCGTCCATCTTCTGCGCACGCGCCTCCACTTCGACCTGAAGGCGGGAACGCTCGCACGGCTCTTCGTCCAAGGCCAAGACGCGGAGAGCTTCGCCGGCAGCGGCCTGAACCGGACCAATACGTCCATCAATCGGCTCGACCTGCGCCAGCTCTTCGTCGAGCTCAAAAGCCCGGTGGAGGCGCTTCCCGCCACGCTGAAAATCGGCCGCCAAGAGCTGGTCTACGGCGACCAGCGGTTCGTCGGCGCCTTCGACTGGTCCAACGTGGCGCGCGTCTTCGACGCGGTCAAAGCGAGCTGGGCCCCTGCCGCATGGGCGCAACTCGATGGTTGGTTCAGCCAAGTGGTGCTGACGGATCGCGTCCGGCCGGATTCGGCGGACCATGGAGAAAGTTTCTACGGCCTCTACGGCGCGTTCAAGCCGATCACGAACCACAGCTTGGACGCCTTCCTCTTCGTCCGCCACGACCGCGACAACGAGCTGCGCGGGGAGATCACCAGCCGTCGCGGCCAGCTCAAGGAATACACGGTCGGCTCCCGGTTCAAGGGTAAGCGCGGCGCGTGGGATTACGGGGTGGAAGGGGCGTGGCAATTCGGCTCGCGCGCCCATGAGGACATCCGGGCCTGGGCCTGGCACCAGGAGCTGGGCTATACCTTCGCGGAGGCGCCGTGGAGCCCCCGCCTGGGGATGGAATACAACCACGGTTCCGGCGATGAGGACACCGGCGACGGGACGGTCGGCAGCTTCGACAACCTCTTCCCCACGAACCATCCCTACTACGGCTACATGGATGTCGCCGGCCTCCGTAATCTGGACCACCTCGAGGCGAACCTGACCCTCAAGCCGGCGAAGCCGCTGACGGTCCTGGCAAAGTACCACTGGTTCTTCCTCGACACGAACAAGAGCGCCTGGTTCAACGCCGGCCAGGGCGTCATCCGCGCCGCGGGGGCGAGCGCCAGCGAGACGTTGGGCCAGGAGGCGGATTTCTTGGTGAAGTGGCAGGTCAACCAACATGTTGACACGTTGCTGGGCTACTCGCACTTCCATGCCGGCGCCTTCGCGCGGGACACCGGCGCCCACGATGACGCGAACTTCGCCTATTGGCAAACCACGGTGAAATTCTAACCCCCGCGCCGATGCCGTCTCCTGAGCGCGTCACCATGCAGGTGGTCCAAGACACCGGGGAGATCATTGAAACCCCGCTCACCCCGGAGGATCTGGCCCTCTCCTGGAAGAAAAGCGTCTGCCCGTACTGCGGGGTCGGCTGCGGCGTCCTGGTGGGCAGTAAAACAGGGCGCGTCCTCAAGGTGCGCGGCGACCACAATCATCCCGCGAACCACGGCCTGCTCTGCGGCAAAGGCGCCACCCTGCCGCAGATGGTGCACACGCCGGACCGGCTTGCCCATCCCATGATGCGCACAGCGCGCCAGGCCGGCTTGCAGCCGGCCTCCTGGGACGACGCGCTGGGGCGGATCGCCGCGGAGTGGCGGCGGATCATCCGCGATCACGGCCCGAATGCCGTGGCCTTTTACGTCTCCGGCCAGCTGCTTACCGAAGACTACTACGTCGTCAACAAGCTCGCCAAAGGGTTCCTCGGCACCAACAACGTGGATTCGAACTCGCGCCTGTGCATGGCCAGCGCCGTGTCCGGCTACATGACCTCGCTCGGGGCGGATGCCCCGCCGGGCTGCTACGCCGACATCGAGCTGGCGGATTGCTTCCTGCTGATCGGCACCAACACCGCGGCCTGCCATCCGGTCACGTTCGAGCGGATCCGCCGCCGCAAACTGCGCGCGCCCGGCCGGGTGAAGGTGCTCGTCGCGGACCCGCGCAAGACCCGCACCGCCGACATCGCCGATATCTACCTGCCGATCCGGCCCGGCACTGACGTCGCACTGCTCAACGCGATGCTGCACGTCCTCGTCCGAGACGGCTTGACCGACGCGCGCTACATCCAGCGGCACACCAGCGGCTGGGACGCCATCGCCGCACTCGTCGAGCAGTATCCGCCGGAGCGGGCGGCTGAGCTTTGCGGGGTGGCGGCTGATGCCATCATCGCCGCGGCCCGGCTCTTCGGGCGCGCCCGGGCGGCGATGAGCTTCTGGAGCATGGGGCTGAACCAATCCACCCACGGCACCGCCAAGAACAACGGCGTCATCAATCTCCATATGGCCACGGGTCAGATCGGCCGTCCCGGTGCGGGCCCCTTCTCGCTGACGGGCCAGCCCAATGCGATGGGCGGACGCGAAACCGGCGGGCTCGCCCACCTGTTGCCGGGGCATCGGTTGGTGGCCGACGAATCGCACCGCCGGGCGGTCGAAACCCTCTGGGGGCTGCCGGCGGGCCGCATCAGCCCCACGCCAGGCCTCACGGCGGTGGATCTGTTCAAGCAGATGGCGGAGGGCCGCGTGAAGAGCGTGTGGATCCTTTGCACCAACCCGATGGTGTCTATGCCGAACCTCTCCCTGGCCCGGCGCGCGCTGGAGCAGGCCGAGCTGGTCATCGTCAACGACATCTATCACCCCACCGAAACCACGCAACTGGCCGACGTGCTCCTGCCGGCCGCCCAGTGGTCGGAGCGGGACGGCACCGTCACCAACTCCGAGCGCTGCATCTCCTACCTGGAGCAGGCCATCGAGCCGCCAGGGGAGGCGCTGCCGGACTGGCAGATCCTGTGCCGGTTCGCGCAGATGATGGGGTGGGGAGAGGCCTTCGGGTTCGCGAATGCCGAGGCGGTGTACGAGGAATACAAATCGCTCACGCGCGGGCAGGACTTGGACATCGGCGGAGTCACGTACGACCGGCTCAAGCAGGGGCCGCTCCAGTGGCCCTGCCCGACGCCGCAGCACCGCTCCACCATGCGGCGGTACACCACCGGGGTCTTCAGCCACCCGGACGGCAAGGCGCGGTTCCTCGCCCACGAATATAAAGCGCCGGCCGAGCCGCCGGACGCGCAGTTTCCGATGGCGCTGACGACCGGCCGCGTGCGGGACCAGTGGCACACCATGACGCGCACCGGCAAGATCCCCGTCCTGATGAAGAAAGAGCCGGAGCCGTTCCTGGAGCTCCATCCTCAGGATGCCGCGCCGCTGGGCATCGGCGAGGGGGACCGGGTCACCGTCCGCTCCCGCCGAGGCGAGGCGTCGGCGAAGACCCGCCTCACGACGACGATCACGCCGGGCACCTGTTTCATGCCGTTTCATTGGGGCGGACTATGGGGCGAGGCCGTCGTCAACCAGGCAACGACCGACGCCTATGATCCGACCTCGAAGCAGCCGGAGCTGAAGTTCTGCGCGGTCCGACTTGAGAAAGTGACAAGTGACACGTGACAGGTGACACTTCAATGATTGATCAATTTGGACGACACATCACGTATCTGCGGATCTCGGTCATTGATAAGTGCAACCTGCGCTGCTTGTACTGCGTGCCGCACGGATGGGTGAACCGGAACCGGTTCGCGGACCTCTTGACCAACGAAGAGCTGCTGGCGCTGGCGGGGATCTTCGCGGAGCTGGGCATCCGCAAGATCCGCCTGACCGGCGGCGAGCCGCTGCTGCGGCCCGGCCTGGTCGAGTTGATCGCGCGCCTGGCCGCGCTTCCCGGCATCGAGCAGATCGCCATGTCCACCAACGGCGTGCTGCTGGCGCGCTGGGCCGGCCGGCTCAAGCAGGCGGGGCTGCGCCGGCTCAACGTCAGCCTCGACACGCTCTCGCGGGAGACGTTCGCGCTGGTCACCGGCCAGGACCAATGGCAGGACGTCGTCGCCGGCATCCAGGCGGCGCAGGCGGAAGGGTTCGAGGCCGTCAAGATCAACACGGTCCTGATGAAGGGCGTCAACGATCATGAGATCCTGCCGCTGGTGGAGTTCGCCATCGCGCATCGGCTGGAGCTGCGGTTCATCGAATGGATGCCGACGAACCCCTTCACCAACACCGAGCGCGAGGACCGCTTCCTCTCGAATGAGACGGCGCAGGCGGCCATCGAGCAGCGCTACCGCCTGATCGCGGACGACCCGGACCCCTCGTCCCCGGCCCGGAGCTTCCGAATCGAGGGGACCGGCGGACGGGTGGGGTTCATCAACCCGCTCTCCAACTATTTCTGCGCCCGGTGCAACCGCGTCCGCCTGAAGGTGAACGGCCGGATCAAGACGTGCCTCCATGGGCAGGAAGAATTGGACCTGAAAACCCTGCTGCGCTCCGGCGCGCCGCGCGAGGCAATCGCGCGCGAGATCGCCACGACGGTATTTTTGCGCCCGGAGCAGCATTTTCTCAATCGCGCCGACGTCGCCCATCGCGATTTCGTCATGACGGAAGTGGGAGGATAACGATGGACGCGACGCGCCTGGTGGTCGTCGGCAACGGGATGGCGGGGATGTCGTGCCTGGACCGCATCCTGCAGTACCAGCCGGGGTTTGCCGTGACGGTCTTAAGCGAGGAGCCGCACTGCAACTACAACCGCATCCTCCTCTCCTCGGTGCTCGCCGGCGAGAAGACCCTCGAGGAGATTTACATCAACACCCCGGAGTGGTACGACCAGAACCGCATTGACCTGCGGCTGGGCGTCAAAGCGGTGGACGTGGACGCCGCCGGCCGGACCGTCACCGCGGCGACTGGAGAAACGATCCCGTACGACAAGCTCCTGCTGGCCACCGGCAGCGTGCCGTTCATCCCGCCGATCGAGGGTATCAACCTCGACGGGGTCTTCGTGTTCAGGAACCTGGCGGACGTGCAGGCCCTCCTGGAGCGCTGCCGGCAGCGCGGGCACGCCGTGGTCATCGGCGGAGGGCTGTTGGGGCTTGAGGCCGCCCGCGGCCTGCTCAACCAGGGCATGAAAGTGACCGTCGTCCACCTCACCGACCGGCTGATGGACGTGCAGCTCGATGTGGCGGGGGGCGCCTTTCTCCAGCGCACGATCGAGCGGCTGGGCATTGACGTGCGGCTGAACCATAAAACGACGAAGTTGCTGGGCGATCGGCGCGTGGACGGCGTGATGTTCGAGGGCGGCTCCATCCTGCCGTGCGACCTCGTGGTCATCGCCTGCGGCATCCGCCCCAGCGTTGAGCTCGCCCGGCGGGCGGGCCTGCAGATCAACCGCGGCATCGTCGTCAACGATCACCTGGAGACGAGCGACCCGAACATTTTCGCGGTGGGCGAGTGCGTTGAGCACCGCGGCAAGGTCTACGGCCTGGTGGCCCCGCTCTACGACCAGGGCAAGGTGCTGGCGGCGACCATCACCGGCCACAAGGGACCGGGGTACGAGGGCTCGACGCTGGCCGCGAAGCTGAAGATCATCGGCGTGGACGTCTTCTCCGCCGGCGAGGTGCAGGTGACCGGGCCCGAGTGCGAAGTCGCCGCGTATCAGGACGAAGGTACTGGCGTCTACCAAAAGCTCGTGTTCCGCCGGAACCGCTTGGTGGGAACGATCCTGGTGGGCGACGTCGGCCGCGCGAACCGCCTCTTGGAGCTGATCCGCCGCCAGGAGCCGGTCGGCGAGCAGCGCTACCGGTTGCTCTTCGACACCGCCGAGGCCAAGTTGGGCGCGGCGGAAGACGTGATGTCCCGCGCCGATGAGGAGATGATCTGCGGCTGCGTGGGTGTCACCAAAGGCCGCATCATCGAGGCGATCCGCGGGCAGGGGCTGAAGAGCCTGGCCGGAGTGAAGACGTGCACGAAAGCCTCCACCGGCTGCGGCACGTGCACGCAACTCGTCGAAGGCATCTTGCGGGCCGTCGTCGGCGACCAGGTCGAGGAGAAGAAGAACCACTTGTGCGCCTGCGTGCCGTTCCCGAAGGCGCAGCTTCGCACCATGATCCAGACGCAGCGGCTCAAGAGCGTGCAGGACATCCTCGACATCTACGGCAATGGTGCGGGCTGCGGGTTCTGCAAGCCGGCCTTGAGCTTCCTCGTGGATGAGGTGTGGCTCGGCGAGCATCACGAAGACCGCTCGGCGCGGTTCATCAATGACCGCGTGCACGCCAACATCCAGAACGACGGGACCTTTTCCGTCGTACCCCGCATGCCCGGCGGAGTCACCTCAGCGGAGCAATTGCGCAAAATCGCGGACGCGGCCGACAAGTACCAGGTGCGCATGGTCAAGGTGACCGGCAGCCAGCGCCTCGATCTCCTCGGCGTCAAGAAAGAGGATCTGCCCAAGATTTGGGCCGACCTGGGGATGCGCTCCGGCCACGCTTACACCAAGGCGGTCCGCATGGTCAAGTCTTGCGTCGGCACGGATTTCTGCCGGTACGGCACGCAGAATTCGATCACCACCGGCATCAAGCTCGAGGAGCTGCTCGAAGGGCTCTATACCCCGGCAAAAGTGAAGATGGGTGTCGTCGGCTGCCCGCGCAACTGCGCCGAGGCCACGGTCAAAGATATCGGCCTCGTCGGCTTTGAAGGGGGCTGGCAGGTCGTCATCGGGGGCGCGGCCGGCAAGCGAGTGCGCGCCGCCGACATCCTGGCCACCGTCCCCACCACCGAGGAAGCGCTCGAGGCCGCCCTGCTCTTTTTCCAGTACTACCGCGAGCGCGGGGAATATCCGGAGCGGACCTACGATTTCGTCGAGCGCGTCGGGCTGGAAACGATCCGCCGGGAAACCGTGCTGGCCTCGCCGGAAAAGAAGCAGGCCTTGTTGGACCGGCTGGCCAAAGCAAAAACCAAAACAGTCAATCCATGGGACACCGAATCGAAGCAGCCGGTGCACCCGATGCAGTTCACCGATTTCGTCCTGCCGAAGGACGCCGAGGCGCTCCGGAATCAGCCGGCCGCCCCGGCAGGCGGATAAGATGCCGACCTGGCGCTTGGTCACTGAGTGCGGTACGATCCCGGTGCGGGAAGGCCGACGGGTGATCTGCGGGAAGGAGGAAGTTGCCCTCTTCAATCTCGGCGCCGACGCCTACCTGGCGGTGGAGAACCGCTGCCCGCACCGCCAAGGCCCGCTGGCGGACGGCATCGTCGCCGGCACGTCCGTCTACTGCCCCCTGCACAGCTGGCGCATCAACCTCGAGACCGGCTGCGCCATCAGCGGCGGCGAAGGCTGCGTCAAGCGCTACCCGGTCAAAATCGCGGACGGCAAGATCTATCTGGCCTTTGACGACTGACCAAAACAGAGGGGTGGAATTAGGTCGACTCCTTAAATTTTAAGGAGCCGATCAATTGCAGGAATCTTGGACGGTATAGTTTTAGGACAACCAGATAGCACGAGTGATCCGGATACAGGCCCCGCGCAGGCGTGAAATGACAAGGCATGAACCGACGCAACATGCTTGCGACTTGTTCCAGTCCTGGCCGATTGACGGACCGAACACGAATACCTCCGTTCGGTACGAAGCAGGCTTCGTCATCAAAGAACGCTTGCAACCATGCTTTCACTATCTCATCAGGTGCGGAAAGAATCGGCTCTGCAATCCACCAGTTCCTGGATTTTCCTGCTCCAAGATTTTGCAGCAATTCCCAAGCGGCTTTTGATCTCACCACGACTCGGTGATATTTAGCTTCGTGTCTTGGCGTCAATCCAAATACCTCTCCCACATCGTGCATGAATGATTGGAGCAATCCAACTCGAAGATTGGTGTAACCAAAACCAAACCGCCGCCGATAATATCCGGCTCGATACGCTTTCAAATACCCGTAATGATCGCGTTCTTTGTAAGCAAACAGGTGTCCATCACCGCAGACATGGGCATGCACTCGCGCTAACGCGGGGGTCACTTGGGTAGGCAGCAGGCATTTTCTCGGAGACCGCTGCCGAATGATCTGAAACCGTGTTAAGGCATTATTGACAGCAGCTGTGGAACGCGCCAGTTTGGCTGCGATCTGCATGATGGGAAGTTTCTCGTCGAGGAAGAGGTTGCGCAATCGGTGCTTTTCGTCTTCACTCCAAATCTGATAATCCATCTTGTCAAACAACAAGAGACTGAGAAGATTGCTCTCCTCAGTCTCTGTCTCAGACCAATAGGATCTAGCGGGGGGCCGATTTGAACGGCCGACCTTCGGGTTATGCATACCACCACAGCTTTCGCTGCTTCACCAACATTCCTTGGCGAATTTGTGGTCTGGACTATACCTTCATCCGCCACAACCCATTAGCGGATGCCCGCCGTCTAGTCTCTACACCTGCCCCACAGTATCATGGGGATTGGCTCGGTATTACCAGTGAAGGCTTCACCGAATTTGACGGGAATTGCCTCAACCGTTACCGGCTGAGCGGCCCTCTTGAGCCCGACGAGCTACCTGGCTGCTCCACCCCGCAGCGAAGACGAAGGCTGATTATAGCGCGTTGCGAGGTGGAGGGTCAATGAGATTTGCTGGAGGCGTCGTCCATCGGGACGACGAGCTCGCCGGGCTTGGCGACTTTGAAGGTGGAGCGCACCAGGCCTTCCAGGTACGTGGTGTCGTGGGTCAAGCGCTCCCGCTCGGCCTGGAGGGCCTGCTGCTGCGCTTCCAGCGCGCGGATGCGGCCGGAGACCGTGTGGTGCTGCCAACTGATCTGAAGCCACTGCAGCGTGCCCGGCCCGAAGACCGCGGCCAGCAGGGCTGCGCCGATCAGCCACGCCGTGCGGCGGCGGGGCGGGAGCGCGCGGACGCGCGAGATGAGGGGCGAGAGAAGGGCCATTGAGTGCCGGCATACACCGCTCGCCGGCCAAGCTGGGCTTCGATGCGCAACAGTTCGTTGTACTTGGCGATCCGCTCGCTGCGCGAGAGCGAGCCGGTTTTGATCTGCCCCGCGTTGGTCGCCACGGCCAGGTGGGCGATGGTCACGTCTTCGGTTTCGCCGGAGCGGTGCGAGATGATCGCGCCGTACCGGGCGCGCTGGGCCATGCGGATGGCCTGCAGCGTCTCCGTCAACGTGCCGATCTGATTCACCTTGATGAGAATCGCGTTGGCCGTGCCTTCCGCGATGCCCCGCTGCAGCCGCTCGACGTTCGTCACGAACAGGTCGTCGCCGACGAGCTGCACGTTGCGGCCCAGTGCTTGCGTCATGGCGCGCCAGCCGGTCCAATCGTCCTCGCCGAGCCCGTCCTCGATGGACACCAGCGGGAACTTCCGGCGCCAGCCGTCGTACATCGCGATCAGCTCCGACGCCGGATGGGCATGCGCGGGGTCGCTCTTCATGAACCGGTAGGCGCCGTCCTTCACCCATTCGGTGGAGGCGCAGTCCAAAGCCAGCAGCACGTCGCGCCCGGGCCGATAGCCGGCGGCCTCGATCGCATCGCAGAGCAGTTGCAGCGCGTCGTCGTTAGACGACAGGTCCGGGGCAAAGCCGCCTTCGTCGCCCACGGCCGTGGTCTGCTTGCGCTGCTTCAAAATCTTCTTGAGCGTGGCGAACACTTCCGCGCCGATTCGCAGCGCCTCGGCGAATGTCGGCGCGCCCACCGGCATGATCATGAATTCCTGGATGTCGAGCGTGTTGTCCGCGTGCGCGCCGCCGTTGATGATGTTCATCAGCGGGATCGGCAGCGTGCGGGCTTGTGCACCGCCGAGATACCGGAACAGCGGCAGCGAGCGGCTGGCGGCGGCCGCGTGGGCGCAGGCCATCGAAACGCCGAGCATGGCGTTGGCCCCGAGGCGTGATTTGTTGGGCGTGCCGTCCAGCGCATTCAGGCGTTCGTCAATCCGGCGCTGGTTCGAGGGGTCGGCTCCTGTGAGCGCTTTGGCGATGGGGCCATGGACGCTGGCGAGCGCCTTCAGGACGCCTTTGCCGCCGTAGCGTTTGGGGTCCTGGTCGCGCAATTCCAGCGCTTCATGGCTGCCGGTGGACGCGCCGGAGGGCACGGCCGCGCGGCCGAGCGTGCCGTCGCTTAAGCGCACATCCACTTCCACGGTCGGTTGGCCGCGGGAATCCAGCACTTCCCGGGCAGCAAGAGTGCGAATTGAGGGAGGCATGGAGGCGATTATAACCTACGCCGGCGACGGAGGCAAGCGAAGGCGGCAGACTCGTTATCTTCTTCCCTATCAATAAATAAGCAGAAATAGCAAATTCCCCCGTTTCGTTGACAGGCTCTGCGCGCGTATGCTATAGTCAGTGTTGACATGAACAAAGACACGAACAAACGCATCCCCGTCGTCAGAAAACTCCGATTTTTCTGGGAACTCCACTGGGTCAAGCTGGCGTGCATCTTGGTCCTGCTGGTCTGCATCCTCATGCCTGTCTTCGTGTTAAGCAAGATCGACTCCTACCAGCGGCTGTACATCATCGCCCTGTTGTCCATCTTCCCCATCGAAGCCATCTTGAGCGCCGCCTTCTTCGTCGTGTTCCTCTACTGGCTCCACTACGGCGGCGGCAGCTTCAGCAAGATGAACAAAAGCATGATCCGCGGCGACCAGGTGAACGTCCGCTGGGATGAAGTCATCGGCATGGAAGAGGCCAAGCAGGAAGCCGGCGAGGTCGTGGAGCTGCTCCGGGACCACCTCCGGGTGGAACAGATCGGCGGCAAGGTGCTGCGCGGCGTGCTGCTCTCCGGGCCGCCGGGCTGCGGGAAGACCTACCTGGCCAAAGCCATCGCCACCGAATCCGGCCTGCCCTTCCTCTCGGTGTCCGGCTCGGAGTTCATCGAGATCTTCGTCGGCACCGGGCCGGCACGCGTGCGCAAGATCTTCAAGAAGGCGCAGCAGATGGCCCGGATCGAGGGCGGCTGCATCATCTTCATTGATGAGCTTGACGCGGTAGGCACCTCGCGCGGCGCCGACCTGGGCTTCGGCGCGCAGACCGAGCGCAACAACACCGTCAACGAGCTGCTGGTCCAGATGGACGGGTTGGAAAGCTCCCGCTACAACATCGTGGTCATCGCCGCCACCAACGCCAGCGAGGCCGTGCTGGACCAAGCGCTGCTGCGCCCCGGCCGGCTGGACCGCAAGATTTACGTGGACCGCCCCGGCCTCGACGACCGCCAAAAACTCTACGCGTTCTACCTGACCAAAGTGAAAACGGACCCCGGCGTGGACACCGCGCGGCTGGCGCGCCGGTCGGTGTGGAAGTCGCCCGCCGACATCGAGAACATCGTCAAGGAAGCCGCGCTGATCGCCACGCGCAACAAGCGCGACATCGTCACCTCGAAGGACCTCTCCGACGCGCTGGAGCGCATCGAGATGGGCTTTAAGCGGCGGCGCAAGATGAACGAGGGCGAGCGGCGTCGCATCGCCTACCATGAATCGGGCCACATCATCGTGACCTACCTGCTGCACCCGACGGACGACGTCTTCAAGGCCTCCATCGTGTCCCGGCGCGACGCGCTGGGCGTCGTGTACCACCAGCCGCGCGAAGAGCTGTTCACCTCCAGCCGCGACCGCATCCTCGCCAACATCAAGGCGGCGCTGGGCGGCTACGTGGCCGAAAAACTGAAATTCGACTCCACCTCCGACGGGGTCGCCGCCGACTTCCAGAACGCCATGCTCCAAGCGCACCAGATGGTCTGGCGGCTGGGCATGGGGAGCAACGGCTTCATCGGGGATTACGAAGTGCTGCTGGGGTCGTCCATGTTCCGTGGCGCTTCTCAGGGCGAGCGGCTCTCGGACCGCACCAAAGAGCGGCTGAACGAGGAGACGCACGCCATCCTGCTGCAGTGCTTGAAGGATGTCGACACCCTGCTTCGGGCCGAAGACAAGCTGCTGGAACGGTTCGCCACGGAGCTCCTGAAGAAAGAAGAGCTCGACTACGATGAGATCGAGGCCATCTTCGTCGAATTCGGCAAGCAGCGGATTTTCCCCGGCCCGACCGCCGCTCCCGCGTAACACCGCTTCCCCGATGCGCTCCGCTCTGCCTCGCCTGCTGGCGGCGGCACTCAGCCTGGCCCTCGCGGCCGGCTGCGCTCCCACCTACCGGCGCGAAGACGTCGCCAAGACCGTGCAAGCACTCTGTCAGACCGAGCACCGCCTCGATGTCTCCGCGCGCCAGATGGGCGACACCATCGCCGTGCACCTGCGCCACGAGGGCATTTTAGACCGGCAGGGCAACCAGATCGGCCTGGCCGCGAACGCCAATGAGGTGCTGGGCAACGTGCTCGAAGTCCTCCACCGCGTGCTCCTCAGCTCCCAGCCGATGATGCATTTCTATCTGATCCTGGTGTCCGATCCCGCCGTGCCCGGGGCCTATCTCACCATCGTGCGCTACATGGAGGACGTGCGGCGCGCCAACGCCAACATGATCCCGCCCACCGAGCTGTTCGCGCGCACCATTCTGGACCTGAAATACGACGCCAACCTGCCCAACATCAACTTTGACCAGATCACGCTGAGCGACATCCAGCTCCAGCAATTCCTCAGCTGGCAGCTCGCGAAGCGCCTCCAAGGGCACCTGACGACGTCGCTGCAGCAGCAGGGGTTATCGGTGGCGGACGTGGGGCCGTGCCAAGGGGACTTCAAGAACGGGGAGTTTGTCTTCACGCTCAACGTGAATCTGCCCGAGGGGGCCGCCGCGCAACAGGACGTCACGCAGCAGCTCTTTCAGGACGCGACCAGCGTCATCTCGAAGGTGCTGGCGGATTACCGGTTTCAATCCTTCGATGCCATCCGGCTGCTCCATCCCGCCACGGGGCGCAGCATGCTGCTGCCCCGCTCCAGCCTCGAGCTTTTCCGGTAACTAAGACCCGTCGCTCGTATCTCGTGAAGCGAGATACGCTTCACGAGGCGCGCTTCACGCTGACGCGGCGTCCTTGGACGCGCGCGCGGCCGCTCAGCATCAATGTGATGGCGTGAGGATAGAGCCGGTGCTCCACGCGGTGCACGCGCTTCAGCAGGGCCGCTTCCTTCTCGCCGGGCCGGATCGCCACAGCTTCCTGCAGGACGATGGGGCCGTGATCCACCTCCTCATCCACCACGTGCACGGTCACGCCGGTGACTTTCGCCCCCCAAGCCAGCGCATCGCGCACAGCGTGCGCGCCGGGAAACGCGGGCAGCAAGGCGGGATGGATGTTCAGGATCCGGCGCGGATACCGATGGACCATGATGGGGGAGAGCACGCGCATGAACCCAGCCAGGCACACGAGGCGAACGCGGTAGGGGGTCAGGATTTCAAGGAGGCGCCGGTCAAACGCGTCCCGGGAGGGAAAATCTCCGCGCCGCACGACGATCGCGGGGATGCCCGCGCGCGCGGCGCGTGTGAGCGCAAACGCCTTCGGTTGGTCCGACACCACGACCGCCACCCGAGCCCGGAGGCGTCCGCGGCGCGCGGCGTTGATGATCGCCTGCAAATTGGTGCCGCTGCCGGAACAGAGGACGGCGACGGCGGGCAGGCGCTTAGGCGAGGAGCTGTTCAATGCGGCGCACCAGCTCTTGCTTGGGCTGCACGCCCACGATCCGGTCCACTTCCTGGCCGCCCTTGAAGAGCAGGAGGGTGGGGATATTCATCACGCGGTATTCCGCCGCCACGGACGGGTGCTCGTCCACGTTGAGCTTGCCGATCGTCACCCGGCCCTGGTACGTCCCGGCCAATTCCTCGACCAGCGGGGCGACCATCCGGCAGGGCCCGCACCACGCCGCCCATAAGTCCACCAAGGCTGGCGTGGACGATTTCACGACGAGCTGATCAAAGTTTCCAGCGGTCAATTCGACGGCTGCGCCTGCCATTCCAGGGTCCTCCTCGCTGCTTACTCTTGAACGTCTTCGGGATGCAAGAGAAATTCCGGCTGCATGATCGGCTCATAGCCCTGCGGAATCGGAAACGGGAAGGTCACAATTTCCGCCACGCCGACCACCGTGCGGGCGATCGTGCGCCCCAGCCCGATCAGCAATCCCCAGGACATGGCGGCCACCGGCCCCCGCTCTTGGTTCATCGCATAGATATTCACCGGGATTTCGAGGACGCCGCCTCCGGCGTTAGCCAATCCTCGGCCAAGCTTCCGCACGATCTGGCGGCCATCAGCCGCCGCAGGAGCCATTGGAGCGACGCACCAGAGCGCTAACGCGATCGCCAAACTCTGTGTCAAGATGCGTGTCTTCATCAACGAAACAACCTCCCTGGTTGCGTGGTGAGACGGCAACTTATTATAGCGTTTAATATTAGCGTGGAAAAGCCTCACGAAGCCCCCCGTCCACCGGCAGGAAGCACCCGGTGGTTTTGGCGGACCGGCGGGAGATGAGGAAGGCCACCGCCTCGGCCACGTCTGAGGGCAGCACCTTGGCGCGCAGCAGGTTGCGTTGCTGGTAGAACACTTCCAGCGCCTGGGGAGCGACGCCGTAACTGCGGGCCCGGTCCGGCGCGATCGTCTGCCATAACCCGGACCCTTCAAAGACCCCGTCCGGGTTGACGAGATTGACGCGGATGCCATGCTCCCCGTTTTCGATGGCCAGCACCCGCGCGAGCTGGGTCTCGGCGGCCTTGGCGGCGCTGTACGCGCCGAAATCCTTGCCCGGGGCCGGCACGTTCTTGGAGGAAATGAACACCAGCGACCCGCCCAAGCCTTGCGCCCGCAGCCACCGGACGGCCGCGCGCGCCACCAGGAAATGGCCGGTGGCATTGACCGCCAGGCTGCGCTCCCATTGTTGGAGCGACAGCCGGTCAATTGACGCCACCATGGCGATGCCGGCGTTGGAGACGACCGCATCCAGCCCGCCGAACACCCGGCGCGCGCGGGCGAAGGCCTGCGCGATGCTGGCTTCCCGCGTCACGTCCAGCGCCACCCCGAGGGCGCGGCGGCGCCCGGCGCGCCGGTTGAGCGCGTCCGCCAACTGCTCCACCGCCCGCCGGCTCAGGTCGGTGACGACCACCGTCGCGCCTCGATTCACGAGCAGCTCGGCGATCGCCCGGCCGATCCCGCCGGTGGCCCCGGTGATCAGCACGATCTCCCTCGACAGCTCCGCTTCCGGGGGCGCCAAGGATAGCTTATACAGCTCGAGCGGCCAATACTCCACGCCAAACGCCTCGCGCGCGGTCACGGCGGTATAGCCGCCGGCACGCGTGGCATCGCGCATGATGCGCATGGCGTGCCGATAAATCGTGGCCACCATCCCGGCGTCGGTGGCGTCTTTCCCCGTCGTGAGCATCCCAACGCCGGGCATCAAGATGACGCGGGGCGAGGGGTCCTGCAGGGTCTGGCCCGGCTGGTGATAGCGGGCAAAGTAGCGGCGGTGCTCAGCCGCGTAGCGATCGAGGTGGCGGCGGATCTCCTGCGCCGCCGTCGAGGGCGGTCCAACCGGCCGCAGGATCAGCGGCAGCCGTTTCGTCCGCAGCATGTGGTCCGGGGTCGCCGGGCCGATGCGCGACACCTCCGGCAGGCGGCGGGCGTTGACGAACTCCAGCACGTCCGCGTCATCCCAGAAGGCGAGGTGCATCTTGCGCTGCCGGCTGATCCCGTGCCGAAGGATCGGCAGCCATGCCTCCAGCAGCGCCTCGCGGTGAGCCGGCGGCAGAGCGCGGCTGGCGGCCGCAGACCAGACCCGCCGGCGGCGAAGCTGCGCCAAGAACCGCTCCGCCCTGGAAACATAGGCGATGGTGCGGCCATAGCTGATGCGCCCATCCGAGCCCCAGGTGATCAGCCCGTGCTGTTCCAGCACGGCCCCTTCAGCGTCCGGGTTGCGCCGATACGCCTCGGCCACCCGCCGAGAGAGCGCGAAGCCGGGTTGAATATAGGGAATCCACAGCAGCTTCGGCCCCAGCACGCGCCGCACCAGCGCCGCTCCATTGGGCGTGTTGGCCAGCGCCAAGATGGCATCCGCATGCGTATGGTCAATGTCCGGGTGCGGGATGAAGGCGTGCAGCAGGGTTTCCACCGACGGGCGCGGGGCTTTCGGGTCGATCAGGCAGCGCTCCAGGCAGGCGACCATCTCGTCGTCGCTCATCTGCCGGCGCGCCAAGAGCCCCTGCAAGGGGGCCAGACGCAGGGGGGCGAAGTGCCGGGGCTCGCAGCCTTTCAGGTTGGAGCCGCTGCCTTTCACCCACAAGACATCTTCGAGCGCGCCGGAGAGGTCCGGCGCGCGGCATTTGGTGGAGGTGTTGCCGCCGCCGAAGAGGCCCAGCGCCTCTTCGTCGCCGATCAACCGGGAGCGATAGACCAGGGCATCCCGGGCCGATAGGCCGGCCGCCGCGCGTGGAGACCAATGGTGTTTCATGAGGCCACGATCGTACCATTGGGACGCAAAGGGACGCAAGGAGTTCGCTTCCCTGGTAGTGACTCAGTGTGACGGGTCCTGCCGCTGCGCGACCCCCACCGTCCTCGCCGCGCCGCACTATCGGCGTCGCCGGCTGCGGGCGGCGGGGTCCCCCCGCTCCGCGTCACCCGTCA
>JACPRA010000001.1 GCA_016190215.1 Candidatus Omnitrophota bacterium
ACATAGGCTTTCACGATGGCATCCAGCGTCTCATAGGGGGGCAGCGTGTCCTGGTCGGTTTGGTTGAACGCCAGCTCGGCCGTGGGCGCGCGCGTGAACACCCGCTCCGGGATCGGCCCGGCACCTCCGCGCCGCTGGCGCAGGCGCGAGAGTTGGTAGACCAGCGTCTTGGGCACGTCTTTGATCAGGGCGAATCCTCCGGCCATGTCCCCATAGAGCGTGCAATACCCGGTGGCCATTTCGCTTTTATTCCCGGTCGTCAGCACCAGCCAGCCGAATTTGTTGGACAGCGCCATCAGCAGCGTCCCCCGGATGCGGGCTTGCACGTTCTGCTCGGCGGTATCCGCCGGCCGGCTGCTCCAGACCGGCTCCAGCGTCTTCAGAAACGCCTCGAAACACGTCTCGATGGGCAGCTCGTCACAGCGGATGCCGAGGTTGCGGGCGAGCCGGCGCGCGTCCTCCTGCGTCTCCGCAGAGGAAAACCGCGAGGGCATCACCACCCCCACGACCCGCTCCGGGCCCAGGGCGTCCACCGCCAAGCAGGCCACCAAGCTGGAATCAATGCCGCCGGAGAGTCCCAGCACGACCGTCTCAAACTTGTTCTTGCGGACATAGTCGCGCGTGCCCAGCACCAGCGCGCCGTAGATCTCCTCCAGCGGCGGCAGCGCCGGCCGGCGCGTCGGCGGAATCGGCGGCAGCTCCGGAACCGCCGGACCTGAGCCGACTTCGAGGTCGGCGAGCACCAAGTCCTCGCGACACTGCCAGCCGTTGGCGACCACCCGGCCCTCCGGCGTCAGGACCAGGCTGGCCCCATCGAACACCAATTCGTCTTGACCCCCCACCAGGTTGCAGTAGCCGATCGCCATCCGCCCGGACCGGGCGCGCTCGGCGAACAGCGCTCGGCGCTCATGCGCCTTGCCGGCATGATACGGGCTGGCCGAGAGGTTCAGGAGCAGTTGGCAGCGCTGCCGGGCCAGGTGCCGGACCGGCTCGCCCTGCCAGAGATCTTCGCAGATGGTCACCCCCACCCGCACCACGCCCATGCGGAACAGCAGGCTGTCCTCCCCCGGCGTGAAATACCGCTGCTCGTCGAACACGCCGTAGTTGGGCAAGCACTGCTTATGATAGGACGCAATCAGGCGCCGGTCGGCCAGCACGGCGGCGGCGTTGTAGAGCCGGCCCCGGCGATCGCGGTCCACGTAGCCCACCAGGGCGACGATGCCCTCGGTGGTGCGGGCGATCCGCGCGATCGCGTCCAGGTTGTCGCGGACAAACGCCGGCTTCAGCAGGAGGTCTTCCGGCGGGTAGCCGGTGACCGCCAGCTCGGGTAATACGACCAGGTCGGCGCGCCAGGCTTTGGCGCGCAGCACGGCGTCGCGAATCCGCTCGGTATTGCCGGACACGTCGCCGACCGTCACATTCAATTGGGCTAGCGCAAGACGCAGGAACGGCATCCCCCTCCAGGGTAGCCGCTTAATTATAGCACGAGGCGGGACGGCGTGGGGGAGCGGTCAGGCGCCTACTTGGCGCCGATGAGGAGAAAATCGGTGAGCAGGGCCAAAAAGAACCCGCCCAGCAAGCCGATGCCGACCACCGCGTCCTCTTTCAACTGGCGACCCAGGTGCAGCAGCTCGCCGATGATATAGAGGATGGTGCCGGACGCCAGGGAGAGGCAGAGCACTTCGAGAGGTTCATTGGTCCACCACCCGCCCACGATGGTGCCCAGGAACGTGGGCCCGCCGGCGACCAGGGCGGTCAGGCCCAGGAACCGCCAGGACACGCGGTGGCCGGACAGGGGGGCGGCGATCCCGAATCCCTCCGTCGCGTTGTGCAGGCCGAACCCAACCGCCAACAGCCAGGCCAGTTTCAGCGCGCCGGACTCATACCCCTGGCCGATCGCCAGCCCTTCGCTGAAGTTGTGGAGCCCCAGGCCGATGGCGATCATCATGGCCACCTGCTCCGCCCGGGCCTTGGGCACCGTGCCGTTTTTCGCTGATGAGAGGAAGCGGCTCTCGAAATAGACCAACCCCAGCAATCCCAGCGCGAAGCCGAGGGCGAACAACCCGCCGTATTGCAGGGCCGGAGTCAAGGACGTCCCGTGCTCCACGGCGGCTTCGATCAGCTCCTCCATCTCTTCCAGCAGATGGCCGGTGATCTCCACCAGCAGGAAGATCAGCACGCCGGTGGAGATCGCGTTCAGCAGAGCGCGCGTCTTGACCGTGACTGTTTTCAACCGGGCAACCGGCAGTCCCAGGACGATCGTCCCGCCCGCGAAGAGCCCCAAGAGCCACTGTTCAGTCTGCATCGTTCCTCTCGCTAGAAGGTGACACCGACCCGTACGCCGGCGTAGAGATTCCGCTCCGAGGCGGGGTCAATGCCCCCGCTGGTGACCCGGGAGAAATACCGTTCGTCGAACAGGTTGTTGACGCCCGCGACGAGCGAGACGTAGTCCTTGTACAGCTTCACCTCGCCCGCCAGGTCCCACACCTTGTAGGACGGAATGCGCTGGGCATTCGTGTTCGCGTCGTCGCCGAAGTGGTCATCTACGAACACGCTGCTCAGGCTGGCCATCACGCGCCGGCGCCAGTCGTATTGCACCCCGGAGCGCAGCGTGTATTGCGGCGCGTACTGCGGGCGCTTGCCGTCCTGCGGCCCTGTGATGAACTCCGCGTCGAGCAGCAGCAGGTTGACGAACGGCTTCACGGAGCCGAGCTGGTCGCGATACGCGGTCCCGCCGCGCGCATCCACCCAGCCGACCACATCCGCCTCGGCGGACAGCTCCAGCCCCTGGTGAAGCGCATGGCCCACGTTGGCGACGGTGTTGCCGGCGGTGCCGATCTGATCGTCGAACCGCATGACGAAGTAGCTGGCGTCCCAATTCAGCAGGTCGTCGTACCGGCCGCGCGCGCCCACGTCAAACGCCCAGCTCTTGCCTTCTTCCAGGTCCCCGTTGACCACCTGCGTCGCGCCGGTTGGGACCGCCTGGGTAAAGGCCTTGGGCCGGTAGCCTTGCGAGAGATTGCTGTACAGCGTGAGGCGGGGTGTCGCGTCATACGCCGCGCCCAGACCGAAGAGCGGGACAGCGTCGAATTCCGACTCGTCCGCCAGCGACGTGCCGGCGGCCGTCTTATCGGCGTTGACGTCCTCCTGCACTTGCTGCCAGAGGTGCTCCATCCGCACGCCCGGCGTGAGCGACAGCTTGCCGAACCGGAACAGGTGCTCGGCGAACAGCGAGAGGTATTGCATGTCGCGGTCGCTTTTGTTCCGCAGGCTGCCGGAGTCAGCCTCCGGGGTTGAGCCGCGCTGGTCCTCGCGCGGGGAATCCGAGAAATAGGTCATCGCGCCCACCGTCAGGGTCTGGTCGTCCTGGCCGAACGCGTCATAGCTGTGGCGGAACCGCGGCTCGAACCCCAGCGTGTAAAAATCCTGCTCCTGGATGTCGTTGGTGGTCGCGGTGGGATTGGTGCCGAACCCGCCCCCGCGCTGCCGCTTGCTGTACCGGCGATAGTGCCCGCCGAACGTGCGCAATGCAAACGCGTTGTCCTCGTCCAGGTCGCGCTCATAGCGCAGGACGCCGGCATACCGCTCCAGGCGGAACCGATCCGCGAACCGGTGGGTGACGTCGCGCCCGTCGCTGTCCGCTTCGGCGCGCGTCAAACCGCCCGGCTCGCCATGTTCCTGGTGATACTCGTCGTAATCCAGCGTCAGGCGGGAGTCGGTGGTCTGCCCAAGCGTGACCCGCAGGCCGCCGCCGAGCACCTCGAAATCGCTGTTGGTCTCGCGGAACCCGTTGCCTTCCCGCTCATGGACGTAGCCTTGGTACCCTATGGGGTCCAGCATGCCGGTCAGGCGGGTGGTGTGGGACATCATCTGGTTGTCGCCGAAGAGGTGCTCCGAATAGGCGGCGACGGGCGTGCCGGGCTGCGGATCCTTCGTGAGGAAATTGATCGCGCCGCCGGGCTGCGGCCCGTACATCAGCGAGGCGCCGCCGCGGATGAACTCGATGCGTTCGACGGTCTGGAACGGCGGGGTGTAGTAGGCCTCCGGGTAGCCGAAGAGGTCCGCCTGGATCGGCACGCCGTCCTTGAGCACCTGCATGAACTGCATCCGGTCCGGTGCTAAGCCGCGGTAGCCGATGCTGACCAGCGGGGTGGTTTCCTCGCTCACGATCAGGCCGGGGGTTTGCGCCAGGGCCTGGCGGTAATTGTTGTTCGCGATCGCGGGCCGGGCGCGCAGATCAATGACCGACGTTTTCTTGCCGGCGTAAATGTTGGTGCGGCTCACGTCGGGCAGGAACGGCTGGGCCAACGGCTCCCCGGTGACCACGACTTCTTCCATCCGCCGGGACCGCACCGGCTGCTCCGGATCCTCCGCGCGCGCCGAACTCGTGATCCCCATGACGCCGATCCAGAGCGCGGCTGCCCACGCTCCCCAGGCCGGCTTGCGGTACGACTGCATCCGACTCCCTCCTCTATCCGGGCGCTGGATGCCGTGATCGCGGGCCGCATGCGGAATCATGGCCGACCGGATGCCAACGTAAACCGGATCGGCACTTCAGCAACGCACTCCACCGGCACCCCGCCGGTTCGAGCCGGACGGAAGGTCCACCGGCGCACCGTCGTCAGCGCCGATCCGTCCAATATGGGAAATCCTGAGCTTTGCGCCAGCTCGACCCGCTGGGCGCGTCCGGTCGTGTCGATCGTCACGGACAGCACGACCAGCCCTGTTTGCCCGAGCCGGCGCGCTTCGATGGGATAGGGCGGAACCGGGTTGCGCAGGTAGTTCGGCCGCGCGCTGGTCTGTCCTCCGCCGGGGGAATAGAACGTCGTCGCATCCTGCCCCGGAACCGGCGAGCTGCCGTCGCCGACAAATGGTGAGGCGTTCATGGATGCAACGGCGGCCTGCGCTGCTGCCGGCTGAGGCTCGGGTTGCGGCGCGGGCGCCTCGGACACGACGGCGTCCTCGGATGACGCCGGCTCCTCCGCCACGGACACGCTGGGCGCCGAGCCGGTGCTAGCGGGCAGCGCAGCCACCAACTCGACCGCGATGCCGCCGTGGCCGGGCTCGATGCCGTATTCAGCCGGCTGGGCGAGCAGCCGCCCGCCGGCCAGCACGAGGACCAGGTGGCAGGCGACGGAGACCGCGACGCCGATCCGGCGGTTTCGCTTCAAGGCCGCGGTGTCCGGCCGCTGCTCCAGGATGGTCGGGCTCATCGGCGAGGCTCCTGGGGGCGGGTTTGGACGGCGATCTTCGTGATGCCCAGCAGCCGGATGTCGTCCAAGACCTGAATGGCGCTGCCGAAGAGGGCGCGCTCGTCCCCATGCAGCACGACCCGCAAGTCGGGCTCCGCCGCGTGTTTCGCCTGCAGGCGGGCCGAGAGCGACTCCGCGGTGACCGCTTCGTGGTCGAGGTAGATGTCGCCCTGCTCCGTGATCGTGACGGTGGCGGCGGCCGCCGGCTCCTGCGGCACGCCCGAGGAGGCCGCCGGCAGCGTGACCGGGATGCCCTGATTCTTGATCATCGAGAGCGACACCATGACGAAGGTGGCCAGCAAGAAAAACATGATGTCAATCAGCGGGATGATCTCGATGCGGGCGCGGCGGCGGGCGGTTGGGGTTGGGATGTTCATGCGCGCGTCCGGGTTTCCCGGGATTTCATAAGGAGCAGCTCCAGGTGCGTGGAGGCGTCTTCGATCTCGCGCCGCGCATCCTCGAGCCTGGCATTGAGATAGTTGAACGGGATGAGCGCCGTGATCGCGATGCCCAAGCCGAAGGCGGTGGCGATCAGCGCTTCGGCAATGCCGCCGGTGATGGCGGCGGGCGCGCCCAGCTCTTGCGTGCCCAGCAGCCCGAAGGAGCGGATCAGCCCGGTCACCGTCCCCAACAACCCGAGCAGGGGGGCCAGCGTGATGATGGTGTCCAGCACGGCCAAGCCGCGGCTGAAGCGCGCGAGCTCTTGATTGGCCGCGCGCAGCAGCGCGTTCGCAAATGAGCGTTCACGATGCGACAGCCCGTACCCGAGCACCCGGGCCACGAAATCCCTGGAGCGGCCGGCCGCGCGGATCGCCCCCGCGATGTCGCCGTTCTCGGTCTGCCGGAGGATTTCATCCACCGCGGCGCGGTCCCGGCGGCGGCGCTCCCATTCAATGAAGAGCAGCCGCTCCACCACCACGGCCAGCGCGACGCACGACGTGATGAGCAGGGGCCACATGATCGGCCCGCCGTGCAGGAACAGGCGCCACATCAGCCGTCCCTCCGTGCCGGGCCGGCGCTCACCGGGCTGAGGCGAAGCGCGCGGGCCGGGCCGTGCGCATCCCGCTGCGGAAGGCGCAGCACGAACGCCCGTTTGCACCGCGGGCATTTCAGCTCGATCCCGTCCGGGATCTGCCGGGCCATCAGCCGGCCGCACTCGCAGCGCATGTCAGACATGCTCAGGCCACCATCTCCTCGACGTGCAGGTGCGGCGGCTCGGCCAGGCGCTTCTCGCCGCTGCGCTGGCAGGAGGCGCACACGCCGTAGAGCTTGTGCGTATGGGTCAAAAGCTGATATTTGTACCGCTTGGCCACCTCGTCCTGCAGCCGCTCCCACCGGGGCTCCTGGAACTCGATGATCTCCCCGCAGTGGAGGCACATCAGGTGGTCGTGGTGGGCTTTCGCGAAGGTCACTTCGTAGTTGGGAGGGCCGTAGCGGAAGTCGTGCTTCTCGACCATGCCGGCCTGTTGCAGCATCGCCAGCGTGCGGTAGACGGTGCCGCGCGCGATCGAGGCGTCATATTCCCGCACGTCCTTGACCAGCTCCTCGGCGGTGAAGTGGAGATACGCCACCGCCCGGCGCACCACCAGCCGGCGCTGGTCGGTGAGCCGGATGCCGTGGGTCTTCAGCCATTGCTCGACTTCGACGAATCGCTTCATGTCTGTAGTTGAGACTGAGTCTCAATTGGCTAATTTTAGAGGCCGCGGCGGGATCTGTCAAGGAAAAATCTGACTCTTCTATAGGGGTTTTGCCGGCGCGCGTTGACACCGGCGCCTCGCGGGGTCTACACTGCCCCTCACACCCAGAAGGAGGCCGAGCGCTCACCGCGCTCGGCATTCCGCGGTTGCCATGATGGCCGCCGCTTCAGGTTATAGAGGAGGGGTAATCAATGTCGCTCGACGCTGACAAGATCATCAAGCTCATGAACGACGGCCTGGAGATGGAGTACGCCAGCTACATCCAATACCTGACGCAGGCGGCCATCACCAGCGGCCCTTACGCGGAAGGGCTGATGGCCCGGTTTGCGGAAATCGCCTCAGACGAGGCCGAGCACGCCACGCTGCTGCGGCAGCGGATCGTGGCGCTGGGCGGGGTGCCCACGACGAAGGTGGGGGAGATTCAGATCCACAAAGATTCGCTGCAGGCGGTGAAGATCAACCTGAAGTACGAGCGCGACACCGTCACGTTCTACCGCAAGCTGCTCAACCTGATCCCGCACGATGAAGTGATCCTCTACGAAGCGATCGAGCACGTCCTCCAAGACAGCCAGGAGCACGTCGAAGAGCTCGAGCGCCTCGTCGGGAAGTAGCCCGCTCTACGCCACCGCCTGTTCATCGCGCCTTGCGAGAAAGGTCGGGTTGAGAGTATAGATGAACTGGCGGCCTTGCTTATTTTTCGCAAGAATCCCCAGCGTTTCCAGTTGAGCCAAATCCCGCCGAGCGGTTTCGTACACCACCTTGAATTCCTTCTGGTACTTGGCGATGGTGCCCCGCTTTTCCTTCGAAATGGTCAAATACCGCAAGAAGCGCGTCTGTCGCTCGTTCATGATGATGCGTTGCCGGCGAATGTTGGCGAAGAGGATGTCCCGGCGGTAACGCTCGGTGATGCGCTGCAAGATTACGTCAATGGCGCGTACGACGGATTCGGCCATGTAGAGGAGAACGTAGGTCATATCGGCCTCGTCGTCCTCCATATCTTTTAGGGATTTGTAGTAGCGCTCTCGTGTTTCTTGAATAATTGAGGAGATGGAAAAGTAGCGGAAGAATTCGTAGCGATGCTTAAGGAGATACCAATAAAACATCGCCCGGGCCGTCCGGCCGTTCCCATCAACGTACGGGTGTACATATACGAGGTACGTATGGATAATGGCGGCGCGAAGAATGGGATGGATGAACGGCTGTTGCTCTCCTTCGTTGATCCAGTTTGCGAGCGCCTCCATCGCCGGTTGGACGGTGCCAGCCGGCGGCGCCTCGTAGATGGTCTGACGGCGCTCATTCACCACGAACACCGGTCCATCACGAAATCGGCCGGCCGCCGCTTCATCCTCTAAGGTTTTCTCCGTCACCATGTGCTGAATCGTGTGCATGAGCTCAAGGGAGCAAGGGGCTTCCCGCTGCTCCAGCACGTACCGCATGACGCGACCGTTGTTGGCAACCATCTGCTCGCTGGTATCTCGCGGCTTCTTGCCTTCCACGATCAATTCCCGGGCGCGCGCGATGGTGGAGAAGGCCCCTTCGATCACGCTGGAGAACATGGCCTCCTCAACCAGCGCCTGCTCGGTAAGCTCGGCCTGGATCTCCTCTTTCACCACGCTGTACAGCGAGTCTTTTCCGCGCGAGTCCACCTGGTGGAGGAACTCCTGTAGCTTGGGTGTAAGGACAAACCAGAATGGTTTTCCAGCTTGGTCCTTAAAGGGAAGAAACTCCGCCTTCGCCTGGCGGAACTTGACCAATTCCGGCCAGAATTCCTCAAGCTTCATCTTGGGAGTAAGTCGGAATCCTAGCTCTTGCTTTGTGTAGTAGTTAATAAGATAGTCGTTATTTAACTCGTTCATTTTATTAACCTTGTGTAGTGAAATTCTATGGAAGTAATTACTAATTAACTACTACTAAATTACTACAAAAATACTACTACGTCAAGAGTTTGGGGGTAAAAAGTGAAGGGGCGATACTACACGGCCTGGCCGGCGGCCCAGCCGGACGACCAGGCCCATTGGAAGTTGTAGCCGCCGAGCCAGCCGGTGACGTCCACCACCTCGCCGATGAAGTAGAGTCCCGGCACCGTGTGACACTCCATCGTCTTGGATGACAGCGCCTTCGTATCCACGCCGCCCCGCGTCACCTCCGCCGTCCCGTAGCCGGCGGTGCCGCGCGGCATAAACGTCCACGCCTTCAGGCCCCGGCAGAGCGATTCCAGCGCCGCCGCCGGCTGCTGCGCCAGCGACCGGGGGGTGAGGTTGTGCAGCCGGCAGAAGCGGTCCACCACGCGCCTGGGCAGCCGCTCCGCCAGCAGCGTCTCCACCTTGGCGCCGGATCCGTCCGTTTTCTTCTGGGCAAGCCAGCTCCGCAGCTCGTCAGTCGACATTGACGGCAGCAGGTCCACGCTGACTTTCCGGCCGGGCTGCCAGTAGAGCGAGGCTTGCAGCGCCGCGGGGCCGCTCAATCCTGTGTGCGTAAAGAGAATCCCCTCTTCGAACCGCGCGCCGTGGCAGGTCACGGCGGCCGGCAGCGAGACGCCGGCCAGTTCCTCGAACCGCCGGCGGTCGTTCTCGGAAAACACGAACGCATCCAGCGCCGCCGA
The DNA here is from genome assembly GCA_016190215.1 of Candidatus Omnitrophota bacterium. Lineage (GTDB taxonomy): Bacteria > Omnitrophota > Gorgyraeia > Aquiviventales > Aquiviventaceae > JACPRA01. Next base: position 9,552 of record JACPRA010000001.1, read on the forward strand.
CGTGGGGACCACGCGCAGCCCGAACTGCTCCGCGATACGATAGCCGAAATGGGTGGCCCCGGTCTTCGGCAGCGACAGCCCGCCCGTGGCGATCACCAGGGACTCGGCCGCATAATCGCCGGCGCTGGTCTTGATGAGAAACCCGTCCGCCTTTTTCACCGTCTGCACCTGGCAGTTCAGCGCGATCGTCACGCGCGCGCGGCGGCACTCCTCGATCAGCATGTCAATGATCTGCTGGGCGGAACCGTCGCAGAAGAGCTGGCCGAGCGTTTTTTCATGGAACGCGATGCCGTGGGCGCGCACCAGCTCCACGAAGTCCTCGGCCGTGTACCGCGCCAGCGCCGAGCGGCAGAAATCCGGGTTCTCGGACACGTACCGCTCGGGCGTCGCGCCCCGGTTGGTGAAGTTGCACCGCCCGCCGCCGGAGATGCGGATTTTTTGGCCGATGACGCCGGCGTGCTCCAGCAGCGCCACGCGGCGACCGCGGCGGCCCGCCTGGATGGCGCACATCATCCCGGCGGCTCCGGCGCCGATCACCACCACATCGTAGGTTTCCATCCGCGCGGCCTTATGGCTTCGACGGCTGATCTGCGCCGAAGGGCAGCGGCGTCGAAAGAGATTCGCGCTGCTGGGTGACCTCGTTGACGACGGTCGCGCGCAGCGCGGCCTCGCGCAGCTGATCTTCGCGTCCGGTGACGTCGAAGGACGCGCGCAGCCCCTTCACCTGCCCTGTCGCCTGCGAGGTCAACAGGCCCAGCGCCGCCCCCATCGCCGCCCGGTCCCGGGCGCGCGCCGCGGGGCTGCGGGTGGCGGCGGGCGATTCCGCGCTGTGGCTGCAGGCAGTGCCTGGCGCGGACTCCGCCTGCGCCGCGTCGCGCTCATATTGCGCGCCGAGCGCGCTGAAGACGACGACCGCCGCGGCCTTGGCCGCCGCTTCCTTGACCGCATAAAAACTTGATGTGGCGCAGGGCTTCAACCGCTCCGTGCCCACGTGCAGGACCGCGTCCTCCGGCACCCAGTGGCGGCCCTGGGAGCCGGTCCCGGTGCTGAGGATCGACACGTCCAGTCGCGTCGGCGGGCCGGCCTGCGACGCGCCGCTGCCGGAGGCGGCGCAGGGATCCTCGCCGCAGGCGGATCGCAGGACCGCGCCGACCTGGGAGCGCACCGCGCCGGAGGCCGCGGAGTCATACAGCACGCGATCACGCTGCCCGGCGCAGCAGGCGGCACCGTAGGTCAACGGACCCGGCTGCTCGGTGAGCGGATTCGCGCAGGTGCCGGCGCCGACACTCAGGTCATCCCGCCGGGTATCCCCGGGCCGGCAGTCGGTCTCAGGCGCCATGGGGATGTAGTAACGCCCCCGGTCATCCCCGGGGCACGCTTCGCAGCAGGAGGCGGCGGAGGATGCGGACCGCGGCAGGCTGCCTGACCGCGGCGGCATGGGCATGGCACCCATGGCCGCAGGTGCCGGCGGCCCGGCGGCATCCTTCAGCGACGGTGGCTGAGCGGGCAGCGACGGAGCGGCGGGCGAGGGCGGAGTGGCCGGCGGCTTCGGAGCCGGCGGCGCTGGCTGCGGCAACGCATCAAGACCGGCTTCGGGTGGCGGCGGCAGGCGCAGGTGCCCATCGCCGAACTCATGGCATTTCCGGTAGGCCGCCATCACCTCCTCCGCATAGCGGTTGAGGCGCTGCACGCGATCCAGCATCCGATCGCGGCACGAGGTGGCAAGCTGCTGCTGGATCGCGGCGGCGTTTGGGCATTCGTCGTACTGGAACGCGCGCAGGCCCCGCTGGTACGTGGCGATGCAGTCCTGGGTGAACGCCTCCCACTTGAACGGATAGAGGCCTTCAGTAACGAGGAAATTAAAAAACTCGGAGCAGACGCCGAAGGGCTGCGTGCCCTGGAGCTTGAAGATGAATCCGCCGAGCGGGGTGGGGCGAATCCAAACCTCCTCGTCTAAGAACTGCTGGACCTGGCCGTCCAACGCGCCTTCGATCTCCTCGCAGGAACCCACGCCCCAGCGCGACGGCGTCACGGGTTGGGCCGGCGCCGCCGGCGTTTCCGGACGGCGTCCTAAAGCGGATGCGACAGACGTCCCGCCGAGGAGCAAACCCAGCGTCAGCAGCGCCGCGGCCGCCGACCGGGGCATGTTCGGGATCATCAGCCGCATGGCGGCATTGTATCACAGGCGCATCGGCCGACTCGACCCATACGCGACAGCAACGCCGGAATGCCAGGCCCGCGCCAGCGTCAATGGCTTGACGATTTCGCCGCGCCGCCCTACTCTAGCGTCTCCCATGCCCGCTATTCTCCAGCTGCAAAACATCACCAAGCGGTTCGGCCCGCGCGTCATCTTCGACGAGGCCGGCGTCACGCTGGATTCCGACAAGAAGACCGGCTTCATCGGCCGCAACGGCGCGGGGAAGTCCACCTTGTGCAAGATCATCATCGGCCAGGACACCGCCGACTCCGGCGAGGTCATCCAAAGCCGCGACCTGCGGCTGAGCTACCTGGAGCAGCATGACCCGTTCACCCCGGAGGAAACCGTGCTGGAGTTTCTCATGCGCCACACCGGCCAAGAAGCGTGGCGCTGCGGCGAGGTGGCGGGCCGGTTCCAACTCAAGCACGCCTTGCTCGACGCCCGCATCACCAGCCTCTCCGGCGGCTACCAGACCCGCGTCAAGCTTACCTCCATGCTGCTGCGCGAGCCCAACTTCCTGATCCTGGATGAGCCGTCCAACTACCTCGACCTGAAAACCCTCATTCTGCTGGAAGAGTTCCTGCAGGACTTCGACGGCGGCTTCCTGATCGTCTCCCACGACCGCGAGTTTCTAAAGAAGACCTGCGACCACACGCTGGAGGCTGAGAACGGGCGGCTGATGCTCTACCCCGGCACGGTGGAGGAGTACCTGATCTTCAAGGCCGAGCAGGAGGCCCAGGCCATCAGCTACAACCAGACGATCGAAAGCAAGCGCAAACAGCTCCAGACGTTCGTCAACCGCTTCAAAGCCAAAGCCTCGAAGGCCAGCCAGGCGCGCTCCAAGATGAAGCAGATCGAGAAACTCAAGCCCATTGACCTGGCCGAAGCGCAGCACAACGTGCAGATCAAGATCCCCGCCATCCAGCGCCGCCAGGGCCCGGCACTCTCCTGCGACGCGCTGGCCATCGGCTATCCGGAGAAGCTCGTGGCCCAGCACATCCGGGTGGAGGTGGACCACGGCGCCCACGTGGCGGTGCTCGGCGACAACGGCCAAGGGAAGACCACGTTCCTGCGCACGCTGGCCGGGGATTTGGCCCCCAAGGGCGGGACGTTCAAATGGGGCTTCGGCTGCGAGATCGCCTATTACGCCCAGCACGTGGTGGCCGCGCTGAACCCGGCGCATGACGTCTTCACCCATCTGGAGCGCCATGCGGCGAAGACGGTCAGCCGGCAGGAGCTGCTGGCCATGGCCGGCTCGTTCCTCTTCAAGGGCAACGACGTGAAGAAGCCGGTCTCCGTGCTCAGCGGCGGCGAATGCGCGCGCCTGTGCCTGGCCGGCCTCCTGCTGATGAAGCGCTCCGTGCTGCTGCTGGATGAGCCGACCAACCACCTGGACTTTGAAACGGTCGAGGCGCTGGGCGCCGCCCTGCAGCAGTTCCCCGGCACCGTCTTCTTCATCAGCCATGACCGGACGTTCGTGAACATGGTGGCCACACAGATCGTCGAGGTCAAAAACGGCGCCGTCGTCCATTATCCCGGCAGCTATGCGGAATACGTTTACCGGCTGGAGAGCCAGGTGCGGCAGGAGTTGGAAGCGGAGAGCGGATCCGGCGCGGCGCCGACACCCAAGGCGAAGGGACCCTCGGATTACCACCTGCGCAAACAGCGCGAGTCCGCCAAGCGAAAGCTGGCCGGCCAGATCTCGCGGTCCGAAGCGCAGCAGGCCGCCTACCGAAAGGAAAAAGAAACGCTGGAATCAGAGATGGCCGCCAACCCCGCCCTCTGGAGCCGCGAGCTTACCGACCGCTGTACCGAGTTGGCGATGCTGCTCCAAACCGAAGAGCGCCGCTGGATCGAACTGACCGAGCAGCTCGATGTCCTGACCAACGGCTGATCTTCCCCTCAGAAGCCACACCAGTTCGGACTCCTCCGAGCGTTCCGCAAGTCAAGCATGAGTCAACCGCCTAACGAAACCGTCATCGAAACGTCACGGCCCTGTGAGAAACCCTGTGAGATCCTGTCAAGGAGATGATGCGGGCACCCGGCACGGGATCATGGCGGTGACAGGTATACTTAAAGCAAGAATCCTGGCCGGCTCCCGGACAGACCTGAGGGAGATGCGATGTTGCGATGGGCGGTGGGGCTTGTGGTGGCCACGGTGCTGCCGTCCGTTCCTGCGGTTCCGCCGGGCAGTGCTGAGCTGGTCCCAACACTTTCCCAACCCGCCGGCGGCGTGCGTGGCCTCGCGAGTTGGTATGGCGGCGGAGAGCCGCTCAACGAGTTTGTCGCGATGGGCCACCGCTTCAACCCCGACGCCCTGGAAGCCGCCATGTGGGACGTGCCCTTCGGCTCCCTGATGAAAGTCACCAACCTGGACACCGGCCGGTTTGTCGTCGTCCGCATCACGGACCGCGGGCCTTCACGCCGGTTCCCCGACCGCGTCATTGACCTGACCCGCGGGTCGTTCGAGCGGATCGCCCCCTTGGAGCGCGGGCTGGTCCCGGTCCGCGTCGAACGGATCTCCTGACGCGCCGCGTCCCGCTCTGAGGATTCCCCCGACTCGCGTTTACGCGCTCGGCGGCGGGGTTGACGCATCGGCGGCCTGCTGTCGCTTCCGCTCCAGCTTGCGCAGCCGCTTGGCTTCCTGCTTCTGCTTCTTTTCCAAATCCCGCTTCCGCTTCTCAAACTCATAGTTCGTTCGCGCCATGTAACCTCCTTTCTAGTGTCCGGACGTCAAATTGCAGCCGGCGCAAGTGCGGGGACAGCGTCGCCGCCAGCGCCACCACGCCCAGCGTCGTTAATCCGCCGAGGGCCACGCACGGCACGGTGCCGATCCACGCGGCCACCATCCCGCTTTCAAACGCTCCCAGCTCGTTCGACGCGCTGATGAACACCCAGTTCGCGGCCGCGATGCGCCCCCGCAGGTGGTCCGGCGACAAGAGCCGCACCATGGAGCGGCGGATCACCATGCTCACCCCATCGCACGCGCCGCTGCACCACAGTGCGGCCATCGAGAGCCAGAAGTTCGTCGAAAAGGCGAACACCAGCACGCTGAGACCGAAGCCGGCCACCGCCAGCAGCAGGTTGCGCCCCGCGCGGGCAATCGGGGGGCGATGCGTGGCCAGCAAGGTGATGGTCAACGCCCCGCAGGCGGAGGCTGCGTTCAGCAAGCCCACCCCCTTGGCCCCGACGTGCAGGATGTCATCCGCATAGACCGGCAGCAACGCGATCATGCCGCCGAAGAGGACGGCGAACAGATCCAGCGCCATCGCGCCCAGCAGCGCCGGGTTCGCGAACACGAACCGCCATCCGATGCCTATACTCTTCAGCAACGGCTCCCGGTGCGCCTGCACCGGCGTGGGCTTGGGGGCGATCGCGGCGGTGCACAGCCACGAGCCGGCGAACCCGACGGCCGACAGGAGATAACACGCGGCGGCACCCCAGGCGTCGAAGACAAACCCGATGATCGCCGGACCCAGCACGGCGCACCCGATCCACGTGCTGCTGATCCAGGAGGAGGCGTTCACCGTCAGGTGCTTGGGCACGATCTGCGCCTCGAAGGCGGTGTGCGCCGGGTCGGCGAAACCGCGCGCGGTGCCGGCGAGGAACACCACCCCGTAGAGCGCGGGCAGCACCGCGGCGGGCTGGCGCCACGACACGGCGGCGAGGGCCAGCGCGCAGGCCGTCGAGACGGCGCGGGTGACCAGCAGGATGGCGCGGCGGTTGACGTGGTCGGCCACGTGGCCGCCGAATAGCACCAACGAAATGGCCGGGATCGCCTCCACCAGCCCCAGCCATCCCAGCGCCGCCGGGTCATGGGTCAAGCGGTAGACCTGGTAGCCGATGATCACCATCAGCGCGCGGCCGGCCAAGGTAAACGACGCGACGGCGCCCAGGAACCAGCGCACCTCGGGAATGGTGAGGGCGTCGAAAAAACGGAAAGGCGGGCGCGAGTCGGCCATCTTGCCGTCAAGCGTAGCAATCCTGACGGAAAAACACAACCGCTGGGGACGACCCGCTACTTCACGTATACCGTCTTAATATTCACGAACTCCTGAATCCCGAACAGGCCCAGCTCGCGGCCATACCCGGACTGCTTGATGCCGCCGAAGGGTAATCGTGGATCGGATCGCACGAAGGCGTTCACGAAACAGCTGCCGGCGTCCAGATGCGCCGCCGCCAGCCGCTCGCCTCGCTCGACGTCGCGGGTGAAGACCGCCGCTCCCAACCCGAAGGGCGAGTCGTTGGCCAACCGCAACGCGGCTTCTTCATCCTGGGCCGGGACAATGGCGGCCACCGGGCCGAAGGTCTCCTCATCAAACACCCGCAATCCCCGGCGGGCGTCCGTCACGATGGTGGGCGGGTAGAAGGCGCCCGGCTCGTCGGGGATCCGCCCGCCCAGCAGCAGCCGGCCCCCGCGCCGCACGCTCTGCTCCACCTGCGCATGGAGCTGGTCCCGCAAATCCGCGCGGGCCAGCGGCCCGACCTGTGTGGCCTCGTCCATCGGGTTCCCCACGCGTTGCGCGCGCATGCGCTCGACAAACCGCTCTTCAAAACGGCGGCAGAGCGGTTCCACCACGATGAACCGCTTGGCCGCGATGCAGCTTTGCCCGGCGTTGATCAGCCGGGAGGCGACGCACGCCTCGACCGTCAGTTCCAAGTCGGCGTCCTCCAGCACGACGTACGGGTCGCTGCCGCCGAGCTCCAGCACGCTCTTTTTGAGCGCCGCGCCCGCGACGGCCGCAACGGCGCGGCCGGCCTCAGTGCTGCCCGTCAACGTCACCCCCTTCACCGCCGGATGCTCAATGAGCGACCGCACCTGCGCGGTCTCGACCAAAAATGTCGAGAACACCCACTCCGGCAGGCCGGCCTGCCGGAAGACCTCTTCGATTTCCAGGGCGCAGCCGGGGACATTGGAGGCGTGCTTGAGGACCATGGCATTGCCGGCCATCAGCGCCGGCACGGCGGCGCGGAACACCTGCCAGAACGGGAAATTCCACGGCATGATCGCCAGGATGACGCCCAGCGGCTCAAACATCACGTAGCTTTTTGCCGCATCAGTCTTGATGGGCTGCGGCGCCAAGAACCGTGGCGCCTCCTGCGCGAAATACTCGCAGGTCCAAGCGCACTTCTCCACCTCGGAACGGCCTTGGGCCACCGGCTTGCCCATTTCCTGGGCCATCAGCCTGGCGTTGGCGTCCGTTCGCTCCCGAAGCTGCGCGGCGGCTTGCGTCATGACGGCCGCGCGGGCCGCCATCGGCGAGCGGCGCCACTCCAACTGCGCCTGCGCGGTCCGTTGGAGCCGCGCGTGGGTTTCGGCCGGCGACAGGGTCGTATACGAACGGATGTGGCGGCCCGTGGCGGGATTAATGGCTTCGATCATGATTCACCACGTCAAATTGGACACACTAATTGCCCCAACTGCTCGGTGAGCCGGGCGTTTTCCCGGTAATCCACCGGCACGTCAATCACGCTCGGCAACGGCTGGTGGATCGCCTCGTTCAAGATCCGCGCCAGGTCCCCGGCCGCCTCGATCCGCCAGCCGCGCGCGCCAAAGGACTTCGCCAGCGCGACGAAGTCCGGGTTGCCGAACTCCATGCCGACGCTGCGGCCGAATTTGTTCTGCTGCTTCCATTTGATCAGCCCGTAGCCGCCGTCGTTGAAGATCAGGAAGACCGGGTTGATCTTCAGCCGCACCGCCGTTTCCAGCTCCTGCACGTTCATCAGGAACCCGCCGTCTCCGCAGACCGCCACGACGGCGCGGTCCGGCTGCACCAGCTTGGCGGCGATCGCGCCCGGCACGGCGATGCCCATGGCGGCCCGCCCGTTGGAAATGATGACGGTGTTCGGCTCGGACGGCAGGAACATGCGCGCCACCCACAGCTTGTGCGCGCCCACGTCGCTGATCACCAGGTCGTGCCGGCCGAGCGCCTGGTGCAGGTCATGCAGGATCCGCTGCGGCTTCATCGGCATCGCGTCATCCGACGCAGCGCGCTTCAAATCGTCGAGGATGAACTGGCGGAGCTTCGGCGGGTAGGCGATCTCTTTGTGCGAGCGCACCAGCGGGCGCAGCAGTTCCAAGGCTTCGCGGATGTCGGCCACGATCTCGACGGCGGGCTGGTACGCCCGGTCCACTTCGCTCGGGGTGAAATCCAGGTGGATGATCTGCCGGTCAAACTTTGGGTTCCACAGCGCCGGCGCGTATTCCGGGAAGTCGTAGCCGATGGCGATGACCAGGTCTGATTGGTCGAACCCGCACTGCACGTAGTCGTGCATCTGCAGCCCGATGGACAGCAGCGACAACTCGTACTCCCAGGGCACCACCCCTTTGGCCATGAAGGTGTTGGCCACCGGGATGCCGGTGGCTTGCGAGAAGCGCAGCAGCTCCTCGGACGCGCGCCCGCGGACCACCCCGTTGCCGGCCAGGATGATGGGGCGCTTCGCGGCGTCAATCAGCTCCGCCGCTTTCGCCAAGGAGGGGCGGTCCGGCGAGGGCCGGCGCGGGCGCTCCGTCGAGAGCGGGGCCAGCGAGTCGTCGCCAGTGTCGGCGCCGGCCACGTCTTCCGGCAGCTCGATATGGCAGGCGCCAGGCTCTTCGGCTTGGGCGATTTTAAACGCCTTGCGCACGACTTCAGGGATCACGGAGGGACGATCAACTCTGGCGTTCCACTTCGTGATCGTGCGGTACATGTCCAACGTGTTGATCGCTTGGTGGGATTCTTTATGCAGCCGCTCCACCGACCCTTGGGCCGTAATGGCGACGAGCGGGGCCCGGTCCAAGAAGGCGTCCGCGATGCCGGTGGCGAGATTGGTGGCGCCGGGTCCCAGCGTGCTGAGGCAGACGCCGGCTTTGCCGGTCAAGCGGCCGTACACATCCGCCATGAAGGCGGCGGCCTGCTCATGCCGCACGGAGATGAACGGGATGGACGAGTCCGCCAGCGCGTCGAGCAGGTCCAGCGTTTCTTCGCCCGGCAGCCCGAAGACGAACCGGACGCCTTCCCGCTCCAAGCATTGCACAAAGAGCTGGGCGGCCTTCATGACTCCTTACTGTACCAAAAATCAGAAGATCAAACGCACCAATCCGCCCACGATCCGGAACGGCAGGGCGATGATTTCCCCGATGACGTGCACCAGCCCGCTGAGCAGACCGCCCCCGCTGCGGGGCGTCTCCGCGGCCGTCGTGGTTTCCGTCTTGGTCACGCGCTTCTCCACCACCGGAGACTCGGACGACCGGCGGTCAGGCTCCGTCACCACGGTTTCGGTTTCCACCGTTCGAGAGCGCGCGCAACCCGCCCCCGCGCCGAGCAGGCCCAGCAGCAGGGCGCCGAGCAGCAGATTCCGGCCCATCCCACTCTCCCGGGTCGCGGCCATCATGCCCGCTTGACCAGGCTGATGAGGCCGAGGAGCACGGACGCGCCCACCACCGCCATGATCAGGAACCCCGCCGTGCCGTAGGCGACCAGCCCCACGGCGGCGAAGAGCCATCCGCCGATCACGGCGCCGACGATGCCCACGAGGATGTTCCCCAGCGCGCCGAACCCGCGGCCTTTCATGAGCAACCCGGCCAGCCAGCCTGCGACCAATCCGATCAACAACAGCCACACCAACTGAGTCGCGTTCATCGTCCGCCTCCTTGTGCGTCGTCCGCCATACGCCCGTGCACTTCCATGGACGAGTTTCAGCGCTGAGGCCGTGTGACAATATAACTACACCACATGGCGCACGACGGGACGATGACATTTTCATTACAATTTTGTCATCCAGAAACGATCAACGCCAGCTACGGGATCATGCCCGTAGCTGGCGTGGCCCACGCGGGTCGCGCGAACGAACAGAAAGACGCGGCGCCTACTCTTCGACGGCTTCGACGCTGGTGATCTCCGGCACTTCGGTGCGGATGGCGCGCTCGATGCCCGCCTTCAGCGTCATCATCGAAGAGGGGCAGCCGTGGCAGGCCCCCACGAGGCGCAGCCGCACGACCCCGCCGACGATCTCCACCAATTCGATGTCGCCGCCGTCCATCTGCACGGCCGGTCGGATCCGGTTGATCACCTGCTCGACTCGCTCACGCATTCTGCCCTCCCGCTACTGCTTCACACACACGTAATACGTTGAGCCGTACTCTCCTTGGCTGGGATTGCTGGCCTGACCTGGAATGGTAATGTACTGGTAGCCAAGCGCGCATGAGCCGCTCTTATAGACCTGCGGGCCGGCGGATGAGCATCCACTGACCGCAAAATAGGTCGCGCTCTGGGATGCGGGGACATCTAACGTCATCACGTTTTGCGGGTCCCACAACTTCGCCGCCGACACGCAGGGGCCGTTGAAACCGGCGCAACCTGCCCCTTCATAGCATGTCCAGGCGTTGGCCCCGGCCACGCGAGCCCACGCGACGATGGTGCCGGGAGCCGCCCCGCTGGAGGATTGCCACTCTGCGACGCCTTGCACGTTGGTCGCGGTCAACACCCGCCCGGCGGCGGCGCCGGTCGGCATTTGAAAACCGGTGACGCGGGTGGTGCCGTTGACGTTCAGCATGTAGCCTGCAGGGTCCGTCGTCCCGACGCCAACGGTGCCGTCGCTGTTGATCACGAAGGGGTTGATCACACCGCTGTCGGCATTATCAATCCGGAGGGTGGTGTTGATGCCCGTGCCGAGCACGTATAGGCGGGGCGGCATGCCCGCCGGGACGGTCGGGGGGGTGGTGGTGCCGATAGCGACATTTCCGCTCGTGCGCAGTTCCTGGTAGACCCCGCGCGGCGAAGGATAGTAGGTCGTGAGGGTGAGGTCTTCAGCAATGGCGTAGCCGGCCGCGGCCAGGAACACCACCGGGATCAGCCAGCCGGGAATGGGCCGCTTCATGCGCGCGGGCGGAAGGCGGCCTTGACGGCGGAGCCGATGGCGGCCGGCGAGTCCACCACCGTGACCCCGGCGGCTTTCAGCGCGGCCTTCTTTTCCGCCGCCGTGCCCCGCCCTCCGGCGACGATGGCGCCGGCATGGCCCATGCGTTTTTCTTTCGGCGCCATTTGCCCGGCGATGAATGCAAACACCGGCTTGGTCACGTGAGCCTTGATGAACGCGGCGGCTTCTTCTTCGCCGGTGCCGCCGATCTCGCCGATCAGGACGATCGCCTCCGTCTCCGGATCGTCCTGGAAGAGCCGCAGGATGTCCGTAAACGTGCTGCCCAGCACCGGGTCGCCCCCGATGCCCACACAGGTGGATTGCCCCAGCCCCGCTTCAGTGAGCTGATAGACCGAGTCATAGGTCAAGGTGCCGCTGCGCGAGACGACGCCGATGGGCCCCCGGCGGTGGATGTAGCCGGGCATGATGCCCAGTTTGCACACGTCCGGGGTGATGACACCGGGGCAGTTCGGGCCGACGATCCGGACCGGGTGATCCTGAAGCGCCCGTTTCACCCGGACCATGTCCCAGGTGGGGAGGCCCTCGGTGATGACCACGATGAGGCCCACGCCGGCATCCACCGCTTCCAGCACCGCGTCCAGCGCAAAGGGGGCGGGCACGAAAATCACCGAGGCATTGGCCCCGGTCTGTTTCACGGCGCCGGCCACGCTGTTGAAGACCGGCACGCCGTGCACGGCCGTGCCGGCTTTGCCGGGTGTCACGCCGGCGACGACCTTCGTGCGGTACTCCAGCATCTTTTCCGTATGGAACGCGCCGGCCTGGCCGGTGATGCCCTGGACGAGAACGCGCGTGTCTTTCCCGACGAGGATGCTCATGGTCGCGCTCGTGAAGCGTGAAGCGTGCCCGCCCCGGCAAGGGCTCTCGGCGGGCCGGGGAAGCGTGAAGCGTGAACTGCGATGGCCATCATTGAGCAAGGGCCACGACGCGCTTCGCGGCGTCGGCCAGGTCTTCCACAGCGGCGATGGGGAGCGCCGCGTTGGCGAGGAGGGCGCGGCCTTCTTTGACGTTGGTGCCCTGGAGGCGTACAACCATCGGCACCTTGACTGACAGCGCCTTGGTGGCGTTGAGCAAGCCCTGCGCCACCCAATCGCAGCGCATGATGCCGCCGAAAATGTTAACGAGGATGGCCTTGACCCGCCGGTCCGCCAGCAAAATCTTGAAGGCGTTCGTCACCTGCTCCACGTTGGCGCCGCCGCCGACGTCGAGGAAGTTGGCCGGCTCGCCGCCGGAGAGCTTGATGATGTCGTTGGTCGCCATGGCCAGCCCGGCCCCGTTGACGAGGCAGCCGATATTCCCGTCCAGGCCCACATAGGAAATGCCCACCTGGGCGGCGCGGTATTCCAGCGGATGCTCCTGGCCTTTGTCGCGCAGTTTGGCCAGGTCCGGGTGGCGGAAGAGCGCATTATCATCGAGCGCCACCTTGGCGTCGAGTGCCAACAGCTCGCCGGCGGAGGTCTCGACGAGCGGATTGATTTCGACCAGCGAGGCGTCCACGTCGGTGAAACAGCGGGAGAGGCCGGCGAGGATCTGGCCAAAGGGACGGGCGGAGTTGCCGGGCAACCTCAATGCCTCATGCAAGCGCCGCGCCTGGAACGGCTGCAGCCCGACGCAGGGATCCACCGGCTCGCGCACGATGGCCTGCGGGTGCTCTGTCGCCACGGTTTCAATGTCCATGCCGCCCTCGGCGCTGGCCAGTACCACCGGGCGGTTGAGCGCGCGGTCGATCGTGATGGAGAGATAGATCTCGCGCGCGATCTCCACCCGCTGCTCCAGCAGCACGCGGGTCACCGGCAAACCTTCCGGACCGGTCTGATGCGTCCGCAGGCGCGTGCCGAGGAGTGCCGCCGCCTGGGCCTTTGCCTCGCGGGCGGAGGAGGCGGCGCGCACCCCGCCCGCTTTGCCGCGGCCGCCGGCATGGACTTGGGCTTTGACGTTGCAGGTAAATTTTGCGCCGCCGCGGCTGCGGCGCTTGAGCTGCGCGTACGCGGCTGCGGCCTGCTCAGGACGGCTGACGGGGATCCCGAAGGGGACGGGGATGTTGAAGCGGGCGAAGAGGCGTTTGGCTTGGTATTCGTGGAGCTTCATGCCGGCACACAGCACACGGCACACAGCACACGGCAACGAAGGAATTCGCGAATCTTCCTGGACGGCATGCGCTGTGTGCTGTCGGCTGTGTGCTTACCCTGCGGTCGGAGACGCTCGCCGGTTAAGGGGAACAAACTGCAGCCCTTTGGGGCCGGTGTAGCGCGCGAGGGGGCGGATGAGGCGGTTGTCCGCGGCTTGCTCCAGCACGTGCGCGCACCAGCCGGAAATGCGGGCGCACGCGAACATCGGCGTAAACAAATCGGCGGGAATGCCCAGGTAGTTCAGCAGCGAGGCGGAATAGAAATCCACGTTGATGGCCAGCTTCTTGGCGTCCCACACCGCCTGCTGGAGCCGCTCGGAAATGCGCAGCCACTTCGCCTCGCCCTTCGCCGCCAGCGCTTCCGCGTACCGCTTAAGGTGCTTGGCGCGCGGGTCCTCGCCCTTGTAAACGCGGTGGCCGAACCCCATGAAGCGCTTGTGGTCGGCGAGCGTTTGCTTCACGAAGGCGTCCACCCGGTCTTCTGAGCCGATCTCCTTGAGCATGTCCATCGCCTTGGTGTTGGCAGCACCATGCAGCGGGCCTTTCAGCGTGCCGACCGCGGCGGTGATGGCGGAATAGAGGTCGGTCTGCGTGCCGACGGAGGTGCGCGCCGCAAACGTCGAGGCGTTGAAGCTGTGCTCGGCCAGCAGCACGAAATAGGCGTCCAGCGCGGCCACCGCCTCCGGCGAGGGGTCCTCGCCGTGCAGCATGTAGAGGAAATTCGCCGCGTGGCCCAGGTCCGGCCGGGGGCCGAGCATCGCCCGGCGGTTCCGCAGCCGGTCAAAGAGGGCCACGATGGTCGGGATTTTCGCGATGAGGCTGATGGACTGGGACCGCAGCCGGGTCAGGTCTTCCGCCTGCGGGTCGCGCAGGCCCATGATGGACACCACCGTCCGGAGATACGCCATCGGGTCGCCGAAGGGCAGGCGCTCCATCGTCTGCAGAAGCTCGGCCTCGAGGGGCCGGTGGCCGGCCAGCTCGCGGTTCCAGGCCGCCAGCTCGGCGGCGGCCGGGAGCGATCCGTTCAACAGTAGATAGCTGACTTCCTCGTAGCCGGCCTTGCCGACCAGCTCATCCATGGAATAGCCGCGGTAGCTGAGCTCGCACTTGGCGCCGTCCACGTCGGAGATATTGGTGTCGGACGCCACGACACCTTCCAATCCCTTCTGGACCGGGGAGGCCGCAGGCGCGTTGGGGGCGATGTCGGCGCTCATGGTTTTGCGGGAGCCGTGCTCAAGACGGTGGCGATGCCCTCGCGGACCTGTCCGGCCGCGCGGGAGAGGGCCTGTTGCTCATCGGGTGCGAGCGGCTGGACGATGACACGCGTCCAGCCGGACGCCGCCAGCTCGACCGGCACGCCGATGCACACGTCCTTCAGCCCGTACTCGCCCTCCAGCCACACCGAGGCGGGCAGCACGCGGCGCTCATCCTTCAGGATCGCCTGGACCATCCGCACGATCCCGCTGGCCGGGGCGTAGTAGGCGCTGGAGGTTTTGAGCAAGGCGACGATTTCCGCGCCGCCGTCGCGCGTGCGGGCGATCAACCGGTCAATCTCGTCGGCGCTGAGGCGCGCGCTGAGCGGCCGGCCTTCGACGGCGATCGAGCTTTTCACCGACACCATCAGGTCGCCGTGGGAGCCGAGCACCATCGCCTCGATGTCGACCGGCGGCACGCGCAGCCGCTCCGCGATGAACGTGCGCAGCCGGCCGCTGTCGAGCACGCCGGCCATGCCCAGCACGCGCTGCCGGGGAAACCCGGTGCGCTTCCACGCCAGGGCGGTCATCACATCCAGGGGGTTTGTCACGACGATCAGCACGGCGTTGGGCGCGTGCCGCGCCACCTGCTCCGCCACCGGCCCGACGATGCCGGCGTTGGCCATCAGCAGGTCGTCCCGGCTCATGCCTGGTTTGCGGGCCAACCCGGCGGTGATCACCACCACCTGGCTGCCCTCCAGCGCGGCGTAGTCGGACGTGCCGGTAACCTGCGAGGGCAGGCCCTCGGTGGCGGCCGCCTGCAGCAGATCCAGCGCCTTGCCGCGGGCGAGGCCCTCGACGACGTCAATCAGCACGACGTCCGCGAGCCCTTTGAGCATCAGCAGGTGGGCCGTGGTGGCGCCGACCTGCCCGGCCCCGACGACAGACACGAGTGGACGACTCATCGTACTCCAATGGTCATTCGGCTTACGGTGACAACGCCGTCAGCGCCGAGGAGGCGCTGCCTGGGAGGTGGTACACGCGAAAAATTTTCCTCTGGCAGTGTAGCAAAGAGTGGCCGGAGCGTCAACCGAGGGGGGAGGCGCGCTTGACGCTGCGGAGGCGCTCTGCTCTAATACGGGGAAGAACCGGTCAACCAGGAGGAGATGCCGGATGCGCAGCATGTGGCGGTATGCCGTGGTCGCGGGAATCGTGTTGGGATGCGCCGGTGGAGCGATGGCGGAAGGGTCCCAGACCCTGCAAGGCGAGGTGGTGGATCCCGCCCTCTACCTTCGCGAAGGCCGGCACGGCCCTGAAGTGGAAGACATGATCTATGACGCCGTGGACGGCGGGCAGACCCTGGCCCTGCTCGACGACGCCGGCAGCCTGTACCTCTTCCTGGCGGGCGAAGCCGGCGCCGACCCCAACGAGCTGCTCTACGAGCATGTCGGACGGAAGATCAAGATCAGCGGCACCGTCTACGAACGAGGCGGGTTGAAGGGGATCGTCGTGACCAGCGTCGAATCGTTGGAGTCGGCCGACGCCCAAGCAATCGAGCCTCCGGCACCGGCCACGCCTTAAAGCACCTATCGGCGCTCTCGGTGAAGGGGAAACCGAATCAATGCGCATGAGGTGGTCCCTGTTGTTCTCCAAGCCTTCACCCTACACCCTGCACCCTTGACCTGTATCTTGCACCCTTCACCGAAAATCGGTGGGATGCAGCGCCGGCGCGCGCCGCATCGTTTCCATGAGCGATACCGTCAGGGCCGGCGGGGCGCCTTCGCTGATCCAGACTTCTTCTCCACGCACCTGCAGCAGCACGTCGTCTGCCTCGGTCCGCCACCACCGGCTTCCTGAGGGCGACTCAACGGGCTGTGCGTGTTGGTATTTCCCTTCGATCACCCGCCGGTAGGCCTGGGCGAACTCCTGCGCGTCCGCCGGGCTGTCCCACACCGTGCGGATCACCAGGAGATGCCGCGCGCCGTCCGACGACTCGAATAACTGATACCGGTCGCCGTCCCAGCCCGTGGACGCCTCCGCGTTCCCTTCCCCCAGCCGCACGTGAAACAGCGTGCGCCAGGTGAACTCCCCGAGCACGTTCTCATCCAGGAGCGTCCACCCGGGACCCACCACCCCCTCCAGCTTCGGCAGCGCGACCGGGGTGGGATGATCCACGCGCGCGAGATAGGCGCTCGGATGGATGATCTGCTCGGTGGATTCCGGCGGGTGCGCGTAGACCTGCGACATGAATGACCAGGTGTGGCCGGCGCGCATCGTCTTGAAAAACCCCAGCCCGTCCACATAGGGGAAGAGCATCAGCGCGTTCAGGTAGGGCGGCATGGAGGCCGTCTGCGCGTCCGCGTCCAGCGTCTGGGTCGCCATGCGCGTCATCGCGTCGGCGTCCATGTCGTGCAGGTCCTCGAACGCCATGCCGCTGCCTTCCAGCGCCGTTTCGATCATGAGCGCGGTGGCCTCGCCCTCCATGATGGCCTGCCGGGCCAGCACGCCGTCATCGTCCCCCGGCCCCTGCTCCAGCCAGTCCAGCAAGGGGATGCGCTGGTCCTGGAGCGCGTGCACCAGCTCGTGCGCCAGGATCCCTTCCTGCATCATGGCCGGCAGCCAATCGGCCACATAGAGCACTTGGGTATGGGCGTCATAAAACCCGACGGCTTGGCGGGCGTAGAGCTGTGTCGCGGAGGCGGCCACATCGAGGTCCGGCGGGAGCAGGCCCAACTTCACCAACGCCTTGGCTTGCCGGTTGATCGTCTCTTCCGGGTTGTCCTCGCGGATCATCCGCGCGATGGCGGCTTGGGAGCCCTGCTGCGACACCAGCTCTTTGACGACCGGGCGCTGCGCTTCAAGGCCCCGGATGCGGCGCAGGCTCTCAAGCAAGCGCGTCGTCAGCTCTTCGAGCTCATCCGCGGTGATCGGAGCGGCCTGCTCAAGCAGCGAGGAGTCGTCGAACTCGAAGGGAAGTTCTTCCGCGGAAGCCGGCGGGCTGGAGATGGCCGCCAGCCACGCCCCGGCGAGGAGGAGGCAAACGCGGCGGGTCACGAAGGCTGCAGGCGAACGCGAAGCCGCTGCATGGCCCAGCCGCGCAGGGAGAGGCTCTGCCACAAGGACAATCCTCCGACATAGGTAAACCCCAGGCAGAACAGCAGCACGTACGGGAGTGTCGAGAACAGGTGGCGCTGCCAGGCGATGGCGCAGCCCAGGCCGAAATAGCCCGCGAGCGCCAGCTCGATCCACACGGTGGGGGCAAGCTTGGCGCGGTACCGCTTGTGGTGCCAGGAATCCGTTGGGCGCTGGATGCCGAACTTGGTGGTGCGCACGAACTCCCCGGACCGGCCGGTGAGCCCGTCCACCACCGCCTGGGCGTTGTTGACGAGCAGGCCCATGCCCATCGCCACCGCGCAGGGGATCATCAGGATCCGCTTCACCCACCCGCCTTGCTGCTCCCGTTGGGCGCAGAGGAAAAACCAGATGCCCGGCGCGGTCAGGAAGATGCTCCAGACCACATCGAAGGACCAGTGCTGCGGGATGGTCATCGCCCCCAGCAGCATCGGCACGATGCCGAGGCTGGCGACCAACCCCAGCGGGTAAATGAAAAAGGAGGTCAGGTGGAAAAAAGCCTCGCACTTGATCGGCAACGGCAACGGGCTGCGCAGGATGGTGGGCAGCAGCTTGCGGGTGGTTTCGATGGAGCCGCGGGTCCAGCGGTACTGCTGGGACTTGAAGGCGTTGATCTCCACCGGCAGCTCGGCCGGGGGCACCACGTCCCCCAGGAAGACGCAGCGCCAGCCGGCCAATTGGGCGCGGTAGGACAGGTCCAGGTCTTCCGTCAGCGTATCGGATTGCCATCCGCCGGAGGAGACAATGGTCTTCGTGCGCCAGATGCCGGCCGTGCCGTTGAAGTTGAAGAACCGCCCCGCCTGGTGCCGCGCCACCTGCTCGATGACGAAGTGCCCGTCCAGCAGCACCGCCTGGATGCGCGTCAGAAAGCTGTAGCGGGTGTTCACGTGCCCCCAGCGCGTCTGGACCATCCCCACCCGGTCATCGGAAAAGAAGGGGGCGGTGCGCTTGAGGAAGTCTTTGGGGATGACGAAATCCGCGTCAAACACCGCGATCAGCTCGCCGCGGGCTGCGGGGAGCGCGTCGGCCAGCGCGCCGGCTTTGAAATGCCGTCTCGCGCGGCGGTGCAGGTGGTGGATGGTGATGCCCTGCCGCTGGTAGGGCTCGATCGTCCGGGCGATGATCTTCGAGGTATCGTCTGTGGAGTCATCCAGGAGCTGGATCTCAAGCCGGTGGCGCGGGTAGTCCACCTCGCAGGCGGACCGGATCGCCCGTTCGATGACGTACCGCTCGTTGTAGACCGGGATTTGGATGGTGACGGAGGGCCATTCCGCCGGGTCCGGAGGCGGAACGGGCCGCCGGCTCCGCACGCGGTAATACAACCCCAGCAGGGCGTACCGGTACAGGCCGTAGCAGGACAAGATGCCCAGCAGGATGACGTACACGGCGGTCAGAAGATGTGCCATTGTAGCCTGTTATCGTAGCGCGTCAGCGT
Source organism: Candidatus Omnitrophota bacterium (assembly GCA_016190215.1). Classification (GTDB taxonomy): domain Bacteria; phylum Omnitrophota; class Gorgyraeia; order Aquiviventales; family Aquiviventaceae; genus JACPRA01. Next base: position 28,553 of record JACPRA010000001.1, read on the forward strand.
CGAAAACTCAAGGCTGGCATCACCTCAGCGAACCGGCGTCAGCCGGATGCGCGGGCTCAACCGGCGGACGTCCTGCCGGCGGCACAGCGAGGTGCCGGGCGTCATGGCGGAGGCCGTGCCGCAAGCCACGCCGAGCCGCAGCGCCTCCAGCAGCGAGCGCGTCTTGAAGTAGCCCGTCACAAAGCCCGCCACCAGCGAATCTCCCGCGCCCACGGCCGATCCGACCGGCACCTGCGGCGGCTTGGCCCACCAGACCCGAGGATCGCCGGCTGAGGCCATCAACGCCCCGTCCGCGCCCAAGGATGTCACCACCACGCGCGGCCCTCCGGACTCCACCAGATGGCGGATCGCCTCCGCCACGTCCGCTCGGCGAGGCAGCCGGCGCCCGACCAGCCCCTCCGCCTCCAGGCGATTCGGCTTGATGAGCCAGGGACGAGCCCGCAGGCCGGCCCGAAGCGCGGGGCCTGAGGTGTCCAGCACTGTCAGCGCGCCGGCGTGCAATCGTTGGCTGAGCATGCGCCGGTAGGTGTCGAGGGGCGCGCCGGGCGGCAGGCTGCCTGAGCAGACCAGCGCCTGGGGGCGCGGCCGCACGGTCCGAAGCAGCCGCTCCACGCGCCTGAGCACGGCGCGGGAGACGCGCGGCCCCGGCGTGTTGATCTGCAGCAGCGCGCGCGGCGAGCGGATCTGGATTTGATAGTTGTTGCGCGTCGTGCGCCCCGGGACCGGCACAAACCGGTGCGGGATGCGCCGCTGGGTCAGCAGGTGGCCGAGGATGACGCCGTCTTCTCCGCCGGAGAGCGCCACCGCCAGCGTGCGTCCGCCCAGCTCGTGCACCACCCGCGAGACGTTGATGCCTTTCCCGCCGGGGTACCGCTCGGTGGCCAGCGCGCGGTTGGGCTCGCCGAAGCGCAGCCGCTCCAGCGACACCCACTCATCCAGCGAGGGATTCAGGGTCAGCGTGACGATCATGAAGGGGGCGGGGGGCAAGGGACAGGAGACAGGGGACGGGAGACGTTCATTTCCCGCCCCATGCCCCGTGCCCTCTCATATTAGTGTCGAGCCCGTGGCCGGCGTGCCGGACGGCCGCGCGCAGCGCGCTGGACGGGAGCAGGACGCAAGACCTTGGAGGCTTCGGCATAGCACTGAATATAGGCCTCGGCGGAGCGCGCCCAGGAAAAGTCCGCGCGCATGCCCTGGCGGATCAACCGCTCCCAGGCCGCCCGATTGCGGAACGCCTCAACGGCCCGCTCCACCGCCTCCAGCAGCGCCTCAGCCGTATACGGCTCAAAGACGATGCCGGTGGCGGTCCCCTGGCTCAGCGTCGAAGGGGAGAGGTGGACCACCGTATCCGCCAACCCGCCGACCTTCCGCACGATGGGCACGGTGCCGTAGCGCATGCTGTAGAGCTGGTTGAGCCCGCAGGGCTCAAAGCGCGAGGGCATGAGGAACGCGTCGGCCCCGGCTTCGATCCGGTGCGCCAGGCCGTTGTCGAAGCGCAGGTTGAGGGCGATGCGCTTGGGGTACCGGCGGGCCAGCGCGGTCAACCGCTCTTGATACGTCCGCTCCCCCGTGCCGAGAATCACCAATTGGATCGGCAGCGCCATGAGGGATTCCGCGGCTTCGACCAGCAGATCCAGGCCTTTTTGCTCCACGAGGCGCTGGACCAGGCCGATCAGCAGCGCGGGTTCTTCCGCAAGCCCCTGGTCCTGCCGCAGCGCGGACCGGCAGCGGGCTTTGCCCTCCAGCGAGTCCGCGGTGTAGCGCGCCGGCAGCAGCGGATCCGTCGCCGGGTTCCATTCCTCCAGATCAATCCCGTTCAGGATGCCGGCCAGCTCGTGGCGCCGGAGCGCCAGCACGCCCTCCAGCCCGGCTCCGAACTCTTTGGATTGGATTTCCTGCGCGTACGTCGGGCTGACGGTGGCCAGGCGGTCCGCGTAGAGCAGCCCGCCTTTGAGGCAGTTGACCTTGCCGTAGAACTCCATGCCGTCAACGCTGAAGGCGGCGGGCGGCAAATTCGTGAGGGGAAACTGCGCGCGGGGGAACACGCCTTGATACGCCAGGTTGTGAATGGTCAGCACCGATCCGACGCGGCTCCAGTAGGCGTCCGTCCGCCGCGTGAGCGCCAGGTGCGCGCACAGGAGGGCGGTCTGCCAATCGTGGCAATGCACCACGTCGGGCCGCCAGCGCAGCCGCGGCGCGCTGTGCAGCACGGCCTGGGTCAGGCCGCTGAACCGCTCCAGGTTGTCCGGAAAATCGTCCCCGTCCTGCTGGTAGAGCCCGTCGCGGTCGAACCAGTCCGGCTGCTCCACGAAATAGACGGGGATCGCCGTGCCGGGCAGCGTCCCTTCCAGCAGCGCGATGTCGGTCTCGGTGGAGCCGACGGTGACCGGGACCGATTTCAGGCGGGTCTTCAGCGCGTAGCGCGCCGGATTGACGGCCCGGTAGCGCGGCATCACCACGCGCACGTCGTGCCCCAGCGCCTTCAAGGCTTTCGGCAACGCGCCGGCGACGTCCCCGAGCCCGCCGGTCTTGGCAAACGGGGCGACCTCAGAGGCCACGAAGAGGATGCGCATGGGGACCGGTTAGGCGGAGGCGTACACGCGATAATCCAGGAACGGGAACAGATTATCGCCGGCTTCCACCTGGCCCAGCCAGGCTTCGTCAATCGTGCGGCTGGTGATCGCATCGTACAGGCGGGTGAACCGGGCGAGATGGTCGTGGAGACGGCGGTAGGCATACGCGGTGTGGGTCTGCGTCTTGAGAATGAACGCCCAGTCCGACGCCTGGGCCAGCAGCAGCTCGCGGGCCGACTGGTTCAGCGCGCGGCGCATCGGGCCGGAGCTGTCCGGATGGCGCGCGGCCAGCTCCTGCATCCGCTCGGCCATCTTGTGGAGGTGCCGGTAGATCCAGTCGTTCGCACCGTTGAGCCACACCTCGCTGTAGCCCTGGTAGCCCCAGCTTGACTGGCAGGGCTGCACCACCTGGTTGCGCGGGTGGCGCTCCAGGTAGTCGCCGGGGCTGACCAGCTCCAGCCCGGGGTGGTGCGCGTGGGCGCGCCGGATGAGCGCCTCGATCCAATCCGGGCCCTCGAACCACCAGTGGCCGAACAGCTCCGTGTCGTAGGGACTGACGATGAGCGGCTCGCGGTCGATCAGGCCGCGCAGCGCGTCCACCTGCCGCTCGCGGCTGGAGAGGAAATGCGCCGCGTGGCGCGAGGCCTGCTCCAGCGCGCGATCCGGGTCATAGGGCTCTTTCGACTCGGTCTTGCCGGTGATGCGGTGGTACTTGACGCCGGTGTGGACGCGCGCGCCGTCCGAGCCGATGTACGGCCGCACGTACTCGAGGTCCAAGTCGAACCCGATGTCGCGGTAGAACTCCCGGTAGGCCGGGTCGCCGGGGTAGCCTTCTTCGGCGCTCCACACGCTCTTGGACGACTCCAGGTCACGCCCGAAGGCGGCGACCCCGCTGGGGCAGATGACCGGAGCGTACGTGCCGTATTTCGGCCGGGGCGACCCGAAAAAGATGCCGTGCGCGTCGGTGAGGAAATACCGGATGCCCGCCTCTTTCAGCCAGGCGTCATGGCCGGGATGATAGCCGCACTCGGGCAGCCACATCCCCTCCGGGCGCCGGCCGAAGGCATGCTCGAAGGCCTGCACCCCGATGGCGATTTGGGCGCGCACCGCCGCGGGCTGATAGTCCATCAGCGGCAGATACCCGTGCGTCGCGCAGGAAGCCAGCGGCTCAATGGCCCCTGCGTCCATCAGTTGCCGGAAGGCCGGGATCACACGGCAGTGATTGACCTCCACGAACATCCGGCGGGCCGAGGCGAAGCGGTGGTGATAGAAGAGGGCCAAGCGATGGAAGTGCGGCTGCCACCGCGTGCGGGAGATCTCGCGCTCGGTCAGCTCCAGCAGCTTGTCCAGGTGCCGCACGTAGCGGCGCTGCAGCAGCTCGTCATCGAGCATCGCCAGCAGCGTCGGGGTGAACGACATCGTCACCCGGACGGGGATGCCCTCGTCCACCAGCCGCTGGAACCGCTCCAGCAGCGGCAGGTAGGTTTCGGTCAGCGCCTCGAAGAACCAGCGCTCCTCGAGAAAATCCTCATGCTCCGGATGGCGGATGAACGGCAAGTGGGAATGTAACACGAACGCGAGGTAGCCGCGGGGCTGGGCGGCCATGTCAGCGGGCCTCCGGCTGTCCGCGGCGCGCGGGCGCGGTCGCATCCGGCGCCGGGCCGGCTTTCTCTTGCACCCGGTAGATCACCACGGGGGTGACAGCGGCTTGGTGGGTCGCGGTGGTGGCCGCCACGTCAATGGCTTGCGTGCCCTCGGGCAGCGCGAACCGCGCGCTGAAGGAGCCGTCGGCGCGCAGCGCCACCGGCTGGCCTTGAATCGTCACGGTGGCTCTCGGGTCGGCGGAGCCGTGGACGATCAGCTCCGCATGGACCCGCAGCGCCTTCGGCTGATGGGACGATGGCACATCCATAGAGGAGGCCGCCGCTCCGGCTGAGCCTGGGGCCGCGTGTTCCAATGCGTTTTTCGCCGAGCCGGGGCTGGAGCCCATGCCGATCTGCCCCGACAGGTGCAGCAGCTTCCAGAATTGCTCGTCGGCGATGCGCCATGCCTCGTCAATGACGTCGGAGGGGCCGGATCGCGGCGCGCGCACCTGATTCGAGCGCGCGATCGCCAGGAACCGGCCGAACCGGGTCAGCAGGCCGATCTCCACGACAAAGGCATGGTCCGGCGCGTTGGTGTTGAGGTACCAATTGGCGGCCAATCCGGAGAGCGGAATGTCCATCCAATGCGCCGCCGACTCCGGCGCGCCCCCGTCGGTCACGTCGTAGACCCGCAGAATCGTCTGCAGGCCGATCACCTCCTCCGGCGTCAGGCGCGATTTCACCCGCCGCTCATCCGAGGGATGCACTTCCCAATAGGCGTAGAGCCACCAGGGGTCTTTGACGAGCAGCGCAATGCGGGTATCGCCGTAACCGGCCGGGATGATGAACGTCGCTTCGCTATACGGCCTGGCGCGGGGCGGCTGCGGCGCCGACGGCACAGCCGTCGCGGGCTTCGCGGCCCTCGCCGCCAAGGAGGCAAGAAACGACGGTGACGCGGTACCGGGTGTGGCCGCGGGAGCTAGCGTTGAGGCCGTGGTGCGGCGCCCCTCGGCTCGGCTCCGGACGCCCACTTGCCCGCCCCGGCGCGAACCTTCGGCGGGTCGGAGAACAGGAGCGGCAGGTCGGCGCGTCCGCCCGGCCGTGCTGGGCTGGCGCGAAGCGGCGTGCACCAGCGCTTGACGGCGGCGCAGCGGCGCAGCGGCTTTGGGCGCTTTCGATGTGACCGCACTGGTTGGAGCGCGCTTGACCGCGCGCGCCGCAGCGGGTTTCAACACGCGCCGCACGGTGTGAGCCAGCGCCTGGACGGTGCGCTTCACGCGCGTCGTCCGGGTGGTTCCGGCAGCCGGTGAGGATGTCTTGGAATCTGGGGTGCGCGGCCGGCTTGCGGGAACTGCGGGGCGGCGGGCGCTGGATTCGACAGATTTTCGGCGAGTCGCCATCACGAGACAGTACCCCCTTCTAGCCCGGTATTATACGCCCGCCGGCAGGGGCGACACAACGAAAGCTTGCCCGGGATCGCGATGTGCCGTTCGTGGTTCGCTTGCGAATCACGAACGACGCTTCACGCGTCACGCGTTTACGAATGGGGAGGACGGGTGGGCGGGCACTTCGGGGGCACCAAGGAGGCGATGACCGCCATCGTCAGCACCCCGAGGATCACGCCCAACGACACCGCGATGGGGATATGGTACACGTCGGTCAGCAGCATCTTCACGCCGACGTACAGCAGCACGATGGAGACGCCGATCTTCAGGTAGCGGAACATGCCCATGATCCCGCTGAGCAGGAAGTAGAGCGCCCGCAGCCCCAGGATGGCGAACGCGTTGGAGGTGTAGACGATGAACGGGTCCGGAGACACCGCCAGCACGGCCGGGATCGAGTCAATGGCGAAGATCAGATCGCTCGCCTCCACCACCAGCACCGTCAGGAAGAGCGGGGTCGCGTGCAGCCGGCCGTTGCGCGTGACGAAGAAGCGGTGCGGCGGCACGTCGGCGTCCGTGGCCACCGGCACGAAGCGCCGGAACAGCCGCACCACGCGGTTTTTGTTCGGGTCAATGTGCTGCTCCTGTTGGGTGGCCATCCGGATGCCGGTGAAGATCAGCAGCCCGCCGAAGACATAGAGCACCCAGTGGAACATGGTGAGCAGCGTCACCCCGACCAGCACCAGCACCAGCCGCATCACCAGCGCGCCCAGGATCCCCCACTTGAGCACGATGGATTGGTCGTGCGCGGAGACATGGAAATAGGAAAAAATGAGGATAAAGACGAAGAGATTGTCGACGCTGAGGGATTTTTCGATCAGGTAGCCGGTGAGGAACTCCAGGCTCTTCTGCGAACCCATTTCATGCCCCACCCACAAACAGAACAGGAGGGACACGCACACCCAGGCGATGCTCCACCACGCCGCCTCTTTCAACGAGACGGCATGGCTCTTGCGGTTGACGATGCCCAGGTCCACGAAGAGCATCGCGAGGATGATGAGATTGAAGACGCCCCATAAGACCAGCGAATGGCCGGCCGGGACGACGGTCTCCGGGGTCACGGGCACGGAGACGAGCGCGGAGAGCATCACCTGCCGATCAGGGCTGCGCTTGGATCGTCACCGACGTCAGCTTGATCTCAACTAAGGGGCGGTCATTGGCATCGCGGGGTGCGGCGCCGATCGCCTCGACCACGCCCTGCCCCTCCACCACGCGCCCGAAGACGGTGTGGCGGCCGTCGAGCCAGGGGGTGGCGGCCAGCGTGATGAAGAACTGGCTGCCGTTGGTGTTGGGGCCGGCGTTCGCCATGGAGAGGACGCCGGGGGCGTCGTGGCGCAGGCGCGGGGAAATCTCATCCGCGAACGTGTAGCCCGGCCCGCCCCGGCCGGTGCCGGTGGGATCGCCGGTCTGCACCATGAAGCCGGGGATCACCCGGTGGAACACGACGCCGTTATAGAAACCTTTATTCGCCAGGGTGATGAAATTCTCCACCGTCTTGGGCGCTTCCTCCGGGTAGAGCTCCACGACCACGCGGCCCTTGGACGTCTCGATGACGGCCCGCGGGTGAACGGTTTCAGCACGAGCCATCTCAACCCCTCCTCCCAACAGCACGATGCCCAGCCACACGCACGCGCGTTTCATGGTATCGGTCCTCTCGTTGTCGCCACGTCCCCGGATCGCAACGCATCCGGCCATTATAGCAGCAGCGCGGCATCGTAACGAAAACCTTCCTCCAACCTTGGAGCCATTCCTCCACCAACATTAGAGTTCAATTCGCCGTAACCGAAGCGCGTTGCCGATGACGGATACCGAGCTGAATGTCATGGCGGCCCCCGCCAGCATGGGACTCAGGAGGACGCCGCACAATGGGTAGAGGACCCCGGCAGCCACCGGCACGCCGAGGGCGTTATAGATGAAGGCGAAGAACAAGTTCTGCCGGATATTCCGCATGGCGGCGTGACTCAGCCGTTTGGCCCGGGCAATCCCTCGCAAATCTCCCTTCACCAGCGTGATGTCGGCGCTGTCCATGGCGATATCGGTGCCGGTGCCCATGGCAATCCCGACATTCGCTTGCGCCAGGGCGGGAGCGTCATTGATCCCATCGCCGGCCATCGCAACGACACGGCCCTCGGCCTGCAGCCGCTTGATCAGGAGTCCCTTCTGTTCCGGCAGCATGTCCGCGTGCACATCCTTCACACCCAGTTGCCGCGCAACCGCCTCGGCCGTGGTACGGCCGTCCCCGGTGACCATCACCACCTGCACACCGGCTTGGCGGAGAATCTCCAGGGCCTCAGGGGTCGAGGCCTTGATCCGATCGCCGATGCCAAGGAAGCCTGCAAGCTGCCGATCTACGATCACAAACACGACGGTGTGCCCATCCTGACGCACCGCCTCGGCACGATCCGCCAGCGCCTCGACGGCGATTCCCCGGTCCTCCATGAGCTTCTGGCCGCCGACAACAATGGCACGTCCATCGATGGTTCCGCTCACCCCCTGTCCGGTAAGCGATTGAAACGCTTGGGGCGACGCCAGCGTCAATCCTCGGCTCGTAGCACCCTCCACAATCGCCGCCGCCAGTGGATGCTCGCTGCCACGCTCAAGGCCGGCCGCCGCTCGCAGCAGGTCTGATTCGTTCCAGCCGGATACCGGCACGACGGTCAGCAGTCTCGGTTTGCCTTCGGTCAATGTGCCGGTCTTATCCACGATCACCGTATCCACCCGTTCCATGACTTCCATGGCCTCGCCGTTCTTGACCAAGATCCCTGCCTGCGCCCCGCGGCCCACGCTCACCATGATGGACATCGGCGTGGCCAGTCCCAGCGCGCAGGGACAGGCGATGATGAGCACCGCGATGGCGCTGATGAAGGCATGGGCAAGCCGTGGCTGCGGTCCGACGAGATTCCAGATCACAAAGGTGGCGACGGCGATGACGACCACGGCAGGGACAAACCAACCCGAGACAACATCGGCGACCCGCTGGATCGGCGCCCGGCTGCGCTGGGCTTCGCCGACCAGCCGGACGATTTGCCCCAACAGGGTGGCTTGGCCCACCCGCGTGGCTTCCATCATGAAGCTGCCGGTCCCATTGACCGTCCCACCGGTGACCTTGGCACCGGGGGTTTTCTCTACTGGGATCGGCTCGCCGGTGATCATCGCCTCATCAACCGAGCTGGTCCCTTCCCCCACCACGCCATCGGTCGGGATATGCTCGCCCGGCCGCACGCGGAGCCGATCCCCCACCCGCACCTCGGCCAGCAGCACATCCATCTCACGCCCGTCAGCCTCGACGCGCCGGGCGGTCTTCGGGGCGAGATTCAGCAAGGCTTTGATGGCCTCGCTGGTGCGGCTCCTGGCTCGAAGTTCCAGGACTTGGCCCAAGAGCACCAGGGTAATAATGATGGCGGCCGCCTCGAAGTAGACCGGCACCGTCCCGTGCGGCCCGACGACGGAGGCCGGAAATAGACCCGGTGCAAGCACCGCCAACACGCTGTAGCCATAGGCGGTGCCGGTGCCGATGGCGATCAGTGTGAACATACTCAGGCGACGTCCGACGACGGACTGCCAGCCTCGTTGAAAGAACGGCCGGCCGCCCCAGAGCACCACCGGCGTACTGAGCACAAGCTGCAGCCACATGCTGAGGCGACCGGAGATAACGTGTCCCAGGGGATTGCCGGGAACCATCTCCGACATGGCCAGCACCAAGACTGGAATGGCGAAGACCAGACTGAGCCGAAACCGGCGGGCCATGTCACGCAGCTCGGGGTTCGTCGGCTCCTCGGCGGCCGGCTCGAGCGGCTCCAGAGCCATTCCACAGACCGGACAAGAGCCCGGTCCTTGTTGGCGGACCTCCGGATGCATGGGACAGGTGTAGAGCTGTTGGGGTACCAGTGGCCCTGCCTGCTCGCGGGATCTCATCCTACTCGTGACACGGCCGCCTGACGAGTTACCCAGTCGGCTTTGCCTTCCTTCATCTCGAACTTCCATTTCCAGAGGAAGTAAATCGCCGGGTAGATCAGCAGCTCCAGCGCGAACGAGGTCGCCAGGCCGCCGACCATCGGGGCCGCCACGCGCTTCATCATGTCCGCGCCCCGGCCCACCGACCACATGATCGGCAACAACCCGATGAACGTCGTCATCACCGTCATCATCTTGGGCCGGATCCGCTTCACCGCGCCGTGGATGATGGCCTCCTCCAGATCCTTGGCGTTGCGCATCCTGCCTTTCTGCACGGCGTCGTTATAGGCCAGGTCGAGAAACAGCAGCATGAAGACGCCGGTCTCCGCGTCAAGCCCCATGAGCGCCAGCACGCCGACGGTCACCGCGGTCGAGACGTTGTAGTTGAGGACCCACAAGAGGCAGACCGCCCCGACGATGGAAAACGGCACCGCGAGCAGGACCATCCCGGTCCTCGCCCACGAATGGGTGTTCATATACAAGAGCACCACGATGAGAAAGAGCGTGATCGGCAAGACGACTTTCATCCGCTCCCGGACCCGGATCATGTTCTCGTACTGGCCGCTCCAGATGAGGCCGTAGCCGGAGGGCAGCGTCAACTCCGCCGCCACCTTCTGCTTCGCCTCAGTGACGTAGCCGCCGATGTCCCGGCCGGCCACATCCACGTAGACGTAGCCGGAGAGCAGGCCGTTTTCATTGCGCAACATCGCCGGCCCGGAGACGAGTTGAATGTCGGCCAACTGCGCGAGGGGGATGTGCTGTCCCGCCGGGGTCGGCACGAGCACCCGCTTGAGCTTCTCGATGTCATCCCGCAGCTCCCGGGAGTAGCGCACATTGACCGGATAGCGCTCGCGGCCTTCGATCGTGGTCGTGATGTTCTCCCCCCCGATCGCGGACATGATCACCATCTGGACTTCGGCGACCGAGAGGCCGTACCGGGCCAGCGCATCCCGGTTGAGCTCGAAGTCCACGAAGTAGCCGCCCGCGACCCGCTCCGCATAGACGCTGCGGGTCCCCGGGATGTCCTTCAGGATCATTTCGAGGTGGGTGCCGGTTGCTTCGATCGTCTTCACGTCCGAGCCGAGGATCTTGATCCCGATCGGCGTGCGCACGCCGGTTGAGAGCATGTCAATCCGGGCCTTGATCGGCATGGTCCACGCGTTGGTGACCCCGGTGATCCGCAGGGCGTCGTCCATTTCCTCAATGAGTTGCTGATCCGAGATGCGCTCAGGCCAGAAGCTCTGCAACGGCCATTTGAGCGGCCCCGGCAGCCATGAGTACCAGCGGCGACGTTGGCGCCACTCGGCTTCCGGCTTGAGCACCACGGTGGTCTCCATCATCGAAAACGGCGCCGGATCGGTGGAGCTTTCCATCCGGCCGGCTTTGCCGAAGACGCGCTCGACTTCGGGAAAGCTCTTGATGACCTGGTCCTGCTTCTGCAGCAGCGCCTGCGCTTCGGTCACGGAGATGCCGGGCAGCGTCGTGGGCATGTAGAGGAGTGTGCCCTCATAGAGCGGCGGCATGAACTCAAAACCTCGGATCAAGGCGCCGGGCAGTCGGACGCTGAACATCATCGAACCCAGGTTGATGACGGCCCACACCGAGAGGATCGCCGAGATGACGACGGCGGGCTTGCGGTATTTGAGCATCCAGCGACACACCGGCTCGTAGAGCCGGAAGAGGACCTTACTGACCGGGTGCGTCTCCTCTTCATAATACGTCCCCACCAACAGGCTGGTGGCGACCTTCGAGACCACGGCTTCGCTCGTGCTCGGCGCGGGCTGCCGCCGACGCCACGGCCACCGGACCCGGATGGGGTCCATCCGGGCAAACAGCATCCGCACGGCCGGATCCAGCGTGATCGCCAGGACGGCGGCCATGATCATCGTGAAGGTCTTGGCCCAGGCCAGGGGCTTAAACAGCCGGCCTTCTTGGTCCACCAGCGTGAAGATGGGCAGGAACGCCACGGCGATGACCAAGACCGAGAAGAAAACGGACGAGCCGACCTCCTTCAGGGCCTGGAGGCGAACCGCATGAAAATCGCCCTTGCGGCCGCCCGCGACCCACTGCTCCAGGCGTTTGTAGGCATTCTCGACTTCCACGATCGCGCCATCAACCAACACCCCGATGGAGATGGCGATCCCTGACAGCGACATGATGTTCGAGCTCAGCCGCAGGCCGTAGAGCGGGATAAACGACAGCAGCACCGCGATCGGGATCGAGACGATCGGCACGATCGCCGAGGGAATGTGCCAGAGAAACAGCAGAATGACGAGGCTGACCACGACCATCTCTTCAATGAGCTGGCGCTTGAGGGTGGCCATGGACTCCGTGATCAGCTCTGAGCGATCGTAGGTGACCACCAGCTCGACCCCGGGCGGGAACGACGACTTGGCCTCCTCGATTCTCGCTTTGACCCGGTTGATCACGGTCAAGGCGTTCTCACCGTAGCGCATGATGACGGTGCCGCCGACCGTGTCCCCCTCCCCGTCCAGATCGGCCAGCCCCCGGCGGATTTCCGGCCCCAAGGCGACGGTGCCGAGGTGCCGCACCAAGATGGGCGTCCCCTTCCGGTCCGTGCCCACCACGATCTTCTCCAGGTCCTGCACCGACTTCGCATAGCCCCGGCCCCGGACCATGTACTCGGCCCCGGAGAACTCCAATAACCGGCCGCCGACTTCCTGGTTGCCGGAACGGATCGCCTCGACCACCGTGGTCAGCGGCATGTTGTATGCCAGGAGCCGGTTGGGGTCGATCGTGATCTGGTACTGCTTGACGAAGCCGCCGATCGAGGCGACTTCCGCGACACCAGGAACGCTTTGCAGGTGATACCGCAGATACCAGTCCTGGAATGTCCGCAACTCCTGGAGATTGTGCTGCCCGGTCTTATCCACGAGCGCGTACTGGAAGACCCATCCCACCCCGGTCGCATCCGGCCCCAACTCGGTCTGCACGCCCTCCGGAAGCTTCGGGATGATCTTGCTGAGATACTCCAAGGTGCGGCTGCGGGCCCAATAGATGTCGGTGCCGTCCTTGAAGATGACGTACACGTAGGAGAAGCCGAAATCGGAGAAACCCCGGATGGCCTTGACCTTGGGGGCGCCCAACATCGCGGTGACGATCGGGTAGGTCACCTGGTCTTCGATGATGTCCGGGCTGCGGTCCCACCGGGAGTAGATGATCACCTGGGTATCCGACAGATCCGGGATCGCGTCCAGCGGAATGTTGCGGGCGCACCAGACGGCCCCCAGCATCGCCACCACCGCAACGATCAGCACCACGAACTTATTGTGGGCCGACCACTCGATGATGCGTTCGATCACCCCGCTGCGATGCAGGACCGGCTGCGGCTCCTCCGGCGCAGCCGGCGTGGGAGCGTGCTGGGAAAGATTACCGGCCATGCTGGTGCTCTCCGCCGCTCATCCCTTGCAGGGCGGCATTGAGTCGGCTCTCGGAATCGATCAGGAAATTGCCGTTGGTCACCACCTGCTCCCCGTCGGCGACCCCGGCCCGGACCTCCTCATAGCCATCCGCGCCGGCGCCAAGCGTCACGTTGCGCGGCTCGAACATCCCCTGGCCTGTGGCCACGAACACGATCTGCCGGCTGCCGGTCTTGAAGACCGCCTCCGCCGGGACCGCCAGCGCTTCAGGCAGCGTGACGGCGATGGACACGTTGACGAACATTTCCGGTTTTAAGGCGCCCTGGCCGTCGTCCACGCGCACCCGCGCCCGCACCGAGCGCGTGGCCGGATCCAGCACCGGGTCAATCGCCCGCACGACGCCGGTGAACGCCGTGCCGGGCGAGGCGGGCAGCTCCACCGTCACGGCTTGCCCGGCTTCGACCCAGGGCAGCTCGAACTCATAGATGGCGGCATACACCCAGACACCCCCCGACCCCTCCGCCAACAGCAAGCTGCGGTCCGGCCCGGACTGCGAGGAGAGCTCCGTGATCATCTGCTCGCTCAACCCCAGGAGGCGCAGCCGCGTCCGGCTGGATTCCACCAGCTGCTCGGTCTGTGAAAGAATGTGCGGATCAGCCGTGGCCGCCGTGGCTTCGAGCCAGCCGCTCAGGCTCTGCAGGTACTCCTGCTGCGCTTGGTAGAGCTCCGGATCATACGCGACCTTGCCGACGGTGCGGATGGTTTTGGTCAACACCCTCCGCTCCACCGGCGCCGTCCGCACGCCGATGAGCTGCTGTTTATAGGGCGTCACCGCGATCGTGGCGTATCCGTCAGGCGCCGCGCCGGCGGCGGGCTCCTCGCCGCCCGTCGCGTACACCGGCACCAGCTCCATCCCCATCGGCGACGTGCCGGGCTTGTCCGACTTGTAGCCGGGGATCATGGGATCGGTCCAGTACAGCACGCGCGTGCTCGTTGAGGCGGGCGTTCCGGGAGGCGTGACGTGCGTCCCGCAGACCGGGCAGGTGACCGCTTCCCCTTCTTTCGCCACCACCAGCATCGGGCATGGCTTGCCGTCATGCGCCATCGGGCATTGATGCAGATAGCACACATCCTTTAACGTCTTGCGGCTCCGAGGCTCGATCTCCTGGCCCTCGTCTGACCGCTGACCGCTGACCGCTGACCGCTGTTCTTCTCGCTTCACCAACCGCATATTGCAGATCGGGCAGTCCCCAGGCCGGTCGCTGGTGTAGGTCGGGTGCATCGGGCAGTAGTAGACCGGCGAGGAGCGCGCCGCGTTGGCCGGCTTCCCCTCCGCTTGGCGTGCGATGATGCCGGCCAGGCCGGCCAGCGCCGCCAGCGCGATGCCGGCTACGATCATACTCTTGCGTTGAGCGTTCATGATGCCCTCCCCCCGTCCTGCATCGTCTCGATGGTATGGATGGCGCGCAGCGGCCGTCCCACCGCCTGCTCCAACAACGCCGTGTGCTGCTCCACCTGCGTCAACTGTTCTGCGTACCCCCGCTGCTGGTCCGCCAACGCCCGCAGCGCATCCAGGGCCTCCGCGAACGTGCCGCGGCCGCCCTGATACGCGGCGAGGGACTCCACCACCGCCTGGCGGCTGAGCGGCAACAGGCCGTCGCGATAGCGCACCGCGGTGGTGTACGCGGCCGCCATGCCGTGCCAATGCTCATGGATGCGCCGGGCAATCTCGTTCCGCATGGCCTGGTAGGCGGCTTCAGCCGAGGCGTGGTCGAACAGCGCCCCCCGCACGCCATAGTGTTGCTTGGTCCAGAACCAAAACGGCAGGACGAGGGCGAGGCTCAGGTCCCACGGGCCGATCGGCCCCATGGCCGGATCGCGCAAGGCCACCATGGTTTCCAGATCGGGCCACAGCTCCCGCTTGGCCAAGCGCACCGCGGTGCCGGCTCGCTCGGCGGTGAACTTGAACGCCAGCAGCTCCGGCTGGGATTCGGAGGCGATGAGCACTAATTCCTCTGGCGAGAAGTCCACCGGGGCCGGCTCGATCGGCTCGGGCGATCCGATCGCGTGATGGGTGGGACGGTTGAGGAGATGGTTGAGGTGCGCTTCCGTCATGCGGCGCTGGTGCTCCAGCGTCGTCACGCGATTGGACGCTTCCAGCGCTTCCGCCTGGGCGCGCAGCAGCTCCGCGTGGGTCGCTGAGCCGGTGGCATACCGGGCCTGCGCGGACGCCACCGCCTGCCGCAGCCAGCGCAGTTGCTCACCCTGAATGCGCTGATCTTGGTCAAGCAAGAACAGATCATAATAGGCGGCTTTGAGGTCGCTGAGCACGTCCCAGGCGGATTGCTGATAGCGCATCGCCTCCACCTGCGCCTCCTTCAAGGCCATGTCATGGCGCAGCGAGCGCTTGCCGGGAAACGGCAGGGATTGAATCAGCTGGTAGATGATGGTGGCTTGATTGACCTGAAACGTCCCGCGGGGGATCTCTTCCAGCATGACTCCCACGCGGGGCGGGGGCAGCCCCTTCGACAGCGGTACGCGCGCCTGGGCGGCTTGCCAACGCGTCCGCGCTTCGGTGATGGCCGGGTTGTTGCGCAGCGCCTCCTGCAGCAGCGCCGGCAGGCTGGTGGTGGGGGAGTCCGCCGCCCAGAGCGGAACCCAGGCGCACGGCACGAGCATGACCCCCACGACGACCCGCTTCAGATGATTCGGCACAACATCGAACATCACATCCCTCCCTGGCTGTCACACGACAACGATCGGCAGCGGGAGGGGATCACAGGCGCAGCGGAACGCTCA
>JACPRA010000011.1 GCA_016190215.1 Candidatus Omnitrophota bacterium
CCCCGACATCCTCCACCGCCCCCAACACCCCTACACCCGCTGGCTCCTCCACTGCGCCTCCCTCGACCTCGACGTCCCACCATCTTCCCTAGAAGGTGAATGAAAAAGGATCATCGTTCTCACAGAAGTCCGTTGAGAGATTTTATAGAGGGGTTAGGCAATTTTCTCAAATTTGTAATGGACGACTTGGTAGGCAAGCCACGGGCAGGGGAGAAGTCGAAATACAACTTTTCTTGGTATGTTGTCGCTTGGATTGATGTGCTAGGCCAGTCTAAGAAGCTCGAAACATTCGATGAAATACCGACCACTAAGGAAGAAGAAGCGGCCTTCCTTGAAAAAGCCAGGGAAACTTTTGGCGTGGTAGCAAACTTTCGAAAGAGAATCTTGGAATTGCATAATTTACTGACGAGGAAGATACCACTTCCTGAATCCCTAAAGGGAAAGCTAATACCACAACAGCTAGCGATATATGAGAAATATGCTATGACAGATGTGCAGGTACAATTTATCTGCGACTCGGCAATTCTGAAAATCTCACTACTTCATGGTAAGGCTTCTCCGCTACCGAGTCTCGATTCCTTAATATCTCAATTGGCCATCATTCAGTTGGCGCATTTAGGTGTTGGAAGGCCGTTGCGTGGTAGTATTTCTTTGGGCGTCTGTGCGGAGTTGGGAGAGAATGATTTATACGGCCAAGCGGTCAGTCGAGCGCACATGTTGGAGTCGAAGGTGGCTGACTATCCTCGGATCGTGATTGATGAGACTTTGCTCGAGTACCTGAACTTCTGCGATGCCATAACTGCCTCAGATCAGGAACGAAAGCTGATTCGTCATCTAACGGGCTCAATTAGAGCTGGGTTGATAAGAGATAGCGATGGCCGCTTGATCCTTTCGTACCTTGGACAAAAATTCAAACAAATGTATGGGGATCAACCATCTTTTCAACAAGCAATCCAAGGGGCTGGTGATTTTATCTCTTCAGAGATAGAGAAATATCAGGTAGCAAAGGATGAGGAAATGTTGTACCGATATATCAGACTTAGGGATTACTTTAAGGGGCAGGGGTGCTGGGCCAAACCAGCTTAGGCCTACTCATGAGCAATCTGATCCTTCCATTTCTCCCAGAGAATCTGGAATCATTGCATGGGCACGAACAAGAAATCCATACAAAGGCCATTCTGTATATAAACTCGCAATCAGTATTAAAGGAACATCTGGAGCTTATTCAGGAATGCCTCAATGTACTTTACGGCATGCTTACGGTTCACCAACAAAGAACCGATGATGAGCTAACTCTGCAATATCTCGGAATTCGCATGTTCAATACGGTGGTGGCTTCTACTAAGCTCTTACTGATCGGTTATTATCAAGTATCATTTGCCGTCCAAAGAGACTTGCTTGAAACTGGATTTCTTTTGGACTATTTCGCGAGCTTTCCTCAGCAGGTTAGTCTTTGGAAACAAGCCACAGATGAGCAGTTAGAACGGGATTTTTCGCCGGTCGTAATACGGAAAGCATTGGACAATCGGGACAAGGCGCAGGGGAGGAAGCGAAAGGAAATCTATAAGAGACTTTGCAAGTACGCTAGTCACCCCTCCTACCCTGGATTCAAGCTGGTAGCTCCAAAGGGACTAGGAGAAATCGGCCCATTCTACGATGAGAAGTACCTAGGTTCTTCATTGGGAGAACTTGTCTTAAGGGCACCCTACTTCGTCCTAATTTTCCTCACATATTTCAAGCAATTGCCATCAAATTTTCTGAAGCCTCATACCCAGTTCCTAATCAAATACAAGTCATGGGCCCAAAAGTACCTGAAGGCTGACCTTAGTCATATAGACATTGAATCAGTGGAGCAACTACTTCAGTTGCTATGACAGAATTCAGGTGCCGTCCTAATAAAGGAAACAAGAGAAAGACGGAGGCGTTACTGTTGGTGCCGGGCTTCTCATTTTCTCAGTCTGGTACTCTGAGGAGCGCCTCAGAATTTCCAGGAGCATAGCGCAACTCACTCTGGGGAGGTGAAGCAAATGTTTATCATCAAGAGCGAGGATCAGCGCCAGAAGACGCTCAAGCGAATTGAGAACGTGAAAGCACAGATTCAGCGCGTTCAACGAGAGCGGGGTTTGGATGTGGCGAAGGAGCTTGAGGCCAGCACTCAGGAACATATTCGAGAGCTGGAAGAACAAGTGCGAGAGTACGACTGCTTGAGAAAAGAGGGGGTGGGTTCGTTTCGACCACGTAATATCTCAGAAGTAGGCCAATATTTAATCAAGGCGCGGATTGCTGCTAGGGTAACCCAGGCCGAGTTGGCAAAACAACTCAATGTCTCGCAGCCCATGGTGTACAAGTATGAGCTTGTAGAGTACCAGGGAGCGAGTCTTGAAGTGCTCTTGAAGGCGGCAAAAGCCCTCAGAGTTTCTCTAGATATAGAGGCTGTAGCGTTACAACCCAAAAAGTGGGAAGGTCGGAGGAAGGTTGGAGGCGTCCCAAATAGTACCGCCTAGCTTAAACTAAACTGGCGGTTGACACTACATCAAAAAGAGTGTAACATTGCTAAGTGGCTGACTACGAAGTTCTCTTTTACGAAACGGCAGATGGAAAATGCCCACCCCAGGACTTCTTGGAAGGACTGGCTCCAAAGGTCCGCGGAAAAGTCGCCAAGTGGCTTGAGCTGTTGGAGCGGGAAGGGCCGAATTTGCCTCGGCCCTATGCAGACCTTGTTCGGGGGAAGATTCGAGAGCTGCGAGTGAGCTTTGGCGGGTTGCATCACCGGTTTCTATACTTTTTTCACGGCAAGCGTATTGTCGTCACGCACGGTTTTGTGAAGAAAGCGGCGGCTATTCCTGAGGAAGAGCTGATCAAGGCTCAACGATGTATGGCGGACTTCGAAGCGAGAATTACGCGAGGAGAGATTCACCCATGAAGGGCGCCCGGCGTTTCCAGGACTATCTCAAGGATCAGCTCAAAAATCCCGTTTTTCGCAAAGCTTACGAGGAAGAAGGGGTCTATGCCGATCTTGCGGTCCAGATTGCTCGGTTGCGGGTGCGGAAACGGCTTTCGCAAAAGCACCTTGCGCGGCTCCTTCATACCAGCCAGCAGACCGTATCCCGCCTAGAAGATCCTCGGAACGCCAGCTACTCCGTGCGAACGCTGGTGAAAGTCGCCCACGCGCTCGGCAAGGAGCTGAAGGTTAAGTTTATTTAACTTCAGTCTCTATTGCGCGCGTTCCCAGAAGGCGCGGAAGGCGGCGAGGAACTCGCCGGGTGTGACGATGGGTGATGCGTAAAAGGCCCTGACCTTCGGGATGAGGAAGTGTTTGGTATTGAGGGTCACGAGGTAATCCACCCGGGCCTGCTGAGCGGCTGCAAGGATCGGGGCGTCATCAGCCTCGATGACAGCTTCGGCGGCCTGAACAGCGCTCCGCGGAGCATCGTCTGCAAGTTCCGGGCAAACGTTCTTAATAAACAGGCGATATCGTTCGATGAGGTTGGGGAATTTCCTGAGCAGAACTCGATCAGTTTTGATGAGCACCTGCCGGCTGAGCACGATCCGCAGCTCCTCAGACTCGCCCAAGTCACGAATTGCCGCTGACGCCCCGGTGCGCGAGGCGAGGCCGGCAATCAGGACGCTGGTGTCGAGGAAGACCCGCCAACGCTCAGAGACCATAGTGCTCCCGGTTGTACCGTCGGCGCTCGGCTTTCAAATCCCGCAGCAAATCGTCCAAGCTCAATCCCTTGGCTTTCATGGCCTTCTCGACGTCTTTCGCCAGAGCAGGGCCCAATAGGCGCTTGGGGGTCAGGACGAGGCAGCGGCCAACGGTGAAGACCGACAACTGGTTTTCCTCATCCAGTTTTAACGCTTGGCGGATCTCTTTGGGGATGGTCAGTTGCCCCCGGCCCCAAAGCTTCACGGATTTCGGCACTGTACTAATCATCGTCGCCCTCCTCTGTTTCGCTGTATTTCAGTATCTTGCTGAAATACAGTATATCATATCCTAGCATAGCATGTCTTATCCTATTGGTTGTCGTGTTCTACGCCGGGATTGTGAGGGGGCGGAGAAGGCGCTATAATACACAACCATCATGGTTTGGGAACGGTTGTGGCTCTCGTTTTTGCCTCTGTGCGTCGCGGTTGATGCGCTGGGCGTCGTCCCGCTCTACTGGGGACTCGTCCAAGACCTTCCCCCCGCCCAGCGCCGGCAGACCGTCCACCAGGCGGTGATGGTGGGGTTTGTCGTGGCCCTAGTCTTTCTCTGGGTCAGCGAAGCGGTGTTCAAGGTGATGGGCATTCAGATCGCCGACGTGATGATCGCCGGCGGGGTGATCCTCTTCGCGCTGTCGCTGAACGACTTGCTGCACCCTGAAAAAGTGTTGTATGCGCCCTCGACGGCCATCGGGCCCGTACCCCTTGGGGTGCCGATCATCGTCGGCCCGGCGGTGCTGGCGACGGCGTTGCTCGTGCGCCAGCGCTATGGGTTGTGGCCGACCATCAGCGCGCTCAGCGTGAACATGCTGCTGGTCTGGGTGGTGCTGCAAGTGGCCGACGGGCTGATCCAGCGCGTCGGCCCGGCCGTCGCCCGCGTGGTGTCCAAAGTCATGAACCTCGTGCTGGCCGCATTTGCCGTGATGTTGGTGCGGCAGGGCCTGACGCTGGTACTGCCGCGATAATCAATCGAGCGCGATTCGGCGCTCGCCTCATACGGATTCGTCTTCATGTGTGAACCAAGGACCATTCATCAATGATGCGACGGGTGTTAACTTTCATCATGGCGGGCGGGAAAGGGGAGCGGTTGTACCCGCTCACCAAGGACCGCGCCAAGCCGGCGGTGCCCTTCGGCGGCATCTACCGGGTGATTGACTTCACCTTGTCCAACTGCATCAACTCCGGCATCCGCAAGATTGACGTGCTGATCCAGTACAAGTCCATCTCGCTGCAGCGGCACCTGCGCATGGGCTGGATCATCTTCGACAGCGAGCTGGGCGAATACATTGACGTCATCCCCGCCCAACAGCGGGTGGAGGAGCACTGGTATCTCGGCACGGCGGACGCGGTCTACCAGAACATTTACTCCATCGAGCAGGAGCGGCCGCAGGAAGTGCTGATCCTCGCCGGCGACCACGTCTACCGCATGAACTACGCGCAGGTGGTGGAGTTCCACCGGGCGCACCAGGCGGACGTCACCGTCAGCGTCGTCAAAATGAAGCGGGAGGAGGCGTCCGGGTTCGGCATCGTGCAGGTGAACGAGGAGGGGCGCATCATCGGCTTTGAAGAGAAGCCGCGCGAGCCCAAGCCGATCCCCGGCGATCCGGCGCACTGTTACGCCTCGATGGGCATCTACCTGTTCAGCCGCGAGCCGCTGGAGCAGGTGCTGATCGAGGACGCCAAGCGCACGGACAGCACCCATGACTTCGGGCGCGACGTGCTGCCGCGCATGTTCGGCACGCACCGCGTCTTCGCCTATAATTTTCAGGACCGGCACACCGGCGAGCCGCGCTATTGGCGGGACATCGGCACGCTGGACGCCTACTACGACGCCAACATGAACCTGGTGGAGGCCACACCGCAGTTCAACCTGTACAGCGCCAACTGGCCCATCCGCACGTACCATGAGCAGTGGCCGCCGGCCAAGACGATTTTCTCCGATGACGCGACCGGCCGCGTGGGAATGCTGCTGGACTCGCTGGTCTCCAACGGCTGCATCATCAGCGGCGGCAAGGTGCAGCGCTGCGTGCTCTCGCCCAACGTGCGGGTGAACAGCTTTTCGGAAGTGTACGATTCGATCCTGATGGAGCGCGTGGAAGTGGGCCGCTACGCCAAGATCCGCCGCGCCATCATTGACAAGGACGTGGTGATCCCGCGCTACGCGGAGATCGGCTACAACGAGGCGGACGACCGCAAGCGCTACTACGTGACGGAGCAAGGCGTCGTCGTGGTGGCCAAGGGCACGGTCATTGAGGAGCCGCGCAAAGCGGTGTCGTTGGCGGGAACGTAATGGCGAGCAGACAGCACACAGCAGACAGCACACAGAAGAGCGCGGCGACGGGTGAGTTGCGGATTGGCCCGGTGACGCTGCGCTCGCGGCTGATCGTGGGCACCGGCAAGTACAAGACCCCGGAGCTGATGCGCGAGGCCATCGAGGCCTCCGGCGCCGACATGGTGACGGTGGCGGTGCGCCGCCTGAATCTGGACAAAGCCGGCGGACCGAGCCTGCTGGACTTCCTCGACCGCTCGCGGCTGACGCTGCTGCCCAATACGGCGGGCTGCTACACCGCGGAAGAGGCCATCCGTGTCGCACGGCTGGGCCGCGAGGCCGGGCTGTCCAACGTGGTGAAGGTAGAAGTGATCGGCGATCAACGAACCTTGCTGCCGGACACCGAGGCGCTCTTGAGCGCTACGAAAGTACTGGTGCGCGAGGGCTTCGTGGTGCTGCCCTATACCAACGACGATCCGATTATGGCGAAAAAGCTTGCAGACGCGGGTGCGGCTTGCGTGATGCCGCTGGCGGCCCCCATCGGCTCCGGCCAGGGCATCCTGAACCCGCTGACGATCCGCTTCATTCTGGAGGCGGTCTCGGTGCCGGTGATCGTGGATGCCGGGGTCGGCACCGCCTCGGATGCCGCCGCGGCGATGGAACTCGGCGCGGCGGGCGTCTTGATGAACACCGCCATCGCCGGGTCGGACGATCCGGTGAAGATGGCCCGCGCCATGCGGCTGGCCGTCGAGGCCGGGCGGCTGGCGTTTGAAGCCGGCCGCATTCCCAGGCTGCCCTATGCCGCCGCCTCCAGCCCGGCCCAGGGCACGCTTCGCGCCCCCGCCGCGGCTGTGAAATAATGCCGACGATTCAGCGAAAGGAACCCATGAACGCTCCAGCACCATCGAAAAAGCAGCAGCGCATCTACCGCGTCGCCGTCATCGGCGGCGATGGCACCGGCCCGGAAGTGATCCGGGAAGGGCAAAAGGTGCTGGAAGCCGCCGCCAAAGTCGAGGGCTTCTCCCTCGCCTGGGAGCCGCATGACTTCAGCGGGGCGCGCTATCTGCGCACGAAGGAGCTGGTGTCGGACAAGGACATCGAGACCCTGCGCAAGGCGGACGCCATTTACCTGGGCGCGGTGGGCCATCCCGACGTGCAGCCCGGCATCCTCGAGCACGGCGTGCTGCTCAAACTGCGCTTCGCGCTGGACCAATACATCAACCTCCGCCCGGTGAAGCTGTATCCGGGCGTGTGGACGCCGCTGCGCGACAAGACGCCCGAGCACATTGACTTCGTCGTCGTGCGGGAAAACACCGAAGGGCTCTACACCGGCTCCGGCGGGTTCCTGCGCAAAGGCACGCCGGATGAGGTGGCCCTGCAAAGCTCCATCAACACGCGCAAGGGTGTCGAGCGGTGCGTGCGTTACGCGTTTGACCTGACGCGCACCCGCACGCGCAAAAAGCTCACCTTTTGCGGCAAGACGAATGTGCTCACCTATGCCCACGACCTGTGGCAGCGGGTGTTCCAGGAAGTGGCGAAGGAATACCCGGAGGTTCAGACCGACTACGCGCACGTGGACGCCACTTGTATGTGGATGGTCAAGAACCCGGAGTGGTTCGACGTGATCGTGACGGACAACATGTTCGGCGACATCATTACCGACTTAGGCGCCATGATCCAGGGCGGCATGGGGATCGCGGCGGGAGGTAACATCAACCCGCAGGGTGTGTCCATGTTCGAGCCGATCGGCGGCTCCGCGCCCAAGTACACTGGGAAGAACGTCATCAATCCGCTGGCTGCGATCTGCGCCGGCGGCATGCTCTTAGAACGTTTGGGCGAGAAGCAGGCGGCCGCGCGCGTCGAGCAATCGGTGATGCGCCTGACTCCACAACTGAAAAGCTTGGCGGCCGGGAAGATGGGCTACTCGACGACCGAGGTCGGAGATCTGGTGGCCCGATACGTCGCGGAAGCAAGCGCCCAATGAGCGTGCCATTCTCCATGCAGCCGAATGGGTTCTGGGTCCTCGTGTATGTGGGCAGCCTGATCGCCAATTGCTATCTGGCACGGAAGAAGAACCGCAGCATTCTGGGCTGGTTCTTCTTGGGGGTCTTCTTCAGCTTTTTTTCGACCATCCCCTTGTATTTTTTCCCGGCAAAACTCAAGTGAGGGATTCGAGCGTCATGGCGAAATCGGCACGGCGCCGAGCGGCGCGGAAGACGTATACGGTGGCGGTGGTCGGGGCCACCGGGGCGGTGGGCACCGAGATGATCCGCGTGCTGGAGGAGCGGAAGTTCCCGGTCGGTAAGATCGTCCTTCTGGCCTCGGCGCGGTCCGCCGGCAAGTCGTTGCGGTTTCACGGCAAGCCGGTCACGGTGCAGCAACTGCGCCCGGAGTCGTTTGAAGGGGTGGATGTCGCCCTCTTCAGCGCCGGGGCGAGCCGCAGTCTGGAATTCGCGCCGGAAGCGGTGAAGCGGGGCGCGGTGGTGGTGGACAACTCCAGCGCCTACCGCATGGACCCGGCGGTGCCGCTGGTCGTGCCGGAAGTCAACCCGCATGCGATCGCGCAGCATCGCGGCATCATCGCCAACCCGAACTGCTCGACCATCGTGATGCTCGTGGCGCTCAAACCGCTGCATGACGCGGCGCGCATCCGCCGGATCGTCGTGGCGACCTACCAATCCGTCTCCGGGGCGGGGGCCAAAGCCATGTACCAGCTCTGGGACGAATCCCGCAAGGTCTTGGGCCGCTGGAAGAGCACAGCCAAGGGCTGGTCGGCGGCCGGGCAGCCGTGGAAACTCGCGAAGGGCGTTGGTCCGCTGCCGAAACAGATCGCCTTCAACGTGATTCCACAGGTGGACGTCTTTCTGGACAACCGCTACACCAAGGAAGAGATGAAGATGGTCCACGAGACGCGCAAGATCCTCGAGGAGCCGGCGATGGCCGTGACCGCCACCTGCGTGCGCGTGCCGGTGTTTTTGGCGCACTCCGAAGCCGTCTGGATCGAAACCGAGCGGCCGCTGTTGGTTGCCGATGCGCGCCGCCTGCTCAAGTATGCGCCGGGCGTGAAGTTGGTGGATGAAGAAGCTCAAGGGGGCTATCCGATTCCAGTGGATGCCGGCGGGCAGGATGCCGTGTTCGTGGGCCGCATCCGGTCGGATGATTCCACCAAGAACGGCCTGGCGTTGTGGGTCAGCGGCGATAACCTCCGCAAGGGCGCGGCCACCAACGCCGTCCAGATCGCTGAATTGCTGGTGAAGGGTGGACGGTGAAGGGTGAAGGTTTGGCCGCGAAAGAACGCTTTTCAAGCAAACCAAATTTTCCTACGCTCGTTAGTCTGATTTATTGTTTGCCCTTCACCCTGCACCCTTGACCCTTCACCGAGCATATGCGTACTCTCAAGCTCACCGTTGCCTACGACGGCACTGGGTTTTCCGGGTGGCAGGTACAAGGTTCTGGCACACAGCACACAGCACACAGCACACAGAAACCAACGATTCAAGGCACGCTGAACGCGGCGTGCCAAACAGTGTTGCGCGAAGACGTGCGGGTGCTGGGCAGCGGGCGCACCGATGCCGGCGTGCATGCGATCGGGCAGGTGGCGCATCTGAAGACGCGCTCGGCCATCGCCCCGGAGCGGCTGCGCATGGCGCTCAACGGCGTGCTGCCGCCGGCGATTTCGGTGATGGACGTGGAGGAAGCGCCCGCGAGCTTTCACGCCCAGTTCAGCGCCGTCTCCAAGCGCTACCGGTATCAGATCGTGCTGGGGCCGGCGGTGCTGCCGTTTGAGCGGCCGTATGTGAAGCAGGTGCACGTGCCGTTGAACGTGGCGCTGATGCGGCGGGAGGCCGCAGCACTGCTTGGCCGGCATGACATGGCGGCGTTTCAATCCGTGGGCCGGAAGGTGCGTGATACGCGCCGCACGATCAGCCACCTCAGCGTGCGGAGGCAGGGCGCGCACCTGACGATCGAGGTGGAAGCCGACGGCTTCCTCTATAAGATGGTGCGGCGGATCGTTGGGACCCTGCTGGAGATCGGGCGGGGGCGCCTGCCGCCGGGCACGATGGCGGCCCTCCTGAAGAGCCGGGATCCGCTGAAGACCGGCGCGCCGGTCCCGGCCAAAGGGCTGACGTTGGTGGTGGTGCGATACGGGCAGGGGAATTGACAGTCGTGCGGCAGCGTGCTAAACTACGAGCTTCCTACAATGGGTAAACCGAAGGTACAACAGTCAACGACGCTTGCCAAGCCTGGCCAAGCGCCCCGCGCCTGGTGGCTTGTGGACGGCAACGGGCAAACGCTCGGCCGGCTGGCCACGCGCATCGCGACCGTCTTGCGCGGCAAGCATAAGGCGCTGTACACCCCGTACATCGACACCGGCGATTTCGTGGTGGTCATCAACGCGAAGGCGATCAAGGTGACCGGCGCCAAAGCCATGCAAAAGGTCTACCCGCGCTATTCCGGCTACCCCGGCGGGCTCAAGCACGTGCCGTATGAACGGGTGTTGAACACGCACTCGGACCGCATCCTTCGCAACGCCGTCAAAGGCATGCTGCCGCCCGGGCCGTTGGGCCGCAGCCTGCTGACCAAATTGAAGATCTACCCGGATGCGGAGCATCCGCACCGGGCACAGCTTCCGCAACCGTTAGGAGCGACGCTTGGTGTCCATGGAAATTGACCTGCCCATCCAGCCTGAAGAGCCTGCAGCGACGCCGCCGACCGTGACGCCTCCGGCCGAAACGCCAGCGGTGCCCGCGCAGCGCGTGCAGAAGCCCGTGCCGCAGCCGAAGCGGACCGACGGCCAGCCCGCGACGCTGTTCCAGGGCACGGGGCGGCGCAAGGAATCCATCGCCCGCGTTCGGTTGACGCCGGGGCTGGGCGATATCCGGGTCAATTCCAAATCGTACGAAACCTATTTTCCAATGGAATCGCTGCGGTTGGCGGTGCGCCAGCCGCTGCTGGTCACCCACCAGCTTGGAAAGTTTGACGTGTCCGTCATCGCGACGGGCGGCGGGTTGGTCGGGCAGGCAGGCGCGGTGAAGCTCGGCATTGCCCGCGCGCTCCTGAAGAGCGATCCCGCGCTGCGGGCCAGCCTCCGGGAAGCCGGGCTGTTGACCCGCGATCCCCGCGCGAAAGAACGGAAGAAATACGGGCAGAAGGGAGCCCGGAAGCGTTTTCAGTGGACCAAGCGGTAACAATCACTTTGGCCTCCGTGGTGCATGCATGAACAACTTCAAACCTCATAGATGGCCTCGACCCGCGTCGCAGTGGTCGGAGCGACTGGTTATACCGGCGAAGAGTTGCTCCGCCTGCTGCTCCATCATCCCGCAATTCAGCTCACCTACCTGGCCGCTTCGGCCAAGTGGGAACGGCCCACGCCTGTCTCGGACGTCTTCCCGCGTTTTACCGGTCAGTTAGATCTTCCGATTGAACCCGTGGACCCGGCTCGCCTCCTGAAGGCGAGCGACGCGGTCTTCTTGGCACTCCCGCACGGCGAAGCCATGAAGCTCGCCCCCGCGCTGGTGGACGCCGGCAAACTTGTCGTGGATTTGAGTGGGGATTTCCGCCTCCGCGCCCCCGGCCTGTATCCACAGTGGTATCACTTGGAGCATGCCGCGCCGTCCTGGCTGACCGACGCGCGGGTGGCCTATGGGCTCTCCGAGTGGTGCCGCGACGCCATTGCCAAGGCCCGGCTGGTCGCCAACCCCGGCTGCTACGCCACCAGCATCCTCCTGGCCATTCTGCCGCTGTTCCAGGCCGGCCTCATCGAGCAGGATGCCTTCATCGTGGATGCCAAATCCGGCCTTTCGGGCGCGGGCCGCAAGGCGGAGACGCCGCTGCTGTTTGGCGAAATGAGCCAGAATCTCCGCGCCTACAAGGTCAATCAGCACCAGCATATGCCGGAGGTGCTGCAGGGCATCGAGCAGTTGACCGGCCGGCACGGCCGGATGACGTTTGTGCCGCAGGTGATCCCGGTGCACCGGGGCATGCTCAGCATGATCTATCTGCGCACCGGCTCGGCGTTGAAGGACGTGATGGCGGCCTACGCGCGCGCCTACCCGGCGGGGCGCGCGCCGTTCGTGCGGGTGCGCGAAGGCAGCCTGCCGCAGCTGCGCGACGTGGTGGAAACCAACCGGTGCGACATCGGCATCATGCACGACGGCTCCGGCCAGCTCATCATCGCCAGCGCCCTCGATAATTTGACGAAAGGCGCCTCAGGGCAGGCCGTTCAAAATCTCAACCTGATGCTCGGCGTGCCCGAAACGGCGGGGTTGCTCTGATGCGGTGGGTCCAGGGCGGCGTAACGGCGGCGCGCGGGTTCGTGGCCGCAGGCATCCACAGCGGCATCAAGCGCGGGCTGAAGCTGGATCTCTCGCTGGTGCGCTCGCAATCGCCCTCGGTGGCGGTGGGCACGCTGACGACCAACAGGGTGAAAGCGCCCCCGGTGCTCATCAGCCAGGCGCGGCTGCGCCGCGGGCAGGCGGATGCCGTGTTGTTGAACAGCGGCTGCGCCAACTGCATGACCGGCCGTGTGGGCCATCAGGATGCGCTGCAGCTCAGCGCCGCGGCGGCGCGCGAAATGGGCCTGCCCTCGGAGCGGGTGCTCGTGGCCTCCACCGGCATCATCGGCCGGCGGCTGCCGGCTCCGCGGATTGCGCGGGCGATTCCGGCGCTGGTGCGGGCGGCCTCGCGGGGCGGCCATGCGAATGCGGCCCGGGCGATTTTGACGACCGACCAGCGGGTGAAAGAGGTGGCGGTTGAGGCGCGCATCGGCGGCGTGGCATGCCGCCTGGGCGGCATGGCCAAAGGGGCGGGGATGATCGCCCCCAACATGGCCACGATGCTCAGCGTCATCACAACCGACGTGAAGATATCGGCCGGCCTGGCCCGGCGCCTGCTGCGCGAGGCG
Source organism: Candidatus Omnitrophota bacterium (assembly GCA_016190215.1). GTDB lineage: Bacteria > Omnitrophota > Gorgyraeia > Aquiviventales > Aquiviventaceae > JACPRA01. Next base: position 12,876 of record JACPRA010000011.1, read on the forward strand.
GTGGAGCAATCCTTCAACCGCATCAGCGTGGACGGCGACATGAGCACCAATGACTGCGTCTTCCTGCTGGCCAACGGCCGCTCCGGCGTGTCCGTGCGGCCGGGGACGGCAGCCGCCCGGCAATTTGCCCGGATGCTGCGCGCGGTATCGGCCAAGCTGGCCTACCTGATCGTGCAAGACGGCGAAGGCGCCACCCGGGTGGCGCGCATCGAGGTCGCGGGCGCGCGCACCGACGGCGAAGCGCTGGTCTGCGCGCGGGCGGTGGCCACCTCCAGCCTGGTGCAGACGATGCTGGCCAGCGGCGACCCGAACGTGGGTCGGATCGCCGCCGCCGCCGGCGCGTCCGGCGCGCGGTTTGACGACGGGAAGCTGGCCATCCGGATCGGCGGGCACGCGGCGGTGGCGCGCGGGGTGGCCCGGCGCATCGGCAAAGAGCTGGCCCGGCAGATGTTTGGTTCGAAGGATGTCGTGATCCACCTGGATTTAGGCGCGGGACGGGGTGAAGCCCACATGACGGCGTGCGACTTGACCGAAGCCTACGTGCGGATCAACGCGTTCTACCCGACTTAATTCAAGACTCGATCCGCAAGGCGGACATTTTGATCGAAGCGCTGCCGTACCTGCAGGCGTTCCGCGGCAAGGTCATCGTGGCCAAGTATGGGGGCAGCGCCATCGACAACCCGGCGGCGATGCGGGGGATCCTGCAGGACCTCGTGTTCCTCAGCATCGTCGGGCTGCGGCCGATCCTGGTGCACGGCGGCGGGCCGGCCATCACGCGCAAGCTGGAGTCGCGCGGGCACGGCACGAAGTTTATTGATGGCATGCGGGTGACGGACCGCGCTACGGTTGAGCTGGTGGATGAAGCCTTAAGCGAAGTCAACCGCCGCCTGGTGCGCCAGGTGCGCGCGCTGGGCGGGCATGCCCAGGGGATCATCGCGAAGGACCAGGTAGTGGTCGCCAGCCCGCACCCTCGCGCGAGCGAGTTGGGGTTCGTCGGCTCGGTCCGCGCGGTCCGGGTCGCGCGGCTTCGCCGTTTGCTGGAGCGGCAGACGATCCCGGTGCTGTCTCCCGTCGGCTCCGCCGGCCGGCAGCGCTACAACATCAATGCCGACACGGTGGCCAGCCATGTGGCGTCCGACCTGCGGGCGGAGAAACTGGTGCTGCTGACGAATGTCCGCGGCATTTTGCGCAACCCGGGCGTTGTGGAATCGTTGCTGTCCACCGTGTCGGTCAAGGAAACTGCGCGCCTGATGAAATCCGGCGTGGTGCAGAGCGGGATGATTCCGAAAGTGACGGCGTGCGTCGAGGCGCTGCGCCAGGGCGTGAAGAAGTCGCACATCATTGATGCGGCGATCCCGCACGCCCTGCTGCTGGAAATTTTCACCAAGGAAGGGATCGGCACGGAGATCGTCCGCTGATGGCCGGCACCACGAAGGACGTGATCGCCCAGTACGACCGGTACGTGATGAAGACGTACGTCCGCACGCCGCTGGTGCTGACCAAGGGCAAGGGCAGCCGGGTGTGGGACCTGGAAGGGCGCGAGTATCTGGACTTGTTTCCCGGTTGGGGCGTGAGCGGGTTGGGGCACTGCCATCCCTGGATCATGAAGGCATTGCGCGGGCAGTCCGGCCGCCTGATCCATCTGCCGAACAATTATTACCACCCGGCGCAGGCGAAGCTCGCCAAGAAGCTCGCGAGCTTGGCCTTCGACGGCAAAGTGTTCTTTGCCAATAGCGGAGCGGAGATGGTGGAGGCTGCCATCAAGCTGGTCCGTTGCTGGGGCCACGCGCAGACCCCGGCCAAGCACGAGATCATCGTGATGGAGCGCTCCTTCCATGGCCGGACGATGGGCGCCTTGAGCGCCACTGGACAATCGAAGTACCAGGAAGGGTTCGGCCCGCTGTTGCCGGGGTTTGTGTGCGTGCCCTTCGGCAACCTGGCCGCTGTGCAGCGCGCTATTACCCCGAACACCTGCGCCATCTTGCTGGAGCCGATCCAGGGCGAGGGCGGGGTGCAGGTGGCGACACCGGAATTTTTGGGCGGCATTCGAGAGCTGGCCACGCGGCATCAGCTGCTCGTGATCTATGATGAAATTCAAACCGGCATGGGCCGCACCGGCACGTGGTTCGCCTTCCAGCAGACCGGCGTCGAGCCGGACGTCATGCTGCTGGCCAAGACGCTGGGCGGGGGCGTGCCCATCGGCGCAATGCTCGCGAAGCGCGCCATCGCGGATGTGCTCGCGCCGGGGACGCACGGATCCACCTTCGGCGGCAATCCGTTGGTGGCGGTCTCCGCGCTGGCCGCGTGCGAGGTGATTGAGCGCCAAAAGCTTCTGGAACGGGCCGCCGCGTTCGGCACGGTGGCGCGCGAACGGTTGACCGCCTTGCAGGCCCGCTGCCCGATCATCGCCGAGGTGCGGGGGGCGGGGCTGATGATCGGCATTGAGCTGCGCGTGGACGGACGCCCGATCGTGGAGGCCTGCCGGGCCCAGGGGGTGCTGATCAACTGCACCCAGGAGCGGGTGTTGCGCCTCCTGCCCGCGTTGACCATCACACGCGCGCAGTTGGATCGCGGGCTCAGCGTCTTGGAGCGGGTATTGGAGGCGTCGGCAACTCATGCGTGATCTCTTGCGGGTGACGGATCTTTCGCCCGACGAATTGGCAAGCTGCCTGCGGCTGGCCGCGCGCTGCAAGCGCTCGCCCACGCTGGGGCGGGGCATCTTCGCCGACAAAGCGCTGGCCCTGGTCTTCCAAAAGCCCTCGGTGCGCACGCGGGTGTCGTTTGAAGTGGCGGCCGTGCAGTTGGGCGGGACCGCCATCTACCTGGGTCCGGATGACATTCAATTGAATCACCGCGAGCCGGTGCAGGACGTGGCGCGCACGCTCTCCCGCTACGTGGGCGGGATCGTCGTGCGCACCTTCGGGCATGAGGACGCGGAAGCCTTCGCCCAGTGGGCCTCGGTGCCGGTGATCAACGGCTTGTCCGCGCTGCATCACCCATGCCAGGCGGTGGCGGATGCGCTGACCATCCACGAGCGGTTCGGCCGCCTGCGCGGGGTCACGGTCGCGTATGTCGGCGACGGCAACAACGTGCTGCATTCGCTCATGGAGGTGTGCGGCATGCTCGGCGCCCATCTGCGGGTGGCGACACCACCGCGCTATCGCCCCGATCGGGCGCTCTGGACGGAGGGGGTCGCGCGCGCCAAGCGGCATGGCGCCACGCTCGTATGGTACGATGATCCACGCGACGCGGCGCGGGGCGCGCAGGTGCTGTACACCGACGTGTGGGCCAGCATGGGCCAGGAGCATGAGCGGGCGGTGCGGGTGAAAATATTCCGGCCGTTCCAAATCAACGCCGGGCTGCTGAAGCTGGCCGCGCGCGATGTGATCGTCTTACACTGCCTGCCGGCGCACCGCGGCGAAGAGGTGACCGGCGAGGTGGTCGAAGGGCCGCGCTCGGTGGTGTTTGACCAGGCGGAAAACCGCTTGCACGCGCAAAAAGCGTTGCTCATGATGGTGCTGGGAGCGAAGCGATGAAAACAATTGTCTTAGCGTATTCCGGAGGGCTCGACACGTCCGTCTGCGTGCGGTGGCTGGCGGACCGCGGCTACCGGGTGGTCGCGTTCATGGCCGACGTCGGCCAGGGCGAGCCTTCGCGGAAGGCGATCGCGCGCGCCAAGATCGCCGGCGCCTCGCAGGTGATCGTCAAAGATTTGCGCAAGGAATTCGCGCAGGAGTACGTGCTGCCCGCGCTCCAGGCGCAGGCGGTCTATGAAGGGACGTACCTGCTGGCAACGGCGCTGTCGCGCCCGTTGATCGCCAAGCATCTCGTGGAGGCTGCGCATGCCGCCAATGCCGGCGCCGTGGGGCACGGCTGCACCGGCAAGGGCAACGACCAGGTGCGGTTCGAAGTGTCGGTGCGCGCGCTGGATCCTCGGCTCGAAATCGTCGCGCCGCTGCGGGTGTGGGAGTTCCGCTCCCGGGAGGAAGAGATCGCCTACTGCGCGCGCCATCGCATTCCGATCGACGTGACGCGCAAGAGCCCGTACAGCATCGACCGCAATTTATGGGGTATCAGCGTTGAAGCCGGGGTGCTGGAAGACCCCTGGCGCGAGCCGCCGCTGGACAGCTTCCAGTTCGTCAGCCCGCCGGAGCGCGCCCCCTCTAAGGGCGAGGTCGTGACGGTGGAGTTTGTTACGGGCGTGCCGGTCAAATTGAACGGGAAGCGGCTGCCGCTCGTGGCGCTGATCGACGCGCTCAACCGGATCGGGGCGCGCCACGGTATCGGCCGCACCGAGCTGATCGAAAGCCGCGTGGTGGGCATCAAGTCACGGGAAGTGTATGAAGCCCCGGCCGCCCGGATCTTGTACGACGCCCATGCGGAGCTGGAACGGCTGGTGTTCGACCGCGAGCTGCTGCACTTCAAGCAATCGCTGGGGCCGAAATACGCGGAGCTGACCTATTATGGATTGTGGTTCACGCCGCTCAAAGCGGCGCTGGATGCGTGCATCGGCTTCACGCAGCAGCGCGTGACCGGAGCGGTGCGCCTCAAGCTGCTCAAGGGCTCCTGCCAGGTGATCGGCCGGCGCTCGCCGTACAGCCTCTATCGCGAGCGGCTGGCCACCTATTCGGCCAAGGATCAATTCGACCATCGGGCCGCGGAAGGATTCATCAAGCTGTTTGGATTACCCTATGAAGGCTCAACCCACTAACTCAAAGAAACTCTGGGGCGGGCGGTTTGCCAAGCCCACGGATCCGCGCGTCGAGCGCTTCACCTCGAGCATCGGGGTGGATGCGCGCTTGGCGCGCTACGACGTGCAGGGATCCATCGCGCACGCGCGCATGCTCGGCGCGTGCGGCCTCGTGTCGCGCGCGGAAGCGGCGCGCTTGGTCGGCGGCTTGACCACGCTGCTGCGGAAGATCGAGCGGGGCGCGTTCATGCCGGATCCGCAGGCCGAGGACATCCACTCGCAGATCGAGGCCGCGTTGAAAGCCCTGGTGGGGCCGGTCGCCAATAAGCTGCATACCGCGCGCAGCCGCAACGATCAGGTGGCGCTGGACCTGCGCCTCTATTGCCGGGACACGGTCTCGCAATTGGACGGGCAGGTTGCCGCGCTTCAGCGCGCGCTGGTCAGCGTCGCGTCCTCCAACCAGGACGTGGTGATCCCGGGGTACACGCATTTGCAGCGGGCGCAGCCGATTTCGCTGGCGCACCACCTGCTGGCGTACGTCGAGATGCTGCAGCGCGACCGTGACCGGTTGGCCGATGCTCAGCGCCGCATCAATATTTCGCCGTTGGGTTCCGGGGCGCTGGCCGGTACGTCGCTGCCCATCAACCGCCGCATGGTCGCGCGAAGCTTGGGCATGGCCGGCGTCTCAGGGAACAGCCTGGATGCCGTCTCCGACCGGGACTTCGCAGTGGAGCTGGTATCCGCGTTGGCGCTCCTGGGCGTGCATGTATCGCGGTTTGCCGAGGACCTGATTTTGTGGTCCACCGAGGAGTTCGGCATCCTCCAGCTCGATGACGCCTTTGCCACCGGCTCCAGCCTCATGCCGCAGAAAAAGAACCCGGATGTGCTGGAGCTGATCCGGGGGCAGGCCGGCATCGTGTTCGGAAATCTCACGGCGCTGTTGACGATGCTCAAAGGCCTGCCGCTGGCGTATAATCGGGATTTGCAGTGGGACAAGGCTGCCGTCTTTCAAGCGGTGGATGCCACCACGTCGGCGCTGGACGTCCTGACCCCATTCGTGCAGCACATGCGGATCCGCCGGAGCCAGGTGGCCCGGCTGCTGGATTCAGATGAGCTGTGCGCGACCGATATCGCGGAAGAGCTGGTCCGGCATGGGGTCGCGTTCCGGATCGCCCATGAAGCGGTGGGCCGCGTGGTGCGCGAGGCGGCGGCGCGCGGTCAGCGGGTGCGCGACGTGGCGGCGGCGTCCTTGCCGTTGTTCGTCCGCGGCCTCAATGCCCAAGCGCTTCGGCGGTTGGACCCGCGCCGGTCGGTCGCCTGCAAGGTCAGCGAGGGCGGCACGGGGCCGCGGCAGGTGCGGCAGGCCCTCGCGCGCTGGCAACAACGATTGCGGAAGTAAGTTTGTCTAGCGGAGAGCGTGCAGCGTTCAGCGTACAGACGTACAGACGTGAGTTTTGTCTTCCTGTACGCTGAACGCTTTACGCTGTACGCTAGCTGGTCGTGAGGATGTGAGGAGTTGATGCACGATTTTCATGTGAGACGCGGACAACTCTATTGCGAGCAGGTGCCGGTGGACCGGATCGCCTCGGCGGTGGGCACCCCGGTCTACATCTACAGCCACCACACGCTGCTGGACCATTTCCACAAGCTCCAGCGCGCGTTCCGGTCACTGAAGCCGCGCATCTGTTTTTCCGTCAAGGCCAACGGCAACCTGGCGATCCTGAAACTGCTGGTGCAGGAAGGCGCGGGGCTGGACATCGTCTCGGGCGGGGAGCTCTTCCGCGCGCTTCAGGCGGGGTGTCCGCCGGAGCAGATCGTGTTCGCCAGTGTGGGCAAGCGCCCGGAGGAGATCCGCGAGGCGATCCAGCGCGGCATCTTTTGCTTTAACGTAGAGTCCATCCCGGAGCTGCTGGCCATCAATGCGGAGGCCCGCCGGCTGGGCCGCACGGCCCCGGTGGCGCTGCGGATCAACCCGAACGTGGATGCGCATACGCATCGGTACATCACCACCGGCACGGCCGAGAGCAAGTTCGGCATCAGCATCGAGGACGCGGAAGCGTTCATCCTCACGCGATGGCGCGACGTGCCGGCCATTACATTGCTGGGGTTCCACTTGCACATCGGATCGCAGATCACGAAGGCCGCGCCGTTTCTCACGGCCATCCGGCGGGTCGGCCTCTTGATCCGGCGCGTCCGGCAGGCCGGCATAGGGGTTGAGTATCTGAATCTGGGCGGGGGGCTGGGCATCGTCTATAAGGATGAGCGGCCGCAGACGGCGGAAGCGTTCGCCAAGGTCGTCACCCCGGTAATCAAGCAGCTCAAGGTCCGCCTCATCTTGGAGCCGGGGCGGTTCATCGTCGGCAACGCCGGCATCTTGGTGACGCGCGTGTTGTATGTGAAGGGGACGCGGTCGCGCGCCTTCGCCGTGGTGGATGCCGGGATGAACGACTTGATCCGTCCCGCGCTGTACGGCGCGTACCATGAGGTCGCTCCGCTGAAGCAGAACGGCCATGGGGGGCATCGCGTTTACGACGTGGTCGGCCCGATCTGCGAAAGCGCGGACGTGCTGGCTCGCGAGCGGCGGCTGCCGGAATTGCAAGCCGGCGATCCGCTGGCGATCTTCGGGGCCGGGGCCTACGGGTTCGTGATGGCGTCCAACTACAACGGTCGCCCGCGCGCGGCTGAGGTGCTGGTTAAAGGCCGCCGCTGGTTTCTCATCCGCCGCCGGGAGACGCCGAAGGACTTGATGCGGCAGGATGTCATTCCGGCCGCGCTGATCAAATAACATGCCTCCGATCATAATTCCATTCACGAAGATGGCCGGCACCGGCAATGACTTTCTCATCGTCAAGCCGGACGCGCGCCTGCGCCGCCGGTTGGGCCGCCACTGGTCCGCCGCCGCTCGGGAATGGTGCGACCGCCGCCTCGGGGTCGGCGCGGACGGGCTGCTGGTGGTCGAGCCGTCGCGCCGCGCGGACGGCCGGATGCGGATCTTCAACGCCGACGGCTCTGAAGCCGACATGTGCGGCAACGGCGCTCGGTGCGTGGCCCGGTATTTGATCAGCGCGTCGCCGCGTGGGATGCGCGGGCAGGCGATGGTGGATACGTGCGCGGGCGTGCTGCGCGCCCAGGTGGACGGCGACCAGGTGGCGATCACGATGCCCGCACCCCGACACCTGCGGGTCGGTGTTCCGGTGACGCTCCGGGGACGGCGGCTGCGTGTCCATGCTATCAATACCGGCGTGCCGCACGTGGTCGTGCCGGTGGCCTCGTTGAGCCGCATGGATGTGGCCTCGCTCGGGCGGCAGCTCCGCTTCCATCCGGCATTTCAGCCGGCCGGCACCAATGTGAACTTCATCGAGGCCGATGCCCGCCGCTCGGATTGCGTGAAGATCCGCACGTACGAGCGCGGCGTGGAAGGCGAGACGCTGGCCTGCGGCACCGGGGCGACGGCGTCGGCCATCCTCTACGCGGTGACGAACGGCATGAACGGCGCGCCGGCCCGCCGCCGGGTTGAGGTGGAAACGCACGGCGGCGATACGCTGGCGATTTCCTTTGCGGCGCGGCAGTGCGCCGGGGTCTGGCAGGTCAGCGACGTGGTGCTGGAAGGCGCGGTGCGGTGGATTTGCCAAGGGGTCGTGCCTTGGCCACTGAAGGGTCGGACATGACGTTGCGGCTCCGGGGGTCCATGGTGGCGCTGGTCACGCCGTTCCGCGGCGGGCGATTGGATGAGCCGGCCCTGAAGCGGCTGGTTGAATTCCAGGTCCAGGGCGGCACGCAAGCCCTCGTGCCTTGCGGCACGACCGGAGAATCCGCCACGCTCTCCCACGAAGAGCATGACCGGGTGATCGAGCTGACCATCCAGGCCGCCCGCGGCCGGGTGCCGGTCATTGCCGGCACCGGCTCCAACAACACGCAGGAGGCGATCCGCTTGACGCGCCATGCCAAGCAAGCCGGGGCGGATGCGGCCCTGCTGATCTCGCCGTATTACAATAAGCCCACGCAGCGAGGGCTGTACCTCCATTTCAAGGCGGTGGCTGAGGCGGTGGACCTTCCCATTGTGCTCTACAACATCGCCTCGCGCACCGGCGTCAACATCGAGCCGGATACGTTTGCCCGGCTGGCCGCGGACGTGCCCAACATCGTGGCGGTCAAAGAATCCAGCGGCAACCTGGAGCAGATGAGCCGCATCCTGCACGTCACTGAAGGGCGGCTGGCGCTGATCTCCGGGGATGACGGGCTGACGCTGCCGGTCCTGTCGATCGGCGGAGTGGGGGTCATTTCCGTTGTGGCGAACGTGGTGCCGATGGACGTGGCGGCCCTCATCCGTGCGTTTGAGCAGGGCCATCTGGCCGACGCCCAAGCGTGCCATGCGCGCCTGCTGCCGCTGGTGAAAGCGATGTTCCTTGAGACGAATCCGATCCCGGTCAAAACCGCGATGGCGGCCCTGGGCTTGATCGAGCCGGGCTTGCGCCTGCCGTTATGCGAGATGGAGCCGGGGAATCTGCACAAGCTGCACGCGGCGCTTCGCGCCTACGGATTGACGAAACCGGCCGGCTCCCCGGCCCGCCGGGACACCGTGGCGGCCCGACGCCGCAGCGCGCAGGTGAAGGCCCATGCCGGTTAAGCTCGCCATCACCGGCTGCGCCGGGCGGATGGGGGCCCGCATCGCCCATCTCGCACTGGCGGATCGCGCCGTCACCATTGCCGCGGCGGTGGAAGTCCGCGGCCATCGCGCCGTGGGGCAGGACTTGGGAGTGTGGCTGGGCCAGCCGCCGCTGAACGTGCGCGTGACGGATGACGTGCGCGCCGCGTTGAACGCCAGCGACGTCTTGATTGAATTTACCGAGCCGGCCTCGACGGTGGCGAACGTGCAGGCGGCCATCGCGAGCAACAAGGCCGTCGTCATCGGGACCACCGGCCTGACCGAGGCGCAAGCGCAGGCGATCCGCCAGGCGGCCGCCCGCATTCCGGTGGTCTGGAGCCCGAACATGAGCCTGGGCGTCAACGTGCTCTTTGAACTGGCGCGGCTGGCCGCCCAGCGGCTGGGATCGGGGTATGATGTGGAAGTCGTCGAGGCGCATCACCGCGGCAAGAAAGATGCGCCCAGCGGGACCGCCAAGCGGCTGGTCGAGGTCCTGGCCCAGGCGCGCCAGGTGCCGGTGGATGCGATCCCGGTCCATGCCATCCGCGCGGGCGATATCGTCGGCGACCACATCGTGGTGCTGGCGGGCCCGGCGGAGCGGCTGGAACTGACGCACCGCGCCCACAGCCGCGACGTGTTCGCGGGCGGGGCGCTGCGGGCGGCCCAATGGGTTGCCGGCCAGCCCCCGGGACTCTACGACATGAGCCACGTGCTGGCCAATGGAGTAAAGTAGGCATGGTCGGAACCGGACTCGCGGTGCACAAGGCCAAGCGGCTGCAGGCGCTGCCGCCATACCTCTTTGTGGAGCTGGACCGCGCCCGGCGGAAGCTCCAGGCGGACGGGCATGACGTCATTGACCTCGGGGTGGGCGACCCGGACCTGCCGACCCCGCGCCCGGTCATTGAGCGGCTCTCCCAGGCGGCGCAAGACCCGGCCAACCACCGCTACAGCTTTACCGAAGGGCTGGCCGCGCTGCGCGAGGCCATCGCGCGATGGTACGCGCGCCGCTTCAATGTGACCTTGGACCCGGCGACGGAGATTTTGCCGCTGCTCGGATCCAAAGAGGGCATCGCCCATCTGCCGTGGGCGATCGTCAACCCCGGCGATGCGGTGCTGGTGCCGGACCCGTGTTATCCGCCCTACCGCAGCGGCACGATCCTGGCGGAGGGCGAGGTGATCCCGATGCCGCTGCGCGCCGATATGGAGTTCCTGCCGGACCTGGGCGACATCAGCCAGCGCGCCGCCCAGCGCGCGAAGCTGATGTTCCTGAATTACCCCAACAACCCGACGGCGGCGGTGGCCTCTGAGAGTTTTTTTCAGGAAGCGATCGAGCTGGCCAACAGTTATGCCATGCTGATCGCTCATGACGCCGCCTATTCCGAGTTGGCCTTCGACGGCTACCGGCCGATGAGCTTTTTGCAGGTGCCCGGCGCCAAGGAGATAGGCATCGAATTCCACAGCATCTCCAAAACCTTTCAGATGACCGGCTGGCGGGCCGGCTGGGTCTGCGGCAATGCCACCGCCATCGCCGCCCTCAACCAATTGAAGACCCATCTGGACTCCGGCATCTTCCAGCCGGTCCAGTACGCGGCCATCGCGGCGTTGGAGATGGACGACCAGCCGCTCCGCGAGGTGTGCGGCATCTACCAGCAGCGGCGGGATGCAGTCGTCGTCGGCCTGGCCCAGGCCGGGTGGATCATGCCGAAGCCCAACGCCACCTTTTATCTCTGGGCCCCGGTGCCCGGCGGCGAGCTTTCCATGGCCTTCGCCCGCCGGGTGTTGGAGCAGGCCCATGTCGTCATCACGCCGGGCAGCGGGTTCGGTCCCAACGGCGAAGGGTTCGTGCGTTTCTCGCTGACCGTCCCGATCGAGCGGCTGCAGGAAGCGGTAGCCAGGCTGACGAAGGTACTCTAGTCAGCAGACAGCAGACAGCACACCGGCACACAGCATACCGCACATAGCAAACAGGCATTTTATAACGACGGTGTTTTCTCTGTGTGCTGTGCGCTGTCTGCTAGGCATGCGTTAGATTATGGCACAGGTCTTTTTGGGCGTCGGGTCTAATGAAGGCGATCGCGCTGCGCAGATCTCGCTGGCGGCGCAGCGCCTGAGCAGGATCCCGGGCACCCGCCTCATCCAGATGGCCCCCCTCTACGAAACCCAGCCGGTCGGCGGTCCGCCCCAACCGGATTACCTCAACACGGTGATCGAGGCGGAAACCAGCCTGGAGCCTGGCGCGCTGCTGGCCGCGCTGCGCGCGCTGGAGCGCGAGCTGGGACGCGTGCCCTCCTCCGTGCGCTGGGGCCCCAGGCCGATTGACCTCGACATTCTCCTCTATGATGATCTGGTGATGTCCACGCCCGCCCTGACGATCCCGCACCCGCGGCTGCATGAGCGCCGGTTTGTGTTGGAGCCGCTCGCGCAGCTGGCACCCGACGTGCGCCATCCCGTCGCGGGCCGTCGCATCATCGAGCTGCTGGCCGGCCTGAGCGCGGCGGAGCCTGCATGAGGATCATCCGCTCGCTGGGACAGATGCAGTCGGCGGCGCTGCGCGCGCGCCGGGCAGGGAAGACGATCGGATTCGTGCCGACGATGGGGGCGCTGCATGACGGGCACGCCAGCCTCATCCGCGCCGCCCGCCGGGACACCGACGTAGTGGTGGTCAGCATCTTCGTCAACCCGCTGCAGTTCGGGCCGCGCGAGGATTACCGCCGGTATCCCCGGACGTTTCAGCGCGATGTGGCCGTGGCGAAGCGCGCCGGCTGCGATGTGCTCTTTGCGCCCACGGCCGCGGCCATGTACCCGAAGAACAGCCGGACGGTCGTCGTCGTGACGGGATTGAGCGAACAGTTGGAGGGCGCCTCGCGCCCCGGCCATTTCCGCGGGGTGGCCACCGTGGTGGCCAAGCTCTTTCACCTGGTCCAGCCGACGGCGGCCTACGTCGGCCAGAAGGACTACCAGCAATCCTGCCTGATCCGCCGGATGGTGGACGATCTTGATGTGCCGGTGCGGGTGAACGTCTTGCCCACGGTCCGGGAGCGTGATGGATTGGCGATGAGCTCGCGCAACGCGTATCTGACGCCGCAGCAGCGGCGGGAAGCCCCGGTGCTGGCCCGCGCGCTCCGGGCGGCGGCCCGGAACATCCGCCGCGGAGAGCGGCGCGCCTCGACGGTGCGCGCCGGCATTGCGCGCGCCCTGGCGTGCGCGCCGCACGCGCGCGTGGACCGCATTGACATCGTGGATGCCGCGACGCTGGAGCCCGTGGCCAGGCTGCGGGGGCGGGTGGCCCTCCTGGCGGCGATCCGCTTGGGCGGCACGCGATTGATTGACAACGTTCTCGTCGCTGTGCCATAATGCTCCGACGAGACACCGACGATGCTACGCACGGTCTGTAAATCCAAACTGCACGGCGCGCACGTGACGGAGGCCAACCTCCAGTACACGGGCAGCTTGACGCTGGATCCGCTCTTGATGCAGGCCGCCGACTTGGCGCCGTATGAGCAGGTCCACGTGGTCAACGTGAACAACGGCGCCCGGTTCGAGACGTACTGCATTGAGGGCACGCCGGGCTCCGGCACGGTCTGCCTCAACGGGGCCGCCGCGCGCTTGGCCGTCGTCGGCGACAAGCTGATCGTGCTGTCCTACGCGCACGTGACGGAAGACGAGCTGGCCCGCATGGCGCCCAAGTTTGTGTTCCTCGACCACGACAATCGCGTGGTCCGGATTGCCACCAACGAATTGGCTCATCAGGTTGAATAGTCGCTGTGCATGACCCGCGTAGGGGTGGTCGGATGCGGGACGATTGGAACAGTCCTAGCGCAGACGATTGAGCGTGAATATCCTCGCCGTGCCACGATCGTGGCGTTGTGTGACCAGCTTCCTCAGCACGCGGCGGCTCTTCAGCGCCGCTTGTCAGCCCGGCCTCCTATCCTCTCGCTCCAGCAGGTCGTCCGCCGCAGCGATCTCATCATCGAAGCCGCGACCGCGGACGCCGCATCGCGCGTGGCCCGTCTGGCCCTCCACACCCATCGCGACGTCCTGATCATGAGCACGGGCGGGCTGCTGGCGGATGTGGAGTGGCGTCGCGTCGCCCAACGCTCCCGCGGCCGTCTCTACGTGCCCAGCGGCGGGATCGGCGGGCTGGACGGCGTGAAGGCGCTGGCCACCGGCCCGTTGCGCCGCGTGACGCTCACGACCCGCAAGCCTCCCGCCGGGCTCATGTCCGCCCCGTTCGTGCAGCAGCGCGGCATCAGCTTGCGCGGGCTGCGCCGCCCGCGGCTTCTCTTCCAAGGCTCGCCGCGCGAGGCGGTGAAAGCCTTTCCGCAAAATACCAACGTGGCCGCCACGCTGGCCTTGGCTTGTCTCCTGCAGGCGCCGTCCCGCCGGGTAGCTATTGCCGTACGGGTGGTGGCGGACCCGTCGCTGAAGCGCAACGTGCATGAGGTGGAGGTCATCGGCGAGGTCGGCCGGGTGTCCTGCCGGATCGAGAGCCGGCCGTCCGCGGCCAATCCCAAGACCAGCGAGACGGCCATCCGCTCGGCGCAGGTGACGTTGCGGCAAATATTTGGATCGGTTCGAATCGGCACGTAAGTGTGTGGTGCGGTCCTCTCAGACGCTGAGAGGCGAAGCGATCGGGAAGGGGGTGACTACACGTGGCTGAGAAGGTGGCAAAGGTTGGAGTGAAGAAGGTTCCAGGTTACCTCTACTTTGTCGACAAGCAAGGCGATATCTCCCGGGCCAAGATGGCTCGCGGGGGGCAGAAGCGCCGCAGCAGTCGTCGACGGTAAGCTCGGTTCTTCCAATAAGTGCCAGGCACTTCAATAAGTTGAAGTGCCTGGCACTTATTGTTTGGTATAATTTTCCATGTCTCAAGACGCGATTGTGATTCGAGGCGCGCGGGCGCACAACCTCAAGAACATCAGCCTGACGCTGCCCCGCAACCGGTTGATCGTCATGACCGGCCTCTCCGGCTCCGGCAAGTCCTCGCTGGCGTTCGACACCCTCTATGCTGAAGGGCAGCGGCGCTATGTCGAGAGCCTCTCCGCCTACGCCCGCCAGTTTCTCGAGCGGCTGGACAAGCCTGATGTGGATGCCATTGACGGCCTCTCCCCGGCCATTGCCATCGAGCAGCGGACCACCGGCGGCAATCCCCGATCCACGGTCGCCACGCAGACGGAAATTTACGACTACCTGCGGGTGCTCTTCGCCCGGGCCGGCGAGCCGCAGTGTCCCCGCTGCCGGGTGCCGATCAGCCGGCAAAGCCCGCAAGAGATCGTCGCCAACCTCTTGAAGTGGCCGGAAGGGACCGAGGTCGTCCTGCTGGCCCCCGTGGTGCGCGGCCGCAAGGGAGAATACCTGGAGGTCTTCCGCGACATCAAGCGCCAGGGGTTTGTGCGCGCGCGCGTGGATGGGGCGATCGTGGACCTGGATGAGGCCGTGCGCCTCGACAAGAAGCGCGCCCACACCATCGAGGTCGTGGTGGACCGCTTGCCCATCGAACCCGCCACGAAGGGCCGGCTCACGGAGTCGGTGGAAACTGCGCTGAAGGCCGGCAAAGGACTTGTTATCGTGAGCACAGTTGCCAAGTCCGGTGAAGGGAAGAGACGGATAACTTCCACCCTCCACCCCCCACC
>JACPRA010000014.1 GCA_016190215.1 Candidatus Omnitrophota bacterium
CAGCCGGAATGTGCCATCGCCGTTCCCGTACAATTTCGAGAACGAGCCGTCCCGCCAATTGCCGGTGATGAGGTCCGGGAGGCCGTCGCCGTTGAGATCGCGGATGGAAAATCCGTAGTTCCCCGGCCCCGTCTCGACGAGGCGGCGCTCGAAGCGGCCGCCTCCTTGATTCAGATAGACGCCCGCGTACGTTGACAGCCAGCTCGTGACGACGAAGTCCTGGTCTCCATCCCGGTCCAAATCGGCCGTCTTCACCCAGCAGGATCCAGGGATCGCCGGCAGGGCTTCCCCCTCCTGGAACCGGCCCCCGCCCTCGCCGAAGAAGAGCGTCACGCTCGGCGTGCCGGACGCGTCATACCACCCCCAGTTCGCCACGACGATGTCCGGATGGCCGTCCGCGTTGAAGTCCGCGACCGCCGCGTGGTTCGCGCGATCGCCGGTGGTCGTCAGCACACGGCGGTCGCCGAACCGTCCCTGGCCGTCGTTAAAGAATACCGAGATGCGGTTCGTGCTCTCGTGCGTGACGACCAGATCCGGATCCCCGTCGGCGTCAAGATCGCCTGCGACCACCGTGTAGGCTTTGGGAGAAGCGTCATACACCCGCTCCGCTCCGAAGGCCCCGGTGCCGTCTCCCAGGCGGATCTTCAGCGCCCCGGGCGGATGGAGATACCGGAAGGGCATCTGCGCCGCCCACGGCCTCAGGATGACCCGCGCGGCCCGGTACACCAGCCGATCCCAGCCGGTCACCTCATATTCGGTCGTGTACACCAGATCGGGATGACCGTCGCGATTCACGTCCACAAGCGCGACCCCACGGGAAGTATCGGTGGTCTCGTAACGTTGAGCAGGCTTGAACCCCCCGCGAGGGTCGCGGAGCAGAACCGAAACGGCGGGGCGGCTTGTCGTCACCGCCACATCCGCATGGCCGTCCCCGTTCACGTCCCGGACCGCGATCATGTGCGGGTGGGATCGCTCACCCCCGATCAGGATGGCGGGAACAACGACCGAGGGAGGCGAACCGCGAAAGTCAATGACACGCAACGCGTTGGCGATGCCTCCACGCTCCATGCCCGCCCACCCGGTATCGAAGCCGACCAGATGCACCGGGCGGCCGTCTTCGCCGGCGTCGATGACGCTCAAGCGATAGGGGAGCGTCGAAGAGGTCCCCGGAGCGACAGCGGTGTCTTGCGGCTCCACGGGAGTCCGGCCACCGAACAACAAGATGCCGACGAGCATGCCCCACGCGGCCGTGACCGCAACCTGATGCCCGGGCGTTAGTCTCATCTGCTGCGCGACTCAGCGGCCAGGTGACGCCGCAGGAGCGGAAAGAGCTGTTCAGCCACGAACCGAAACCCCTCAGGGCTTAAGGAGAGCGACGTGTGGAACGGCTTGAGGCCGGAGGCCACCGCCTCGCTCATCGGTTCGCAGAGATTGACGACCTTCAAACCCGGAGGCATCTGCCGCTCAATCTCCCCATAGAGTCGCGGTCCGTAACTGAGCTGCCAGGGCCGCAGGACGCCGGGGTATGGAAACGGGTAGTCCGCTCCGCCCTCCACGCACCCTGCCATGGGCTGAAGGATGAACAGAGGAGCAAACTCGAACTCCTCGCTGAGCGCGTCCACCATCCTGGCGTATTGCACGTAGGCATGCGCCGCCGCCTTGGCATGTGCCGCCTGCTGCTCAAGTGAAGCGCGCTGAACGGCAGGGGGAATCCGCTGGCAGAGTCCGAGGCGCATGCAGAGGCGGTGCAGCAGATTCGCGAACGCGGAGTTTTCAAGATTCACGGTCCGCTGGCCGCGCGCCACCAGGTCGGCCACCCAGAAGTATTCGTAGTCGCCGGCCGCATACGGAGCCGTCAGCGCCTCGTCGGTCGTCCAGGCCGGGATCCCCCGGCCCGACTCGTTGATCCCGTCATAGAAGATCACCGCCTTCGGCACCCGGCCCTCGCGGAGCTGGTCAATCAGCAGCGACAGCTCATCGTGAATGGCGTAGTCCGTGATCCCCATATTGTAGACGCGCCATGACAGGCCCGCCCCGCGGGCCATGGCTTCCAGCTGCGCGGGAATCGTGTCGGCATCGTCCACGCTCCAGCCGAACATCTGGCCGCCTCCGAATGCCAACACGTTGTCCCGCAAGGAGCCCCAATCGTCGAACTGCCGCTGACCGGCGGGCCGGCCGGTCCGGAAGCCATCCCGATCAATGTTGAGCTGCGGGCTGTGGAACTCCTGCTTCACAACCCGCATCCGGTCAGGAGCCAGTTTCTGCGGCCGGCCGGATGTCGGATGGGGGACTCCCGGCCGACTGATGCGGACATCTCTCAGCAGGAAGGCCAGTCCTTCCAGCGCAAGGAGCAGCAGGACCGCCGTCCCCACCACCGCCAGGACGTCGCGCGCACGCGCGGTGACGCCACCTCGCGTCCTCATCGGGCCGCCAGACTCCTCCGCTGCTTCACCAACTCGAGCATGCGCAGCGCAACCAGGCGGTTGGCGTCCGGGTCCACGTGGACCCAGTCGAGGTACACCGTCCGCGGCACCTGCTCGAACACGTCGCCGAAGTACGCGAAATGCGGGTGCCGCGTGTCTTTCATGAGCCGATAGGTTTCCCGTGCGAGCTGAGTCAAATCCGGGTGCACTGAAGAGACCTCCACGATCCGCCGCTCTTCCTCGGTCAGGACCTTCTCCTCTGCGAGGATCATGGGCTGCCAGAAGAAGGCGTACTTGAACCCGTAATGCGTGGAGAGCGCGTCGACAATTTCCACGTTCGCAAGATAGCGCTGACGGATCGAGGCGGGCACCTCCGCCGACGGCTCCTCCCGGAGCCGGTGGCGCTCCAGGTAGGGCTTGCGAAGCCGCAGCTGCGTCGCCACCCGGTCATAGAGCTTCGCAACGCCCGTCGCCTGCCACAGCAACCGCGCGGGACTGCGTTCAAACTTCTGCTTGACGTCGTACAGGTTGGCATGGGCATCCGGCAGGCCGTTTTGATACCGGGCCGAGATCTCGTTCCACCCGTCGTAGAAGATGGCGAGGTCCGGCACGTCCCCCTCGGCCAGCAGCCGCATCAGTTGCAGGATTTCCTGTCTGCTTACCCACGCGCTCTCGCCGTAATTGCGCACGCAGGCCGGTCGGCCCGCATCGTGGAGGGCCCGAGCCACGTGCGACGGGATCGTGCCCCAGTCCGGAGACCCCGTTCCCCAAAGCGCGGAGCCGCCGAACATATAGATACGCGATGAGCGGTCGTCGCAGTTCACGGGTGTCGTCCGCCGCAGACCACCCGGCTCGATGGTGATGGCCTCCCCTGCGTAGGGGGCGCGCCGCCAGATGACGTACGGGTGATAGTCATAGCGGTTGACTGCCGCCTCTTCCCGCTGCAGGGCCGAAACCCAGGCTTTGCCCTGGTACTGGGACGGAGCCGCTTCGACGCTCCGGCTGATCCTCCCGGACAACCGCAATGCGATCCGGGCGGCGCATTCCCCTACTCCTACGAGGATGACGCCGGCACCGAGACTCAGCACCCCATAATACATGGTGGCCTTCGCTATGCGAGCCATGACAGGAATCTGGCGCGGTCGCGGCATGTCTATTCCACTGATGATGTCCGCGCGCACAGGCGCGCGCTTTGGACGAAGTTCTTCAACAGGTGTAAGCCGACTTGCTGG
>JACPRA010000010.1 GCA_016190215.1 Candidatus Omnitrophota bacterium
GCCGGTGCCCTTGCAGGCGGCACAGCCGCTCCCATGGCGCAGCGTGGCGGGCGCCGGGCCGGTGAGCCCGAACTCCTCCCGCAGGCCCGGCTCGGCCGGCCGGTCCTCCGCGCAGGCAGCACACACCACGCGCACCAGCCGCTGCGCGATGAAACACAGCACCGAGGAGGCCACGAGGTAGGGCTCGATCCCCATGTCGAGCAGGCGGGTCACCCCCCCGGCCGCGTCGTTCGTGTGCAGCGTCGAGAAGACCAGGTGGCCGGTCAGCGCGCTGCGGATCGTGATCTCGGCGGTTTCCGGGTCGCGCACCTCGCCGACCATCATGATGTCCGGGTCATGCCGCAGCATCGAGCGCAGCCCCTGCGAGAAGGAAAACCCGATCTTGGGATGGACCTGGAGTTGAGTGATCCCCGTCATCTGATACTCGACCGGATCTTCGATGGTGAGGATTTTCCGGTGAGGCGAGTTCAGCCGGGACAGGCAGGCGTAGAGCGTGGTGGTCTTGCCGGAGCCGGTGGGGCCCGTCACAAAAATGATCCCGTGCGGCCGTTGGATCAACTGCCGCAGCATCTCCAGATGCTCCGGGTCCAATCCCAACTCCTCCAGTCCCAGCACCATGCGGTTGGAGAGCAACCGGATCTCCACCGATTCCCCGAACGCCGTCGGCAGGATGGAGACGCGCAGGTCGAGCTCCTGCTCTTCCAGCTTGACGGTGATGCGGCCGTCCTGCGGCAGGCGGCGCTCCGCGATGTCGAGCCGCGCCATCACCTTGATGCGCGACACGACCGCCTGGTGGAGATGAAACAGCTCCGCCGGGGTGGGCACCTCGTACATGACCCCGTCAATCCGCTGGCGGACACGCAGCTCCTGATCGAATGGCTCCAGGTGGATATCGGTCGCCCGGTCGCGCACGGCGGAGCGGATCAGTTGGTTCACAAAAGAGATGACCGAGGCGTCTTCCGACTTGGCCGTCAGGTCCTCGACCACGGAGGATTGTTCCGCGCGGGGCGCTCCCCCATCCAACAGCCGCTCCACAGCCAACGCCCCGACGCCATAATGGCGCTGGACCGCCTCCTGGATCTCCCGCCGGCTGGCCAGGACCGGCCGGATCTCGCAGTTCAGCAGCAGCTTCAGCTCATCAAGCGGCTGCACGTCAAAGGGATCCGCCACGGCCACTTTCAAGACCCCCTCCGACACCGCCATCGGCATCACGCCGTAATAGCTGGCAAAGGTGGGGGGCACTTTGGCCATCGCTTCGGGAGGAATGACGGCATCTTCGAGATGCACACGCGCCATGCCGGCCTGCTCCGCCAGGGCCGAGGTCAGCGCATCTTCAGTAATCGCGCCCAGCTTCAGGAGCGTCTGGCCCAGGGAGGCGGGGGGCTCGTGCTCCTGTTGCACCGCCAGGGCATGCTCAAGCTGCGCGGGCGTGATCAGCCCCCGCTGCACCAGCAATGCCCCGAATAGGATGGTCCGACGCGCCATGCTCACCCCCTGCCACCAGGATAGGGAGGCCGACAGCCAGGGTCAACTGATTTTCTTTTTTTGCAAAACGAGAGGGATTAAGCGCGGAACTTCTTGAACACCACGGTGGCGTTGTGGCCGCCGAAGCCGAGGGAATTGGAGAGGGCGCTCTCGACCGGGACGTTGCGGGCCTGGTTGGGCACATAATCCAGGTCGCAGGCCGGGTCCGGGTGCTCGTAGTTGATGGTGGGGGGCAGGACGCCGTGGTGGATGGCCAAGCAGCTGATGATCGCTTCCACCCCGCCGGCGGCGCCGATCAAGTGGCCGGTCATGGACTTGGTGGAGGACACCGGGATCCGCTTCGCAGCCGCTCCGCAGGTCCGTTTGATGGCCAAGGTTTCGATCTTGTCGTTCAGCTCGGTCGAGGTGCCGTGCGCATTGATATAGGACAGCTGCTCCGGGTTCAGCCGGGCGTCTTCCAGGGCCACGCGCATCGCCTCCGACGCCCCGGCGCCCTCCGGGTCCGGCGCCGTCATATGGTAGGCGTCCGCGGTCCGGCCGTAGCCGGCCATTTCGGCGTAGATCTTGGCGCCGCGCCGCTTGGCATGCTCCAGCTCTTCGAGCACCATCAGCCCCGCCCCCTCCCCGATCACAAACCCGTCCCGCTCCTTGTCGAAGGGCCGGCTGGCCTTGGTCGGCGCGTCGTTGCGCCGGGAGAGCGCCATGAGCGCGCAGAACCCGCCCACCGCCATCTTGGTGACACAGCTCTCGGTCCCGCCCGCGACCATCACGTCCGCGTCGCCGCGCTGGACGATGCGGAAGGCTTCCCCGACCCCATGGGCGCCGGAGGCGCAGGCGGTGGCCGTGCAGGAGTTCGGCCCCTTCGCCCCCAGGCTGATCGCCACCTGCCCCGCGGCCATATTGACGATGATCATCGGGATCATGAAGGGGCTGATCTTGTCCGGGCCTTTGCTGAGAAACTGGCTGTGCTGCTCTTCGATCAAGTGGAGGCTGCCCATCCCGGAGCCCACCAAGACGCCGACCCGGAAGGGGTTTTCCTTGCTCACATCCAATCCGGCGTCCGCGACGGCCTGTTTGGCAGAGGCCACGGCAAGCTGCACGAAGCGCTCGTTGCGCCTGATTTCCTTGGGACCCAGGTAGGCGGCGGGATCGAAGCCTTTGACTTCCGCGGCGATCCGAGAGGCAAACAGGCTGGCATCGAAGGAGGTGATCGGACCCACCCCGCTGACACCCTTGACGAGGTTGGCCCACATGGCCGGCGCATCATTGCCCACCGGAGTGACCGCCCCGACCCCTGTCACGACGACTCGTTTCATGCCCTCGGCTCCTCTCCCTCAAAAAAGAACAACGTCCGCACGGGCATGCGGACGTCAGACTGACGGACCCCTCACAACACGAACGTTACTTGGCCGAACCGGAAGATTTCTGGTCAATATATTTGATGGCGTCCCCGACCGTGATCATCTTTTCGGCGTCTTCGTCCGGGATCTCGACTCCGAACTCCTCTTCCAGCGCCATGACCAACTCGACGGTGTCCAACGAATCCGCACCCAGATCTTCGATGAAGGACGCGGCGTCTGTGACCTCTTCCAACTTGACGCCGAGCTGCTCAGCAATAATCGCCCGAACTCGATCGTGAACCGCTTCCGCCATGATCTTTCTGCCTCCTACATGCCCAGTCCCCCGGCCACCACGAGCACATGCCCCGTGATGTACCGGGACGCATCACTCACAAGAAACAACGCCGCCTGCGCCACATCGCCGGGCTCGCCCAGCGTCCCGAGTGGAATTTGATCCCGCAACCGCTGCTTGACGTCCTCGGGCAGGCGGTGCGTCATTTCCGTTTGAATAAACCCTGGAGCGATGGCGTTACAGGTCACGCCACGGCTCGCCAATTCCCTGGCGACCGATTTCGTCAAACCCACCAGCCCCGCCTTGGAGGCCGCGTAGTTCGCTTGGCCCGGGTTGCCGATGATCCCCACGATGGATGCGATGCTCACGATCCGTCCGGATCGGGCTTTCAGCATCACCTTGGAGGCTGCCCGGGTGCAGAGGAAGGAGCCTTTCAAATTGATGTCAAGGACGCGATCCCACTGGGCCTCATCCATCCGGACGATCAACCCATCCTGGGTAATGCCCGCGTTGTTGATGAGTATATCGAGCCGACCCATCTTGTCAAGCACTTTTGCCACCGCCCCATCCACCGCCGCCGCGCTGGTGACGTCCACCACCAGGCCCAGGGCCCGGCGGCCGAGCGCTTCCAGCTCCTGGACAGTCGCCTGCAGAGCCTGCTCGTTCACATCGAAGAGGGCGCAGTCAGCCCCTTCCTTCGCGAACAGCAGCGCGATGTCCCGGCCGATGCCTCGGGCTCCGCCGGTAATGATGGCGACGCGGTTGGTCAGTTGCATGGGGGGCATTATAGCGGCTCAGTCCGGTAAGTACAAGGAAACCTCAAGCACGTTGTATTCCCTAAGAGCTTGGCCAGGGGTCCTGCCGCTTCGCCACCCCACGGCGTTGCCGTGGGGGCCCCGCTTCGCGTCACCCCTGGCCTAGCGGGGGGTCTCACACACATAGCTCTAACGACAAATGGATAGAAGATTATTAGTAGACGGGTTCGGACTTCGGGGGGGTGGGATCGTGGTGATGGTCTTCGTGGTTGACGTTGAGCTTCCCTTCCTGGTAGAGCAGAATGAGCGTGTCCACGACCTGGGGATCGAATTGGCTGCCCCGGTAGCGCTGCAATTCTTCCAGCGCCTGCTGCACCGGCATGGCCTTGCGGTAGGGGCGGTTGCTGATCATGGCATCGAAGGCATCCACCACGGAGGCGATGCGCGCCCCGATCGGAATCTCCTGCCCCTTGCGGCCTTCGGGATAGCCGGATCCGTCATAGCGCTCGTGGTGATAGCGCACATTCTTCGCCATATCTTTCAGTCCGGCAATGCGTTCCAACACTTCCGCCCCATCCACCGGATGGCGGCGCATGATCTCCAGCTCTTCATCGGTGAGCGGGCCGGATTTATAGAGGATCTCTTTGGGGGTGAAAATCTTGCCGATGTCATGCAAGAGCACCCCGGCCAGCAGCACCTCCTCCGACGCGCCGCCGAATTCCGAGGAGCGCCCCTGCTCTCTCAGCTTTTGGATGATCTTGGAGGCGTAGTCCACCGTGCGGATGACATGCTGGTGGGTGTAGTGCGGGTCGATCTTCGACACCACGGCGGAAAACGCGGCCACGATCCCGTGCACGACGTTCTTGAGGCGTTCCACCGACTCCTTCAGCTCTTCATTCACCGCCCGCAGGTCCTCATAGAGGGAGATGCTCACCTTGGAGAGCACGTCTTCCTTTAAGTATTCCAGCGTGAAGGGTTTGGTGACGTAGTCGGTGGCGCCCAACAGCTTGGCCTGCTGGACCACCGAGTCGTCTTCGACCGCGGTCACGACGATGATTTTGATGCTCGGGTCAATCGCCTTGGCTTGCCGGAGGATATCGAGACCGTCGAGGCCGGGCATGCGCAGATCGAGAAACACAATATGGGGACGCTCCTCTCGGATGCAGGCCAGCGCTGAGGGACCGTCATGCGCCATCAGGACATGGTAGCCCCGCTCCGAGAAGAAGGTATTGAGGATCTCACAGATTTTCTGTTCGTCGTCTGCGACGAGTAATTTCACCATGGGTCTACGGTAATGATACCGCAGCGGCTCCCAGCCTGGCAAGCTTTTACGCTTGACAGGGGTGTATGGCATACACTATATTAAGCACCGACAAGTGTATATTGTACACTTAATCACATGCCACATACGCTGTCTTCCCCAACCGACCTTGCCGGTGCTGCGGACGCTCCCGCGCTGCTGTCGGCGCCCCTGGCGCGCCACGCCGTGGCCGTGGACGTCGTGCTCTTCACCATCCATGAGGGGGCGCTCAAGGCGCTGCTGGTGAAGCGCCAGCAGCCGCCGTTCCTTGGCGCGTGGTGCCTGCCGGGCGGCTTCGTCCGCCCGGAAGAGTCCGTGGATGCCGCCGCCCTGCGCGAGCTGCAGGAAGAAACGCACATCACCCGCATCTACCTGGAGCAGCTCTACACCTTCGGCAACCTGGACCGCGACCCGCGCGGCCGCGTGATCAGCGTCAGCTATTATGCCGTGGTGGACTGGGCGCAGCTGCGGGATGCCATCCGGCCCCCGTCAACCCAGGACGGGCAGGCGGCTCCCGGGCGGTGGTGCGCCGTGACCCGGCTGCCGGAGCTGGCGTTCGACCACCGGCAGATCGTCTCGCTGGCGCTGGAGCGGCTGCGAAACAAGGTGAATTACACGAGTGTCGGGTTTCAGCTCCTGCCGAAGAAGTTTACCTTGTCGGAGCTGCAGCAGGCCTACGAAGTGATTTTGGGCACCGCGCTGGACAAGCGGAATTTCCGCAAGAAGATGCTGCAGCTGGGCATCCTCCGCTCGACGCACGAGCATCGCCTGGAAGGCCGGCGGCGTCCCGCCCGGCTGTATTCGTTTACCCAAGCCCGCGTGATCAAACTGCAGGAGAAAGGGATCATTGTTCCCTTCTGACACGATGGACACCGCCACCGCACCCCTGACGAACGGCAACGGCCGCCACCACACCCTCGCCCCGGAGCAGCTCAAGGCGGAAGTCCGCCGGCTGGCGCGCGAACGGGACGCCGTCATCCTGGCGCACAACTACCAGGAGGGGGACATCCAGGATGTCGCTGATGTCATCGGAGATTCCCTCAACCTCGCCAAGCACGCCAGGGCCGCCTCTGCCAAGGTCATCATGTTCTGCGGCGTGCACTTCATGGCGGAAACCGCCGCCATGCTCAATCCGGCCAAGCTCGTGCTGATCCCCGACTTGCAGGCCGGCTGCTCCCTCGCGGACATGGTCGTGCCCCATCAGATCCGCCAATGGAAAGCGGCGCATCCGGCGGGTGTCGTGGTCTGCTACGTCAACACGTCCGCCGCCGTCAAAGCGGAATGCGACTACTGCTGCACGTCCGCCAACGGGATCAAGGTCATCGAGAGCATCCCTGCGGACCGCGAGATCCTCTTCGTGCCGGATTACTACCTGGGGACCTACCTGAAGGCAAAGACCAAACGGAACATCCAGGTGTGGAAGGGCTACTGCCCGGCGCACGCGGTGATCCTGCCGGAGAAGGTGGACGCGCTGCGGGACGCACACCCGGACGCCGAGTTTCTGATGCACCCGGAATGCGGCTGCCTGACCAAGCAGATGGACCTCGCCGATCAGATCCTCTCAACCGAGGCGATGGTAAAACACGTGCGGACCTCGCCGGCGCACACGTTCATCATCGCCACGGAAACCGGCATCCTCTCGCGGATGCAGAAGGACAATCCCCAGAAAACGTTCCTCCCGGCCAGCGAGCAGGCCGCCTGCCACCACATGCAGCGGAACACCTTGGAGAAGGTCTTCTGGTCCCTGGCGACGCTGCAGCACCGGATTACGGTGGACCCCGCGCTGGCGAAGCGCGCGCTCGTGCCCATCGAGCGCATGATGGCCCTCAGCTAACTTCAGCAGACGGCACACAGCAAACAGCACACAGAAAGGTCGTCGGAAGACCTGTTCTCTGTGTGCTGTGTGCTAACTGCTGTGTGCTAAAACGCTGGCGAGTTTCGGAAGGTCGTCGGGCTCGTTCAGGAGGACGGTCTTGACCGCCGGATCAATGCGGCGCAGCAGCGCGCCGAGGACGCGGGCCGGCGGGAACTCCACGCACGCGCGAATCCCCTGCTGCACCAACCGCCGGACGGACGGCTCCCATAACACCGGGCTGACGAGTTGTTTCACCAGGAGCTCGCGGATCTCCTCCGGCGTCGCCACCGGCTGGGCGGTCACGTTGCTGATGACCGGCACGCGGGGGGCGGAAATCGAGATGCGCTCCAGCGCGCGGCGCAACGCGTCGGCGGCCGGCTGCATCATGGGCGAGTGAAACGCCCCGCTCACCTCCAACCGCACCACCCGCTTCGCGGACCCCTTCAGCGCCGCCTCAGCCTGCTCGATCGCGGACACGGAACCGGACAGGACCAGCTGATCCGGCGCATTGAAGTTCGCCATCAGCGCGCCGGTCTGGCGGCAGACTTGCTCGATCGCGTCGCGGCCGAGCCCGACCACCGCCAGCATCGCGCCGGGATGGCGCGCGGCGCATTCCGCCATGGCCTCCGCCCTGGCCTGCACGAGATAGAGCCCGTCGGTGAAGGAGAACGCTCCGGCGGCGGCCAGCGCCGTCAGCTCGCCCAGGCTGAGCCCGGCGGCGGCGGCAGGCGACAACTCCGGCGCGAGCGCCCGCACGGATTCGACGGCCGCAAGCGAGGTCACGAACAGCGCGAGCTGGCACCGCTCCGTCTTGGCCAGCTCGTCCGCCGGCCCCTCAAAACAGAGGGCGGCCAGGTCAAATCCCAGGCGGGCATTGGCGCGGTGGTAGAGGTCTTTGGCCTCAGGCGAGCGCTCATACCAGGCTCGGCCCATGCCGACCGCCTGCGCCCCCTGCCCCGGAAAGAGATACGCGAGGGATGACATGGGCTAGCACACAGCACACAGCAGACAGCGGACAGAGGAAACACCGTTAATGAAATGCCTGTCTACTGTGTGCTGTGTGCTGTGTGCCGGTTTGCTGTCTGCTGTCTGCTGTGTGCTGTGTGCTATCTTGATTACCATTCCAGCAGCACCGACCCCCACGTCAACCCGGCTCCGAACGCCACCAGCACGACCAAATCGCCGTGTTGGATGCGGCCTTCCTGCGCCGCTTCGTAGAGCGCGATGAGGTTCGACGCCGCGGACGTGTTGCCGTACCGGTCCACGTTCACGAACATGCGCTCCATCGGCAGGCCGGTCCGCTTCGCCACCGCCTCGATGATGCGGATGTTGGCCTGGTGCGGAATGCAGCACTCCAGCTGCTCCGGCTTCCGGTGCGCGGCCTTGAGCACCGCTTGCACCGAGTCGGCCATGCCGCGCACCGCCAGCCTGAAGATCTCTCCGCCGTTCATGCGCAGGAAGTGCAGCCGCTGGTCCACGGACGCGTGGGAGGGCGGGTATTTCGAGCCGCCGCCGGGCATGTAGAGCAAGTCCGCCGCCGTGCCGTCCGAGCCCATGTCCGTGGCCAAAATGCCCCCGCGCGCCACCGGCGTCATCACGCATGCGCCGGCACCGTCGCCGAAGAGCACGCAGGTGGAGCGATCGGTCCAATCAATGTAATTCGACAGCACTTCCGCCCCGATCACCAGGGCGCGCTTGTATTGGCCGCCCAGCAGGTAGTGCCACGCCGTGATGATGGCGAAGACGGAGCCGGAGCACGCCGCCGACAGGTCAAAGCAGACCGCGGATTTGGCGCCCAGCTCCCGCTGGACCAGGCAGGCCGTGGAAGGAAACATCATGTCGGGCGACGTGGTGGCCACGATGATCAGGTCGAGGTCCTTGCCGTGGAGCCCGGCGGATTTCACGGCCTGGCGCGCCGCCGGAACGGCCAAGTCGCTCGTGGCCATGCCCGGTTCGACGATCCGGCGCTCGCGGATGCCGGTGCGGGTGCGAATCCATTCGTCGGAGGTCTCGACCGTCCGCTCCAGCTCCTGGTTGGTCAGCACCTTGGAGGGCACCTGCATGCCCACGCCCACAATGCCGATGCGCTTGGACAAAGCGAGGGGACGCGCCATTACGCCGACGCCTGGCGCGGCGAGGTGGGCGCGGCCTGTTGGATAGCCTCGATCAAGTGCTGGTTGGAGTGGTGGCGGACGGACTCGGCGGCGAAGCGGATGGCATTCTTGATGGCCTTGGTGGAAGACGCGCCGTGGGCGATGATGCACACGCCGTTGACGCCCAGGAGGGGCGCCCCGCCCTCTTCGGCATAATCGAGTTCCTTGCGCAGCGCCTCAAACGCCGAGCGGGACAACCACGCGCCCAGCCGGGTGATCAGGCTCATCGCCAAGGTGCGCTTCAGCACCTGGCCGATCGCATGGGCTAGGCTCTCCGCCGTTTTCAGCGCCACGTTGCCGGCAAACCCATCGCAGACGATGACGTCGTATTCTCCGCTGAAAATATCCCGGCCTTCCACATTGCCGACGAAGTTGATGTCGGAGGCCTCCAGCAAGGCATACGTTTGCCGGCTGGCGTCCGTGCCCTTGGTTTCCTCCTCGCCGACGTTTAAGAGCCCCACGGTGGGCCGCGCCCGCTCCAGCACGTAGCGCGCGTAGGCTTCGCCCATCAGGGCGTATTGAAACAAGTGCGCGGGTTTGGGGTCGATGTTGGCGCCGACGTCAATGAGCAAGGTATCGCCCTTGACGCCGGGCAAGACGATGGCAATGCCGGGCCGTTCGATGCCGGGCAGCAGCCCGAGGAACAGCGTCGCGGCAGACACCATGGCCCCGGTGTTGCCGGCGGACACGAACGCATCCACCGCTCCGGTTTTCAGCCGATCGATCCCGACATTGATGGAGGAGTCCCGCTTCTTGCGGATGCTGGCCACCGGCGATTCTTCCATGCCGATGATTTCCGAGGCGTGGATGATGGAGAGATTGGCGGGCGGTTTGGGATAGCGGGCGAGCTGCCTCTCGATGGCGGCCTGGTCGCCGATCAAGACGATCTCGATGTCAGGAAAGTCCCGGGCGGCGCGCACCGCCCCGGCCACCGGCGTCTCCGGAGCCGCGTCCCCACCCATCGCATCCAAGGCAATCTTCACCCTCGGATCTCCTGGTTGTCCGCCGTTACGAGGCCGGCGCGGACTTTTTCACGGCAATGACGGCGCGGCCGCGGTAAAACCCGCAGCCGGGACAGACCCGGTGCGATATCCCGGCGCGGCCGCACTGGGAACAGCGGCGTAAGCTGGGGCGCGCGATCTTCCAGTGCGTGCGCCGCTTATCGCGACGGGATTGCGAATGCTTGCGTTTCTGCAACGGCATGGCGGATCACCTCCCAGAATGTTCAGGGACGGATGGCGTATGCGGGCACGCCTTCAGGTTCAAATTCTGCCCGCACGTCCCACACAACCCCCGGCAGCCGTCCTGGCAGACCGGGATCATCGGATAGGCCAGCATGATTTCCTGGCGGATGTCTTCCGTCACATCCACGACATCCGTGGCCGAGACCGGATACGTCAAGATCGCGTTGGTGCGCAGCTCCCGCTCGAACTCGCTCAGGCACTTGGAGCAGATGAGTTTCAGCCGGCCCTGGATGGCCGCGTCCACCACCAGCTCCCGGTCGGCCAAGGCGATCATCGCGGAGACGTTGATCGGCGGCAATACCTGGACGTCGGGCCGGTCCAGGTCCAGCGCCTTCGGATCATAGACGGCGTCCTCGCGCACCCCCTCCGAGGGAATGCGGTTGGGGTGGATTTTCATGCAACGGCCCCGCCCTCCGCCAGCTTGCGCTTGAGCGCCTTCTCCACGAACTTCGGCACGAACGCCGAGAGGTCCGCGCCCAGGGCGCCGGCTTCTTTGATCAGGCGGGCCGACAGGTACGCGTAGGCGTCCTTCGGCATCAGGAAAATCGTCTCCACTTGGCTGGAGAGCTTCCGGTTGGTCAGGGCCATTTGAAACTCATACTCGAAATCGGACACCATCCGCACGCCCCGGATCATGACCGAGGCGCGGCGGCGGCGGCAATAGTCCACGACCAGCGAATCGAAATCCTCCACCCGCACCCGGCGCATGCCGCGGGTGGCGCGTTTGAGCAGCGCGACCCGCTCCGCCGTGCTGAAGAGCGGGCCTTTGCCCGGGTTGTGCGCCACCGCCACGATCACCTCATCCACGATCGTGAGCGCCCGCTGGATGAGGTCAATGTGGCCGTAGGTGACCGGATCAAACGTCCCTGGATAGACGGCCCGTCTGGTCATGGGGTTGGCTGGTAAAAAGAAAGCACCGTCTCGCCATACCGGTGCTGCTTCACGCGCGCAAGCGAACCGACCGTCGGCGGCAGCGCGCCCCACCGCGGATGTTCAAGACACAGCAAACTTGTCGGGGTGAGAATACCACACGCCGCCACGGCGTTCAAGGCCTTTTTGCCCGTCTCCTCGTCGTACGGCGGGTCCAGCAGGACGAGATCGGCCTGCACGCCCCGGCGCCCCAGGAGCGGCAAGGTGCGGAAGGCGTCGCCCGGCAGCACCTCCCACGTTCCCTCGATCCGGCCGGAGGGAATCTGCGCCAGATTACGCTCGAGAGCGCGCACGCAGACCGGGTGTGCCTCGAGAAATACCGCCAGCTTCGCCCCCCGCGACAACGCCTCGATGCCCAGCGCGCCGCTGCCCGCACACACCTCCACGACCACCGCGCCCTGCACCGCCTCGCCCACAATGTTGAAGAGCGCCTGCCGCACCTTGGACTCGGTCGGCCGGATGTGCTTGGGCGCCGTCAGCATCAGGCCCCGCAGCGCGCCGGCGGCAACGCGGATCATGCGGGCTTCATTCCCAGCTTGGCCCGCAGCGCCGCCAGCGCAGGATCGCGCAGTACGGGATCGCGCGCCACGAGCGCAAACGCCTCGCGCCGCGCCTGTTCGAGCACGCCGGCGTCCCGGGCCAAGTCGGCCACGCGGAACCGCCACCAGCCGTGCTGATCGCGCCCCAGCAGCTCGCCGGGTCCGCGCAGCACCAAATCGCGCTCCGCCAATTGGAACCCGTCGGTGGTGTCAACGAAGGCCGAGAGCCGCTGCCGGGAGAGCTCATCCGACGCCTCGCTCAGCACCAGGCAGGTCGCCGGGTGGCTCCCCCGGCTGATGCGGCCGCGCAGTTGGTGCAGCTGCGAGAGCCCGAACCGCTCCGCATGCTCGATCAGCATCACGGTGGCGTTGGGCACGTCCAGCCCCACTTCGATCACCACGGTGGACACCAGCAGCCGCGTCGAGCCTTGGGAGAAGTTGCGCATGACCCGCTCCTGCGCCGCCGAGGGCATCTGCCCGTGGATCAGCTCCACTGCCACGCCGGGAAACACATCGTGCTGAAGCTGACGCACCATCTGCGCTGCGGCTTTCAACCCGCTGCCGGCCTTGGCTTCCACCAGGGGATAGACGATATAGCCCTGCCGGCCTTCCTGAAGCGCAGCACGGATCAGCGTGTAGGCCTCGTCCCGCTTCGCCTCCGGCAGCCGGACGGTCCGGACAGGACGGCGGCCCAGCGGCAGCTCCGTGATCGTCGAGCACGTTAAGTCCCCGTACAGCGAGAGCGCCAGCGTCCGTGGAATCGGGGTGGCGGTCATGACGAGCACATCCGGGGCGACCGCCTTGCGCACCAGGGCCGCGCGTTGCGTGACGCCGAACTTATGCTGCTCGTCAATCACCACGAAAGCCAAGCGGGCGAAGGTGACGGACGGCTCCAGCAGCGCATGCGTGCCCACCACGAGCGCTGTGCTGCCGTCGGCGATCCGGCGCAGCAGCTCTGGACGGTCCTCTTCCGTGCCTGCGGCCAGCAAGCCGACCGACACGCCCAGCGGCTCCAGGGCGGCGCGCAGCACCCGGGCATGCTGGGCGGCCAGCAGTTCGGTGGGCGCCATGAGCGCGGCCTGGAACCCGCTCTGGATGGCCACCAGCATGGCCATTGCCGCCACCACCGTCTTGCCGCAGCCCACGTCTCCCTGCAGCAGCCGCAGCATCGGGGTGGGGCGGCTCACGTCGTCCAGGATCTCCCGCAGGACCTGCTCCTGGGAGGCCGTCAACGCAAAGGGGAGCTGCCGGCGGAACGACGCCGCCAATTCCCCCTCCAGCTGATACCGCTGCGGTTTCGTGCGCTGCGCGAACCGGGCGCGGCGCAACGCGAGGCGCACCTGCATGAGGAACAGCTCGTCAAAGCTCAAGCGGGCCCGCGCGCGCTCCAGCGTCTCCCACGAATCCGGGAAATGGAGCTGGGACAACGCCCAGTCCGCCCGCGCCAGCTCCAGCCGGCGGCGCAGCTCCTCCGGCAGCAGCTCCGGCACGCCTCCGGCGGCACACTCCAGCGCGGTGTTGGCCACCCGCCGAAGCCAGCGCTGGCCGATCCCTTCCGTCAACGGGTAGATCGGGACGATCCGGCCCACGTGCAGGTGGGCGGGGTCGTCGGGTGCGGGCTCGCGCTCCACATGCTCCACCTCCGGATGCACCATCTGCCGGCTGGTGCGCCCTTCCACTTCCCCGTACACGATCAGCTGCTCCCCCTCCCGAATTTGCCGGGCCAGATAGGGCTGATTGAACCACAGGCAGCGCAGGACGCCGGTGTCGTCTCCGACGACAGCCTCCAGCAAGGTGCGGCCGTTGGGCAACCGGCGCAGCTCCGACGACAGCACGCGCCCCTGGATCGTCACCTTGGAGCCCGGCTGCGCCTCGCGGATGGCGGCAAACCGGCTGCGATCCTCATAGCGGCGCGGGGCCAGCCACAGCAGGTCTTCCGCCGTCTCCACGCCGAGGCGCTTGAGGCGGTCGGCCCGGGCCGGGCCCACGCCTTTGATGTACTGCACCGGGGTCTGGTGGGGGAGGCGCGACAAAGGGGCTTGGCGGTTCATGCCATCGAGCGTATAATAGCGTTCATCATGCCAACGTCAGGATGTGCCATTTGTGGGAAAGGCCCCGTCGCAGGACGGACGTACTCGCGCCGCGGGATGGCGAAGAAACAGGGTGGGGTTGGTCGCCGAACCACGCGGAAGAACAAGCGGCGGTTCCTACCGAATCTCCAGTCCGTGAAAGCCTTGCTGAACGGCACGGTCGCCCGGGTTCGCGTGTGCACCTCGTGCATCCGCAACGACCGCGTTCGCAAGGCCCCCGTTCGCACGACCGCGTAGCGTCCGCTCTTCGATCTCGCTCCGGACCCTCTGCATGTGCGTCAGGCTGAGGCGGAAACCGCTTCCCCGGCCCGCCCTGAGAACTCCTCGCCGGGGCGGGCACGCAGGTCGCAGACCGCGGCGGCCGCTTCTTCGCTGACCATCACGGGGGTCACCACGGCATCACAGGCCCCCGACCCATCGCAGGGCGGCAGCTTGCCCCGCACCCGCAGCCGGTGCGCCCCATCCTCAATCCAGGCGCAATCGCCCTGCGCTGAGCGCACCGTTACCCCGCGAAGCAGGACCGTCGGCTTGGGGTTGCCCATGCCGAAGGGTTTGAGCGATTCCATCTGCTCCACCACGGTCCGGCTCATCTCCGACACCCGCGCTTCCACGTCAATCCGCAAGGTGCGCCGCCCCGGCCCGATGGCCGCCGATTGGGCGTACTGATTGATTTGCGCGCGGAACGCCTCGAAGTCGCCGCTGGCCAGCGTCAACCCGCAGGCCCGCGCGTGCCCGCCATATCGCAGCAGCATCCGCTCGCACGAACGCAACGCCTCAAAGAGATTGAACGGTTCCGGCGAGCGGCCTGAGCCGACCCCGACCCGCTCATCCAAGGCCAGCGCGACCGCCGGGCGGGCATACTGCTCCGCCAGCGCCGAGGCCAGCGGCCCCATCAGCCCCGCCGGCCATCCGCGCCGGCCCACGACCAGCACCTGGTTGTCGCGAAAATGCAGCCGGCTCACTTGCGCGTACGCGTCCGTCATCACCTGGCGGTGCCACGACTTCGTGGTGGCATGCGCCTGCGCCATCCACGAGGAAGCGCGGATCACCTCGGCTTCCGACGTCGCCGTCAACGCGCGCCAGACCGGGCGGGCGTTTCCCACGCGGCCGGACGCGTTGAGCCGCGGGACCAGCCGTTTGAGCACCTGGTCCGGGTGCGCTGTGGTCACGCCGACGGCCTCGCACAGAGAGCGCAGGCCGGGCCGGGAGCTGTCCAGCAGCCGCTCCAACCCCTCCGCCACCAACACCCGGTTATCGCCGGAGAGCGGGCAGCAATCCGCCAGCGTGCCCAAGGCCGCCACGTCGAGGCTGCGCTCCAGCGCATCGTGATCATCCGGAAAGAGCGCTTGAATCAATTTGACCGCCAAGCCGGTGCTGCACAACCCGGCGCCTGCGCCGTCGCCCAGATGCGGGTTGACGAGCGCGGTCGGATGCGCCGCGCGGCCGGAGGGCACGTGATGGTCCAGCACCACCGTCGGGATGCCGTGCCGGGACAAAGTCTCGATTTCCTCGGCCTGGTTCGTCCCGCAGTCCACCAGGATCACCAGCCCGATGCCGGACCGGACCGCCCGCGCGATGCGGGAAGGCGGAAACCCGTAGCCGTCCGCCAAACGGTTGGACAGGCGCACCACCACGCGCCCGCCGATGCGCCTGATGGCCTCGGACACCAGGGCAGCCGCCGAGATCCCATCCACGTCGGAATCGCCGAAGACCAGCACCAGTCGCTTCGTCCGCACGGCCTGGCGGATCGCCGCTACGGCTTCCGCCATCTGCGGCAAACCAAACGGGTCGCTTAAAGTGTCGAGCTTCGGCCGCAAAAACGCCTGGGCCTGCCGGGCGTCGCGCACGCCCCGGTTGAGCAGCAGCTGCGCGGTCAACGGCTCGATCCCGCAGGCTTGAGCCAACGCCTCAGCGCCCGCCGGATCCGCCGGCAGCAGCTTCCAGATGCGAAACGACTCCATGCTCCTGCGCTATCCTCTCGCTACCGCGGGCTTGAACAGGCGCTGCCAGCTGATCACCAGGGCCGAGGCGATATAGACCGTCGAATAGACGCCCGACATGAACCCGACCAGCAGGCAGAACGCGAAATCATGCAGCACATCCCCGCCGAACCAGTACAGCGCCAGCACCGCCATCACCACCGTCAAGGAGGTCAGCAGCGTCCGGCCCATGCACTGGTTCACGCTGAGGTTGATGATCTCCGCTAAGCTCATCTTGCGGCTCAACCGCATGTTCTCGCGCACCCGGTCGTAAATCACAATGGTGTCGTTGATCGAGAACCCGGCGATGGTCAACAGCGCCGCCACGGTGATCAGATCAATGGACCGGTTCGTCAAGCACATGAACCCGACGGCCACCATCACGTCGTGAACCAAGGCCACCACGCCCGCGATCGCGAAGTCCACGTGCCGGAACCGGACCGCCACGTAGATCAAAATCCCGAGCATAGACCACGCGATTGCCAGCCAGGCTTTCGTGCGCAGGATCTCCCCGACCGTGGGCCCCACCCGCTCGAGCCGGACAAGCTCCGGCGCGGCCTGCTGGCCGTAGTCGGACACCAGGGCCTCCCGCGTCCGGGTCATGGCGTCTTGGATTTCCGCCTCGGCATCATCCGGCGTGCGGATCAGCCATTCGCTCGGCGAGCCGAACTCCTGGATCACGGCGTCTTCCAATCCGACCTTCGCCAGCGTGCCGCGCAACTGATCCGCGCCGACCGGCGCGCTGAACCGGTATTCCTGCAGCAGCCCGCCGGTGAAGTCAATGCCGTACCGCTCCGGCCCGCGCCGGAGAAACCCCATGACGCCCACCAGGATCACCACGCCGGACAGCGCATAGCAGACCCCCCGCTTGCCGATGAAGTCCATGCGGGTGGTGGGAATCAGGTGCGCCATGGGCAGCTTCGTGAAGCGAGGAGAGGCCAGCAGCACGTCGAAGATCACCCGCGTCACAAACACGGCGGTGAACATGCTGGCGAGCAACCCGGCGATCAGCGTCGTCGCGAACCCGCGGATGGGGCCGGTCCCGAACCAATACAGGAACACGGCCGCCACCACCGTCGTCAGGTTGGAATCCACGATGGCGCTGAACGCTTTCTCGTAGCCCGCCCCGACAGCCAGGCTCAGCGGCCGGCCCGCGGCCAGCTCCTCGCGAATGCGCTCATAGATCAGCACGTTGGCATCCACCGCCATGCCGAGCGTCAAGATGATGCCGGCGATGCCGGGCAGCGTCAGCGTGGCATGTAAATATCCTAAGGATCCGAGGATCAGCAAGACGTTCAGCAGCAGCGCGGTGACCGCCACCATCCCGGCCACCCAATAGTAGCCCGCCATGAAGAGGGCGATCAGCGCCGCCCCGATGGCCGTGGACGTAAGCCCGGCGCGGATGGAGTCCTTGCCCAGCATCGGCCCGACGGTGCGCTCTTCCTCCACGACGATGGGTGCCGGCAGCGCGCCGGCGCGCAGCACGATGGCCAGATCGTTGGCTTCCTGCCGGGTGAACCGCCCCGTGATCCGCCCCGCGTCGCTGATGCGGCTTTGGATCACCGGCGCGGACTGCACCGTGCCGTCCAGCACGATCGCCAGCCGGCGGCCGACGTTGTCGCCGGTCAGCTTCGAAAACGCTTTCGCGCCCTCCTTGTTCAACTGGAAGCTCACTTCCGGCAACCCCATCTCGCCCGGCTCCACATACGCGTCCGACAGGATCTCGCCGGTGAGCACTCCCTCGTGCTCCAGCAGGATGGGGCTGCCGTCCTCCATCTCCCGCAGCTCGTAGCCGGGGACGACGTCCCCGTTGAGCGCCCGCTCCAGCGCCTCGGAGTTGTCCGACGCGAGCCTGAACTCCAGCATCGCCGTCTGGCCGAGCAGCTTCAAAGCCCGCTCCCGGTCCGTAATGCCGGGCAACTGGACGAGGATATGGTCGGTCCCTTGGCGCTGGATCAGCGGCTCGCGCACGCCGAACTGGTCAATGCGGTTGCGGAGGATTTCTACCGCGACCCCGGCGACGTCGCGCTGCGTGGCGCTCGGCGGCAGCTTGCTCGTATCCACCCGCAGCACCAAATGCATCCCGCCCTGGAGATCGAGCCCCAGCGCGATCCGCTGGGAGAGCGGAAACGCGAACCACACCGCCCACCCCAGGACGACCGCGACGACCGGGATGCGCCACTTGAAGCTGGACGGAAACATTATGCGCTGTGCCCTCCGGAGACGGCGACCTCTCCCTCTTTCCGCTTCACGACGCGGGAGATGGACGATTTTTCAACCTCGACCCTGGCGTTTTCGTCAACCCGCAAGATCACGGTATCGGTTTTCACGTTGACCACCGTGCCGAACATGCCGCCGGCCGTGACCACTTCATCATGTTTCTTCAGGTCCTTGAGCATCTGTTGGTGCTGCCGGCGCGCGGTTTGCTGCGGCCGGAACACCAGCACGTAGAAAATCAGGAACATCATGGCAAACGGCATCAGCATCGAGATCGGATTCGGAGCGGCTTGCGGGGGCATTACGATCCTCCAGATGAGACCAACGGCGTAAACGTGACGTCCCGAAGATTGGCCACCTCGGCCGCGGGATAGTAGAACGAAACGATTTCGCGGGCCGACATGCCGCGCCGAGCCAATTTGGCCGCGCCCCATTGGCACAACCCGACCCCGTGGCCCCAGCCTCGTCCCTGGATGAGGATCTCGTCCCCCTCGCGGGCCAGCTGCAGCCACGTGCTGCGGATGCGGTCAAACCCCAGCAGGGCGCGGAACTCGTAGCCTGAAAGGACCACCTGCCGGTCCCCGCCCACCACGGCCAGCGCCTCCACCCGCCCGTTCGGGGTGAACTTCGTGATCTCCAGGCGGTCCAACGGCCACACCGAGGGACGGTTCTGCTGCTTCATCGCCCAGACGATATCGCCCTTGCTCAGCCGGCGCTGCCAGCGATAGAACGGCGACTCGTCGCAAAACGAGCACATCACTCCGCCGCGCAACGGCTCCAGATTATACGCCGAGCCCATGACCGTGCCCTGCTCCGTCATGCCGCCGCAAGTCGAGTGGAAGAACGCCGGGAAAATCACCCCGCGATACGTCAAGACCAGC
This sequence comes from Candidatus Omnitrophota bacterium, assembly GCA_016190215.1. GTDB lineage: Bacteria > Omnitrophota > Gorgyraeia > Aquiviventales > Aquiviventaceae > JACPRA01. Next base: position 19,061 of record JACPRA010000010.1, read on the forward strand.
CCGCGCGTGTCCCGCACCGCCCGGCTCGTCCGCCACCGCTCGGCGCTCTTGCCTCCGTAGAGCTGCGACATGACGTTGGCGGTGACATCATAGGCCGCATCGTCTTTGGACAGCCGCTGAAACAAGGCGTAAGTCCGCGCCGCGATCGCGACGGCCTTGAGGGCCTCGCTCGGCCAGTAATCGGGCGCTTCTTTGGCCAGCACGCCCCGCAAGTAGTCTTCCAAATCCACATGGTTGACCACCAACAGCGTTTGATCCGGCTGCCGCATGACCGAGACGGCCCCGCGCAGCCGCTGCCCGCGGATGCGGACGGTGGCATCCTCGGTCGGCTCGATCATGAGTCCCGGCACGAGCATCAACTGCGTGCCCATCAAGATCCCTTCAGGCACGGCTCGGAAGATAATCTGCGGCAACCGGGGGCGGTAGCGCAGCACCTCAGCGGTCTCCGCATTGGTCAGCCGGAACTGCCCCGTCACGGTCAGCTCCACTTGCGGTTCGCCCTGCGCGATGGCGACGCGCATGAGGCCGGCGGATTCCGGCGCCATTATTGGCATGGCCGCGCCGGCGGCCGGCGCGCCGATCCCCCCGGCCAACAGCGCGATCAGCCCGATGCTCCGCAGCCGCATCACGACGAGACCGCCGTGTCCGCCGGAGCGAACACTTCCTGGGGCTCGCGCTTCAGCTTGGCTAGGTGTTCGTACGCCAACCGCGTGGCTTTTCGGCCCCGGGCCGTCCGCTTCACCAGCCCGATGGACAGCAAAAACGGCTCCACCACGTCCACGATCGTATCCGGCTCTTCATTCAGCGAGGCGGCCAGCGCCTCAATCCCCACCGGCCCGCCGCTGTAGAACTCCACGATCGTCCGCAGCACTTTGCGGTCGATGGGATCCAACCCGAAGGCGTCCACTCCTTGCGCGGCCAAGGCGGCTTGGGCCACCTCCGCCGTCATGCGCGCCGACGCCTTCACCTGCGCGTAGTCGCGCACCCGGCGCAGCAGCCGGTTGGCCACGCGCGGCGTCCCGCGCGATCTCCGCGCGATCTCCGCGCAGGCCGCCGACTCCGCGTTGATCCCCAGGATCTCCGCCGAACGCCGCACGACCTCTTCCAGTTCCTGGGGCTGATAGAACTCCAGATGATACACCATCCCGAACCGGCTGCGCAGCGGGTTCGACAGCAGCCCCGCCCGGGTGGTGGCACCGATGAGCGTGAAGCGCTTCAGGTGAAACTTGATGGTCTTCGCGTAAGGCCCTTTATCCACGACGAAATCAATGTTGAAATCCTCCATCGCCGGATAGAGGAATTCCTCCACCACTTTCGAGAGCCGGTGGATTTCATCAATGAACAGGATGTCGCCCGGGCCCATATTGGTCAGCACGCCGATCAGGTCCCCGGCCCGCTCGATCGCCGGGCCGCTGGTGGCGGTGATCTTCGAGCCCATCTCCTGGGCCACGATGTGGGCCAAGCTGGTCTTCCCCAAGCCGGGCGGGCCGGCCAGCAGCAGATGCTCCAGCGCTTCCTGGCGCCGCGTCGCCGCCTGCACCGCCACACGCAGGTTCTCCACTACCGGCCCCTGCCCCACGAATTCCTCGAACTGCTTGGGACGCAGGCTCAGGTTGAGGATCTGATCTTCTTCCGTCTCCTGGGCCGGCGGCTGAACGACGGCCGGCGCGCGCCGCAGGCTCATGCGGGCTGCTCCTGCAGCCGGTCCCGCGCCGGTTTGGACGCCGCGGCGGATGCCGGCGGCTCGCCGAGGCGCTGCCGGTACACTTCATTCAGCAGCTCTTCGGCCGTCTTGAGGCGGGGGTTGCGGGCCAGCGCGGCCTTGATCATCTCCTTGGCTTCAGGCTTGGTGTATTCCAGCTGCGCCAAGATGGCCAGCGCCTCTTCCTCGATGATCGCCGCCGGCTCCGCTGCCGCCGGAGGCAGCGCCGCATCGGATTTGGTTTGAATGAGCGCGAACTTGCCGATCTTGCCCTGTAGCTTGGCGACGATTTCCTTGGCGCGCTGCTCGCCGATGCCGGGGAGCGATTTCAGCAACGACAGGTTGCCCTCGTCAATCGCGCGGGCGATCACCGGGATCGGCTGGGTCAGCGCACGCAGGGCCGCCTTCGGCCCGACCCCGGAGACGGTGATGAAGCGCTCGAAGAATTCCCGCTCGATCTCGTTGAGGAACCCGATGAGGATGGAAAATCCTTTGCCCACGTCGAGTTGTTGATAATGATACGTCACCAGCTCCAGGTCGCTCGAACTCTCGAGCTTCTCCTCAAGCTGCTGCATGATGGCGGGCGGGATCAGCACGTGATAGGACACCCCCTGCACGTCCAGCACCACGTGCGACTCCGCGCGCTCCCGGACCATGCCCCGCAGCCGGCAAATCATGAGGCGGCCGCCTCCTGAAGCTTCCGGAGCCCTGCGCGGACAGAGCGCCGCTTGACCGCCAGCGCCGGCGCCGCCGCTCGGTGCAGTTGCGCGTGGGCCACGGCCAGCGCCAACGCATCCGTGGTATCCGAGGCCAGCGTGGACGTCTCCATTGACAGCCAGACGCCGACCATGCGCGCCACTTGGTCTTTCGAGGCGGCTCCATGCCCGGTCACGGCTTTCTTGACGTGGGTGGGAAAATATTCCACGATCGGCACGCCGTGCTGGGCGCCGGCGAGACACACGATTCCGCGGGCATGCGCCATGAGGGTGGCGGTGGTGAGGTAGTCGTGGTGCGTATAGAGGGCTTCCAGCACCATCAGCACCGGCCGCTGGCTGCTCAGCACCTGCGTCAGCGCCTCGTGCAAGATCCGCAGCCGCAGCCCCAGCGCCTGCCGCGCCGGTGGCCGGACCACGCCGGCCGTCACCAAGCTCAACGCGCCGCCCTCCGCCTCAATCACGCCGTACCCGGTGGCGTTCAAGCCGGGGTCTATACCCAGGATTCTCATGCTGCGGACGCCGCATGCATGGCGAGCAAATTGTCGGGAATGTCGAAATTCGCGTAGACGTGCTGGACGTCCTCGTGGTCCTCCAGCGCATCCAGCAAGTTGAGCAAGGAGTTGGCCTGGGCGGGCTGGTCCACCCGCACCGAGGAGGACGCCACGAGCGTCAAGTCCGCGGATTCCCACGCGATGCGCTGGGCGGTCAGGGCCCGCTTCACCGGCTCCAGGTGCTGCGGATCGGTCAGGATCGTATAGCTCTCGCCGTCCCGGGAGAAATCCTCCGCCCCGGCGTCCAGCGCGATCGTCATCAGCCGGTCTTCCTCCGCCGCGTTCGCCGCCACCGAGATGGAGCCTTTTTTCTCAAACAACCACGAGACGCTGCCGGCCCCGGCCACGTTGCCGCCGTGCTTGGTGAAGATGCTGCGCAACTCCGCCGCGGTGCGGTTTTTGTTGTCGGTCAGCGCCTGCACCAGGACGGCCACTCCGCCTGGGCCGTACCCTTCCAGCCCCGTCTCTTCGTACACGACGCCGGGAAGTTCGCCGGTGCCTTTTTTAATGGCTTGCTCAATTTTATCTTTGGGCAGGTTGACTTCGCGGGCTTTGCTGATGGCCATGCGCAAGCGGGCGTTGCCATCAGGCGAGCCGCCGCCGAGCTTCGCGGCCACGGTGATTTCGCGGACGACTTTGGTGAAAGCTTTGCTGCGCTGAGCATCCACGATGGCCTTTTTATGCTTGATGCCCTTCCACTTGGAATGTCCGGCCATGTCGTCGGTAGTATAACAAAGTTCCCCGACCCGGCCAAGCTACCAGGCAAGCTCCAACTGGGCTCCGGGCGCCGGCGGCCGGCGAAAGGTGGATAGCCGCTCCGGCGCGTCTTCCGCCTCCCGGTCCCAGCCCAGCCGGCGCGTCCACAACGCCCAGCTCTGCTCAATCGCCTCCCAGTAGACCCCTTCGCCGTAATGCCGCGAGCCGAACCGCGAATCCGACAGCCGGCCGTTTCGGACACCCCGGATGCGATGCTCGATTTTCCGGGCGCGCAGCGGAAGCCGTTCCTCCAGCCGGTGGAAAAAGACCTCCTTGACGCTTCCGGGCAGCCGCAGCAGCGTGTGAAACGCCCCCGTCGCCCCACACCGCTTGGCCTCTTGGAGCAGCCAGGGAATGTCTTGGTCGTTGAGCCCCGGGATGATGGGTGCCACCCCGATGGCCACCGGCACGCCGGCGTCGGCCAGGATGCGCATGGTTTCAAACCGCTTGCGGATCGTCGGAGTCCCCGGCTCGATCGCCCGCGCCACCGTTTCGTCGCGAAACGCGATGCTCATGTTCACGCAGGCCGATGCTTCGCGCGCGAGCTGGGCCAACAGCTCCGCGTCGCGGCGGACCAGCAGCGATTTGGTAATGATGGCCACGGGATTGCGGAAGTCCCGGCAGATCTCCAAGCACTTTCGGGTCAATTGATAGACGGCCTCGATCGGCTGGTAGCAGTCCGTCACACCGGAAAACACCACCCGCTCTCCCTGCCAGGATGGCCGCCGAAACGCCTCCTCCAGCAACTGAGGCGCATTCGGCTTGATCACGATCTTGCGCTCGAAATCCGTCCCCGCCCCCCACCCGAAATATTCATGCGTCGGCCGAGCGTAGCAGTAGGCACACGCATTGAAACATCCCCGATACGGATTCACGCTCCACCGAAATCCCACATCCGGACTGTCGTTTTTTGAAAGAATTGTTTTGGAGCGGTCTTCGTAGATTTCCAGCTCAGCCGCCGGCGGCTCGCCCAGCAGCTCGTGGTGCTCCGTCAGGTAGGGGTTGGGAGGGTTCCACGCGCGCGTCGGTTCCATGGCGGGATTTATTATATGTAGACATATGTCTACGTTCAAGGGTGAAAAAAAGCCGCCGAGACCGGCGGCACGGAAGGATTAAAATTCGTACCGGAAAATCGGGCCTTTGATGCTCTTATTGCTTCCATAGGAAGGAGAAGCGCGCCGGCGCTGCTTGGTGCTCTCCTCGTATTTCAAGGTGTTCCACAGCGCTTCCCCCGTGGTTTGGAGCATGACGACGGTGCCTTTGGCTGGGCCCCAGGTCAAAGCGGCCAGCGGTCCCAGATCACGGTTCACCTCAACCATCTGCTTGGGCACTTCCGTCCAGACGGTGGACCAATGCACCACGTCCTTCGGCAGCTCTTGGATCGGCCGACTATCCGCCCACACCGCGATCCCGGCTCCGCAAAGCCCGATGGCCGCCGCCATCACAAACTCAACCAAGCACTCAACAACACGCTTCATGTGCCATCCTCCCCCATCCGCTCGCGCATGACATCCGTTACGGTCTCTTGAGCGCTGCTATGTAGGAGTATGCCTGAGAAGGCAAAATTACGTCAAGGCAACCTGCGCCTCATGGTTGCATGGCAGTCCGGCTCCCCCGTATAATAGCGTTCATGACCCCTCCTCCGGCCCATGCGCCCCGCATGTTGGTGGTGGATGACGAAGAGCGCATCGGCCATGCGCTGTCCCGGCATTTCTCCTCGCGCGGCTACGAAGTCCGGACCGCCCGCAGAGGCGAGGAGGCGCTCGCCCTCACGAAGGTGTTCCCTCCGGACATCGTGCTGCTGGACTTGCTGATGCCCGGCATGAACGGTATTGACACGCTCAAAGCCCTCAAACAACTCTCCCCCGCTCCCAAAGTCCTCATGCTCAGCGCCGCCGACCATGACGACGTTATCAAAGGCGCGCTCCAGCTCGGCGCCGACCTCTACCTCCCCAAACCCATCAACCTCTCCGAGCTGGAACGCCTCGTCCAAGGCTGCTGCCCCGCCGTCAAACCGGCCCCATAATCTCCCCCGTTGTGGGTGGCAAGACATGTGCGCGGGAGCGAATTCAGATTTTTCCTCAGAAAAATCTGCTGAGCGACCAGCACATGTCTTGACGGGCCCCACACACAAACAAAACGCCGCCGGCTAACAAACAGCCAGCGGCGCTCCTGTGTGAGAAGAACGATGGTTAGTCGCCGATCAGATTTTCCGTATGCTCCTCGTCCTTCACTTCATCCGCCAGCAGCTCTTCCGAGAGCTCATGCGTGACGGTGTCCTTGTGGCGGGTCATGCGGGACAGCTCCTGGTATGTGTTGATCGCGCTGCGCTCCGCCTTCAGCACCGCCTTGAGGATGCCGATGACGTCCGAAGTCTTTCGGGGGAACTCGATCCGCTTGCTGTTGGACAGCCGAGGAATCTCCAGCCAATCCGCCGGCAAGGTGCCGCCCAGCTCCAAGATCCGCTCGCCCAGCCGCGTGGCGTGCGTCAGCTCGTCCCCGGCGCGCGCCGTCAACATGCTGGCCACCTGCGGCGCGTTGATGCCGCTGGCCGTCTGGGCCGCGTGCAGGTAGTAGTAGTGCGCCAGCCACTCGTCCGCATATGCCGCCCGCAGCGCCTGGATGATCGGCTCCACCGGCGTGTCCAGAATTTCGCGTCCTCGACGTCCCATGCAACCTCCTTGCGTTCCGCGTCAATACGTCACGACCGACTGCAAAATCCCATTATGGAAGATCAGCGTCCGGTCCACATACTTCCACGTTTCGACCAGCACGCCGGGCAGCTGCTGGGCCAGCATACTCGCAGGCGGCCCCAACAGCTTCTTCGCCTCGTCTTGCGTCATGCCGATGCTGATCGTGATCGTCTTGGGTTGGGCGGGATTGCCGTACCACGTCGCCGCCGCGCACCCGCATACCGCGACTACGCTGAGTCCTGCCGCGATCCGAGCCAATGCGTTCATGTGCCCCCTTTACTTTCCCGTCGCTGCCATGCTATAAGAGAAGCGCGCCATGCCGACATCTGAACCCCAAACCCGCCGCGCGCGCTCGCTGATGGAACGCCATCCCCGGCAGCTCATCGTCCCCGTCGCCTTGCTGCTCTCCACGCTCTTGCTGCTCCTGGGGCTCTCGCTGCCGCTCATGGACGCCCAAACCGGCATCCTGTGGACACGCTGGAAGAGCTCCTACTCGGTTTGGGCCGGCGTCGTGGCCTTGTGGCATTCCGGCGAATACGCGCTGGCCGCGGTGGTGTTCTTCTTCTCCATAGCCTTTCCGCTGGCCAAGCTGCTCGCCCTGGCGGTCCTGTGGCTCGTCCGGCTCGGCGAGCACCAGCGCGAAACCATCTTACGCTGGCTCGAACTTCTCGGCAAATGGTCCATGCTGGATGTCTTTGCCGTCGCCATCCTGATCGTGCTGGTCAAGCTGGGCCCGCTCGCCAACATCCAGCCGCGCGTCGGCGTCTACTATTTCACCGCCGCGATCGTGGCTTCGATGCTCACCACGATGTACGTCACCCACATCGCCCACACGCACCACCACTAAGGCGTCAGCCGGCGCTGGCGCTTCACCGGTGCTCCCATGCGCCGGATCTGCCGCATCGCTTTCTTCTGCCGCTTCATCAGCGAGCGCGCCGCTACCTCCACGAGCCGCCGGTCCGGCCGCGTGTCCGCCGAGATGCCAGGCCGCTTGGACAGGCCGCCGGGATTGAGCGTCCGGCGTCTTGCGAAATTCTTCATCACGATCCTCTGCTGTGAAGTGTCGACAACATTTCCGCCAGCGAGCGGCCCAACTGCTCCACGGCCGCCTGCTGCTTGGGATCTTTCAGCCTCCCATCCGCCTCAAACGCTTCGTGCGCTTTCGGCACGGCCACCTGGGCCGGCAGCACGAGCACGTTGATGTTCCCCAGCATCGCCCGGACGTGCACCAATCCCCGCAGCCCGCCCAAACCTCCGGGCGAGGCGCTCATGAGCGAGGCGACTTTGCCGGCAAAACAAGCCAGCGGCGCCTCGCCGGGTTCCTGGCGCGATGCCCAATCAATCGCGTTCTTGAACACGCCGGTCATGGAACTGTTGTATTCAGGGCACGACAGCAGCAGCCCCTCATGCGACCGCATGAGCTGCTTGAATCGCTTGCCCTGCTCCGGAACCCCGCTGGCCGCTTCCAAATCGCCGTCATAGAGCGGCATGGGGAAATCCCGCAAATCAATCAACGTCACCTCCGCCCCGGCCGCTGTCGCTCCGGCAACGGCGATCTTGATGAGCTGCTTATTGAACGATCCCGTCCGGGTGCTGCCGGCAAAGGCCAGAATCTTCGGGGCGCTCATGTGGGGTCTCCATCCAAGAACCGCCGGTATTCCTCGGTGATCTTCCGCGCGTCACGGGGCGGCAGTGTTGATTTCTCCGGCGGTTCCGGCCGCTCAGCCCTCGGCGAGACGGCCGGACGCAGTTGCGCATAGAACTCGCCGACCGGCATGACGGACACGCTGTGCGCCCGAGCGTTGTTGTACACATACGTGTCGTTCGATACGATCAGGAACCGGCTGCGGCCTTGATCGGCCCGGATCAAGCGCAGGATGCGGTCGTCGGCCTCTTCCTCCCGCTGCGTGAACAGTACGGTGACGCCGCCGCGGTTCATCGGGCTGTCCGAAGGCTCTTCTTGGTTGCCGTCAAACACCACATAGACCCCCTGCACATCCCCGCGCCGGGCGTGGTATGCCCGGCAGAGCGCCACCAGCGCCTCCCGCGAGGCCTCCAGGCTGCGGTCCAGGTGCCGCGCCAGCTCCGGCACGGCATGGATCACGTTGTACCCGTCCACGACCACCGTCATCATCTGAGAGCCGAGGACTCACCGGTGAATGGCGATCTTCTCGGAGTCCATCGTTTCAGACCCGTTGAATGTAATCCCCACTTTCACATCGGTGAACGTGGCGTGTTTCATGCACTCGTCATCCGGAAACACCACCTTGATGATGAAGCGATCCACCGCATTCGGCTGGATGGTCTGCCAGATCGGCGATTTCACGATGAACCGGTCGTTGCACCCGCTGGGAAACCAGGCATATGCCGGATAGTTCGCTTGGCCGCCCGGCGGCTGGACGATCGTCTGCTTGGTGGCGGGATCAACGAGGACCGTATACGTGCCGGAGACCTCGGTCACGGCTGCCAGCATCCCGCCGCGCGGCCCATAGAAATCAAGCCGCACCTCATCCAGCTGCGCGATCTTCGGAGTGGGATTGCGCACCGTGAGATCCACTGCGAACTCGCGGCCCGAGAGTTTCCCGGTCTGCGTCAGCGGCACGGCATGGGTGATCGAGGGAGCTTTGGCGGAGGCGTCAATCTCCTGTTGGACGGCCTGGATCCGCTCGAGGAATTCTCGAGCCGACTCCTGGCGGTGCTCCATCGCATCACGCTGTTCCTGGCACGCGTTCGGCGGCGCCACGTCCTGGCGATACTCGCACAGCGCCCACGCCCGACACGCCAGCTGGGTCGCTTGATTCAACGACTCCCATTTCGCGCTGTAGTCTTCCAACTCCTGGGATAAGCGCCGATACTTCTCAGCGGTCACGCTGGTTTTGATGGATTTCAACTTCTCCCGGTGCGCATCGAGTTCAAATGTGACGCCCTTCGCCTCTCCCACGATCGGCTGCGTGGAGCACATGCGCTCCACATACGTCGCTTCCGCTTGTTTGGCCTTCGGAAGCGTTTCACAGGACGACGCAGTCAGCGCAAGACACCCGGCCACCGCCATCGCGCCCACCCCGCCGCTGCTCGCCGCGCAGCCTGTGCCTGATGCGCTCCTGCGCCCCATCACCTCACCTCCGGCTGATTGACTCGCTCGCGCTCCGCCATCGCTCCTTACACATCTGCACCGGTACCTTGTTTCGAATGTTTCTTTTAGAGGATGCCGCTCCGTTACTGGCCCAGCATCTTTTTCAGCGCCCCGGCCGTGCCTTTCACCGCATCCTCGGCCGTCCCCAGCACCCTTCCGCCCACATCAACCGCCTGGTCCAAGGAGCCTGTGAGAAATCCGGCCACGTCGGATTGCAGCGCGTCCAAATTCAAGTTGGTGAGGTTCGCGATGGTCGTCTTGGCCAACGCGCGCGTAATGATCAATCCCGCCAACACCTGCGGGTTGGTCACATGGTGGAATTGCTCCTGGATGTTCACATTGAACTCCCGGACCTGCGGAGTCGGAGTCGAGTAGTCCTTGTAGACCACCGTGCCGACCCACAGCTCCAGCGTATCAATCACGAAGGAGGGGGCGGATTGTTTCGGCGCCGGCTTGGCCGCCTGCTCCTGGCTGGCCTGGACGGCCTTGATGGACTGCAGATTCACCTGGCCCTGAGCATTTTTCACCACCACCAGCTCGTTCACATGCAGCCGCAACTCTTCCAGGTGAGGCCGGCCGCTCAGGATGGACGGCAAGTCGAAATCCACGAACAGCTCCGGGATATCCACCATCACCGCATCCGTGAAACCAGCCGGGTTCATCACCTGCAGCCCCTCGACGCTGACCTTGGTGCGCGCCAGGCTGACATCCAGGCGCCGGATCTTGAGGTCCAATCCCGTGACCGCCTTCACCCCGCTGCGCACCGCCAGGTTGGCGATCGCGTTCTTGCCCAGGAGCAGCAGCCCCACCGCCACCACGAGGCCGATCGCCACATTTCTCAGGATCTTCATCGCTCACCCCACGCGTTCTACCCGCTGCTCGTTAGAAAAGACGCCACGACGGCTCAAGGAACCGGATCAACAAATGCAACAGCACCAAGAACAAGACGGCGTTGATGAGCCGCTCTCTGGAGAACAATGTCTCCAGCCACGGCAACCGCACTCGGTCGGATAACGCGTACAGGACCAGCAGCACCACGCTCGACACAAATGCAATGAAGCCCCACTCATTCCGGCTCATGCTCCCTCCTGCTCTGCGCCGACCTCACCCGCCTGTCCCACAGCATTGTACTCCTTCCCCCTCCAACAAAAAAGCCGCGAGCTTTTCGCCCGCGGCTCATTAACCCAAAAACTCTTATGCTATTATCCAAGCTGCCCTAACGCCTCCTGCAAGAGCGGCAGAATCCCCTGCAGCTCTTCTTTCGTCAGTCGCCCCAACTTCGCAAACGACGCCCGCCCCTCCTCTCCCTTCGGCTCCCGCCGGATCTGCACCTTCTTGGCGCCTCCCTTGTACGAATAGATCCCCACCACCAGCTTCATCGCATCATTTTCCCACGCCTTCGAAAACAACTCCTGATCCACACTCGCATCATATGCCATTGAGTCTCCTTACGTTCGTAGTCGAAAAGCAGCAAGAGCCAAATACCCGGCCAGCACAAGCGCGAGCGCGCTGACCCACATCGGCACCACCCACCCGCCAATCACCGCGTCCCACCGAAACACGAACCGACACAAATGCAGCACCGCCACCACCAAAAACACATCCCCCGCCACCCGATTAAAAGTCTTTTGCTTCATCTCGCCCCTCCTGACAAGAACAATGTGTCACCGGAATTCCCTAGCACCCCTTGTAACATCTCCCCTCTTCATACAAGATGCTAGTATTTCTTCCTTCGTAAATGAGCTTTCCAAACCTTGGGCCAATCTATCTATACCATCGATTATGCTCTCAATAGCATCCAATAAGCTAAGGTCATGTCTTTCCCATTGGCAGATATGATGCTCGCCAATTACGAGCCGAGGAGTCATTCGTCCATCTTCATCTAGCACAAACTGAATGTCAGGTTGAGAGTTATGTGCCAGCAGAGTCCGAACAGAAATAGAATTTTTCTTTCCAAGGACAAGTTCAAGCCACTGCTCCTGCAATAGGGCAACAATTACTCGCTTATACTTTGTATTCTTAATGGCCTCAAGATAAGACTTCTTCTCTACATTCTTCCTGAAATCGTTGAAACTATTGTACGGTAACCTCGAGTAAAGTAGCGAGTGCACTTTTTGAAAAACATCAAGTATTGCGCGCGCCTGAAAGAAAATGTAGTCGCTAAATAGTCGAATATCCCATACCACGTCGCGAACGTCCACAAACACCAGGTCTGACTCACGTCTTAGTCGGATATTATTCACTAACGCTATTAGCCGTTCTTCCGCTCTATGTAACAGGACGCACTTCATGCTAATGTCATCCAACCGTTGGTCAAAACAGGCTGGACGAAATTTTTCAATTGGGCCGTCCTTGTCGTGGCTCCAAGCAGCATTAATTTTTAGTTTTCTAAATAAATCTACCGTGGCGGAGGATACTTGATACGACATTTTTGAACGAAATTAAGCGAAGGACAATCGATGCCGGTTCTCTTTTTGACACTGAGCCATTCTACCTCTCTTGACCCCTGGTGTTGTGTTATTAACACTGGGGCGGGTGGCAAGACATTCGCGCGGGAGCGAATTCAGATTTTTCCTCAGAAAAATCTGCTGAGCGACCAGCGAATGTCTTGACAGGACCCGCTTCCTCGAACAAAAACGGCAGCCCTTTCGGACTGCCGTCTTGTACGTTCCCTACGATGAGCGGGTGGCAAGACCTTCGCGCGGCCGCGAATTTCAGATTTTTCCTCAGAAAAATCTGTTGAGCGGCAAGTGAAGGTCTTGACAGGACCCGCGAATAAGAAAAACCGGAGCGCCGTCCTACTCTCCCAATCCCTTGCGGGATAAGTACCATCGGCCCTGAGGGGCTTAACGACCGAATTCGGAATGGGATCGGGTGTGACCCCCTCGGTATAAGCACTCCAGAAAAGGATGACCGTGACGCGGTTGCCCGCGTCACGGTCAAACTGACCAACTACATTGGTTGTTTCTCGTCGAGTAAATAAAAACCGTGGTTAAGCCTCACGGCCGATTAGTACCGCTTAGCTGAAGGCCTTGCAGCCCTTACACTTGCGGCCTATCAACCTCGTAGTCTACGAGGGGCCTTGAGGGGTCTTGCGACCCGGGAAACCTCATCTTGGAGGAGGCTTGGCGCTTAGATGCTTTCAGCGCTTATCCTCTCCGGACACGGCTAACCAGCGTTGCACCTGGCGGTGCAACTGGAACACCGGCGGTCCGTTCCCGCAGGTCCTCTCGTACTGTGCGGAACTCTCCTCAAGTTTCCTACGCCCACCAAAGATAGAGACCGAACTGTCTCACGACGTTCTAAACCCAGCTCGCGTACCGCTTTAACCGGCGAACAGCCGGACCCTTGGGAGCTTCTCCACCCCCAGGA
>JACPRA010000013.1 GCA_016190215.1 Candidatus Omnitrophota bacterium
CCTCGTCATCCTCGACCGGGATCGCTTCCGCCAGCAGGAGGCGCTCGGTGAATTGCAGCTCGGCTGCCACCTCAGCGGGATCGGCCGGCAGGATAGGCTCCTCCTCGCCAAGCTCGCTGAGGATGATCGTGTCGCGCTCGACGGCCACGGCCAGACGATCCGGCGAACGGGCGACCAGCGCGAAGGCGACAGCGGCGCACGCCGCGAGCGCGGCGGCGGCCCCCCACCACTGCGGCAGGCCCGCCTGCCACGGAAGACGCGGGGCGGGCAAGCCGGCAGCACGGGGGCCAGGACGGGCCATCCGCTCCACCCGGGCCATCACTTCGCGGGTATAGCGCTCAGGGTCGGTTCCCGAGGGCGTTTTCGCCGGATGCCGCTCCAGCCATTGCTTCAGCTTGTCGTCGTGCGGTTCAGGCGTCATGGTGTGTCCCTCCCCATCCGTTCACGCGAGTCTGGAGCCGATGGCATGCCCGGAACAGATGCGACTTGACCGTGCCGCTGCGGCAGCCCATCACGTCCGCCACCTCTCCAATCGCCAATCCGTGCACATGATGTAAGACAAACGCCGTGTGCTGGTTCGCCGGCAGCTCCTGGATCGCCCGGCCCAGCGCCTGGCCCAACTCGCGATTCATCGCCTGCTGCTGCGGCCCAGCCGAGGGGTCTTCCACCTCAAATTCCAGTCGGCCGTCCTCGTCTCTCGCATCCAGCGCGACCATGGGCCGCCGGCGCCGCCGCAGGAAATCTTTGCATTCGTTCATAACGATCCGGTACAGCCAGGTGGAAAATTTCGCGTCGCGGCGGAACCGATTCAAGTTCGCGTAGGCTTTCACGAACCCGTTTTGGGACAGCTCCCGCGCGTCCTCGACATTTCCCACCATCCCGTACGCGATCTTCCATGCCGCCGCCTGGTACCGGTCCACCAGCGCGGCATACTGCTCCACCTCGCCGCGCAGGACGGCGTCGATGACGCGCAGATCATCGGCAGCCGCCTGGGATGTCGTGTGGTCCATTGGCGTCAGGTGCCGCGCCTCAGCGCCTCCGACCGCCGCCGCCTCCGCCGCCGCCAGGCGCTCCCCGCTGGTAGGCGGGCTGGGCGTTCTGGCTGCGATGCTCGCCGCCCTGGCCGACCCCGCCGCGGCCTTCCCCGCGGCCATGGTCACGCACGCCAGGACGCGCGGCGTCTGGACGAGGCTGCGTGTGCGGCCGCTCGCCCATCTGCCCTCGATGCTCTTGCATGCGCTCCCGCATGCCCTCTCCGCGCATAGGATGCGGCCCGTCGCGCCGGTCCCGATGATCTTCGCGGCGATCCTGCACGTCCTCGCGACGGTCGCGGACATCTTCGCGCCGATCAACGACGTCCTCGCGACGATCCCGAATATCTTCCGCCCGGTCGCGCCATCCGCCGTCATGCCGGCGGTCCCACCGGTCTTCCCGGCGATCGCGAATGTCTTCGCGGCGGTCTTGCATATCTTCCCGGCGATCCCGGACATCTTCCCGGCGATCTCGAATATTCTCCCGGCGGTCCTTGGCTTCAGCGCGCCATTCCTGGCGCTGCTTCATGAGCGCTTCGTACCGCTCCGGGTTGTTGGCCTTCAACTCCTCGAGCTTCGACTGCAGATGCTCCCGGCGGTTCTGCAGCGCTTCCTGGAACTTCTCCGGGTTGCGCTCTTTGAGCCGGAGCAGCCGCTCGCGCTCCCGCTCTTTCAGTTGGGCTTTGACACGGTCGTAGGCCTCCGGATGATGCTCTTTCAAATTGGCCATCCGCTCCTGGAGCTTGGCTTTGCGCTCCTGGAGCACCTGCTCAAACTTCTCCGGGTTCTCTGCTTTGAGCCGCCGAAGCCGCTGCGCTTCTTCACGGAATTTTTCCCGGCGATCTTCCTGCCGATCGCGGATGTCTTCGCGACGGTCATACGCATCCTCCGCGAACGCCGGCGCCCCCAATCCCGCCACCACCATCAATCCAATGACCAGTCTCTTCATCTGGGCATCCTCCTTTCTTACCCAATTAGACGCAGGGAGAGCCGCAAAGGTTTACCGGAATCCACAGAAAGGTGACGCGAGATCGGGATACGGAGGGGAGACGGCCTGGGCCAGCCTGAGCGTACATAACTTGCACTGTAACAAATCCTTACGCGAGCGTCAAGGAAGGGCTGTGAACGTTTGATTTACGCAGTGGTGAGCATCTCGTGAGCAGCACGTCTGATTTTCGAGCGGCCATGGTGTCCGAGCGGAGCGAGGACGAGCGAGAAAATCAGCCGAGCGCAGGCCGCCACGGTGGGGCGGCCAAGCGATGCTGCTCACGAGATGCGAACCACCTTAGCGCTGGTTCTCGATCTCTCCGCCGGGGCCGGTTTCCTCTTCATCCCAGCCGAGCCCGAGGGCGATCCGGCAGTCTTCCGTAGCCATCGTCCTGGGGTCCCAGGGCGGCGTAAAGACGATGTTCACTTGCGCGGATTTGACGCCCGGCACCTTGGCGACCACTTGCTGCACCTGCGCCTTCAGCGCCGGGCCGTAGGGGCAGAAGGGCGAGGTGAAGGTCATCTGTACCTTGATCTCATCGCCCTCCGGCGAGGGGTTGACCGCCACCTCGTAGATTAGCCCCAGCTCCACGATGCCCAGGTGCAGCTCAGGGTCCTGCACCGGCGTGATCGCGTCCATGACTTGCTGCTCAGTGACCGGCATGGCTTTTCCTCCTCAATCTTCCGCAGCATACAGCTAACAGCACACAGCAGACAGAAATTATTTGAGCGGCTTTGGCGTGTTCTGTGTGCTGTCGGCTGTGTGCTGTGTGTCACCCTTTAAGGCTTGTTCGAGGACGTTCCAGGACAATGCGGCGCATTTCACGCGCACCGGAAATTTGCGCACCCCGGCGAGCGATTCCAGGTCGCCCAAGTCCAGCTCGGCCGGCGGCTCCTGGCCCTGCATCAACCCTTTCAGCGTCTCAACCAATGCCTTGGCTTCTGTCAGCGTCAGGCCTTGCAGTTGTTCCGTCAGCATTGAGCCGGCCGCCTGGCTGATGGCGCATCCTTTGCCGCCGAAACTGGCGGCCTGGATGCGGCCGCCGTCCAGCCTGAGCCACAAGGTCATTTCGTCGCCGCACAACGGATTGGTGCCTTCCACCGTCAGGGTCGCGTCGGCCAGCGGCCCGTGATGGCGCGGTTGTTTGAAATGGTCCAAGATCACGTCCCGGTACAACTCATCCAATTGGTCCATCATCCCCCCACCTCCTGTACGGCCCAAGGGGCCGATCCGCCGCATCGCGGCGGAGGCGAACCTTCGGTTCGAACAGGAGGTGGGGGGATCATCACGCGGCGACCTTGATGGAGCGCTGGAAGAAGCGCCGGGCCGCGTCAATGGCCTCGATGAGCCGGTCAATCTCTTCCGTGGTGTTGTAGAGCGCGACGCTGGCCCGCGCCGTCGCCGCGACACCCAGCCGGCGCATCAGCGGTTTGGCGCAGTGATGCCCGGCGCGGATTGCCACCCCTTCGTGGTCTAGGGCCGTGCCCACGTCATGGGGGTGCAGCCCCTCCAGGTTAAAGGAGATCGCCCCGCCCCGATCCTCGCCGGCCGGCGGGCCGTACAGCGTGATGTCCTTCAACTCTTGCAATCGCTTCATGGCGTAAGCGGTCAACTCCCGCTCGTGCGCCCGGATGGCCGGCATGCCGATGCGATCCAGATAGTCGAGCGCGACGCCAAAGGCGATCACATCGGCGATGTTCGGGGTGCCGGCCTCGAATTTCCAGGGAATCTCATTCCACGTCGCGTGCGTCAGCCACACGTCGCTGATCATCTCGCCCCCGCCGAGGAACGGGTCCATCCGCTCCAGCAGCTCTTCCTTGGCGTAGAGCACGCCGACCCCGGTGGGGCCGAGCATCTTGTGGGCGGAGCAGACCAAGACGTCGCAGCCCAGCGCCTGGACGTCCAGCGGCAGGTGCGGCGCGCTTTGGGCGGCGTCCACGAGCGTCAGGGCGCCCATCCGGCGCGCGCGCGCGGCAATGTCCGCCACCGGATTGATCGTCCCCAGCACGTTGGACATGTGGGTGAAGGCCACCAGCTTCGTCTTGCGGGTCAGTTTCTGCTCGTACTCCTCCAGCTTCAGCCGGCCGTCGTCGCTGATCCCGATGAACGCCAACTGGGCACCGGTGGCCTTCGCCACCATCTGCCAGGGCACCAGGTTGGCGTGATGCTCCATCTCGGTGAGCAGGATTTCGTCGCCGGGCTTCAGGTTGGCCCGCCCCCAGGACTGGGCGACGAGGTTGATGGCTTCGGTGGCGTTGCGGGTAAACACGATGCCGCGCTCGGACGGCGCATGGAGAAACCGGGCGGTGCGCTCGCGCGCCCCTTCGTACGCGGCGGTGGCTTCCTCGGCTAAGGCGTGGATGCCGCGGTGGATGTTGGCGTTGGACCGGCTGTAGTAGCCGACCAGCGCCTCAATTACCTGGCGCGGTTTCTGCGTGGTGGCGGCGTTATCGAGGTAGACGAGGGGCTTGCCGTGCACGGTGCGGCGCAGAATCGGAAAATCTTCTCGGATGTGCTTGACGTCCAGCATGTTCGTCGCTCGTTGCTAGTTGCTCGTCGCTAGTACCTAACGGTTTTCCCACAAGCGACCAGCAACCAGCGACAATCCCTTATACTTTCACCTTCACGACGTCCCCTTCCACTCTCACGTCGTACGTGGGGATCGGTATCGGCGCGGGCAGGCAGATTACCTTGCCGCTGCGAATGTCAAACCGGGCGCCGTGGCGCGGGCATTCAATCGCATGGTCGTCCAGCGTGCCGCCGCTCAAGGGGCCGCCGTCGTGGGTGCACACGTTGCCCACCGCGAAGAACTGGCCGTCCACGTGGCAGAGCGCGATCGCCACGCCGTTGACCTCCACATACTTTACATGGCCGGGGGACACGTCCGATGTCTTGGCGACCGTTACAAATTCTTCCATTACTGACCACGGGGGGCGAGGGGCGTGGGGCGAGGGGCGCGGGAAAGCAAGGTTTCCTCTGCCCCCTGTCTCCTGCCCCCTGTCTCATCGCAGAAGCTTCCCTCCAGCTCCTGGCGCAGCCGCTCCTGCAGCGGGGCAAACGGCACGTGCTGGATGATCGGCTCCACAAACCCCATCACGAGCAGCCGCTGGGCCAGCTCGTGCGGGATCCCGCGGCTCATCAGGTAAAAGGCCTGCTCCTCGTCCACCGGTCCCACCGTCGCCCCGTGCTTGCACTGGACGTCGTCGGCGAGGATCTCCAGCATGGGGATCGTCTCGGCTTTCGCCCCTTGGCTCAGCAGCAAATTGTCGTTCGCCTGGTACGCGTTGGTCTGCTTGGCGGCCTTGGCGATCCGGATCAGCCCGGTATAGATCATCCGGCTCTGGTCCTTGAGGGCGGCCTTGTAGAGTAAATCAGAAAAGGTGTGCGGCGCCTGGTGGTCCTGCAGGGAGTGCTGGTCAATGTGCTGCGTCCCCCGCCCCGACACGAACCCGTAGAGCCGGCTGGAGGCGTGCGGGCCGATCAGGTTGGTGATGACGTGCGCTTTGGAGAGGCTGCCCCCCATCGTGAGGGTCGCCAGCTCAAGCTGGGCGCGCTCGTGCAGGGTCGAGCGCAGCACGGCGAACTCTTTGGTGCCCGGCGCCCACCGCTGCACGCGGCAGTACTGCACCGACGCCTCCGGATGTAATACCAATTCAATGCGCCGGTTGATCAGCGGGGCGTCGTCCGGGTTGGACCCCAGGCCGATGTCCTCTTCGATCACGATCGCCGAGCTGCCCCGCTCCGCGATGATGACCGTCAGCGGAAACGCCGCCTGCTTGGAGCCGGGCGAGGCCGCGCGGATGATCCGCAAGGGCGAGCCGCGGAACCCCTCCGGCAGGCGCAGGAAGATCGCGTCGTCATGAAACGCCAGATTCAGGCCGGCCAGCTTCTGCTCCGACGGGGTGAGGCCGTCCGCCTCCATCACCGGCCGCAGCAGCGACTCGTGGGACCGGGCGGCGAGGGAGAGCTCCTCCGCCACGACACCCGCCGGAGCGTGCTGCGCCACCCAGGCGCCGTTCGCCCGCACCAGCAGCGCTTCGTCCCCCAACGGCGTCAGCCAGGGCGCCAATCGCGCATCGTGCGCATCGGACGCGTCCGCCGGCATCGGGCCGTAGCCCCGCATCGGATCGAGCTGCGCGATGTCGGTCCGGCGCCAGACTTCATCGCCGGCGTCCGGCCACGGCAGCCGGCCGTGCTGCTCGAAGGCGGCGTGGCGCAGCCCGGTGAGCCAGTCCGGCTCGCCTGCGCGCTTGGCCAATTGCCCGATCGTGTCTATTCCCAGCACGGTGCTCATTTCTTCCCGCTCAGATTCGACCGTTCATACATCGTACTTCCGACTTCATATGTCGAGCTTTTATCCGACCGCGCCTTCCATCTCCAGCTCGACCAAGCGGTTCAGCTCCACCGCGTATTCCAGCGGCAGCTCCTTCACGAACGGCTCGATGAAGCCGTTGACGATCATCGTCATCGCTTCCTGCTCGGTGAGGCCGCGGCTGCGGGCATAGAAGAGCTGCTCTTCGCCGATCTTGGAGACGGTGGCCTCGTGCCCGATGTGCGCGTTCTGCTCCTCGATCTCCATCGTCGGGTAGGTATCGGACCGGGACGCCTCGTCCATCAACAGCGCATCGCAGCGCACCGTGGATTTGGATCCTGTCGCACCCTTGTGCACCTTCACCAGCCCGCGGTAGCTGGACCGCCCCCCGCCTTTCGAAATGGACTTCGAGGTGATGACCGAGGAGGTCTCCGGCGCGGCGTGGATCATTTTGGCGCCGGCGTCCTGGTGCTGCCCCGGCCCGGCGAACGCCACCGAGAGCACCTCGCCGTGCGCGCGCCGGCCCATCATGTAGACGCCGGGGAACTTCATCGTCAGCTTCGAGCCGAGGTTGCCGTCGAGCCACTGCACGGTGGCGTTCTCATACGCCACGCCGCGCTTGGTCACCAGGTTGTAGACGTTCTTGGACCAGTTCTGGATGGTCGTGTAGCGCAGCTTCGAGTGCGGCTTGGCCACCAGCTCCACGACGGCGGAGTGGAGCGAGTCCTTGGCATACACCGGCGCGGTGCAGTTATGCACGGCGAACCCCCGGGCCAGATAGGCGTTTGGCGAACGGTCCAGCTCAATGTTGAAGACCGGTCCCTCGTAGGGAGCGCGTTGTATCGTCTTAATTGGCACCAAGAATGCATCCCCTCGGCGACGAACCTCGCCCATCGCTCGATCAGGACAGAAGTAGAGAATGTATTGGTCCCGGCGAGTAATTGGCCGACCCAGAATTGTATCTGGGCCTCCCTTGCGCACGGAAATCGTGGCATAGTATCCCTGCCGCGCGATCAGTTCCTGGAGTTGCCGCGCGAGGGTGAG
>JACPRA010000012.1 GCA_016190215.1 Candidatus Omnitrophota bacterium
GCCGACCCCGGTGACGACCAGCGTCATCAGGAGCGATAAGGGGTCCAGCAGCACGCCGAAGGAGACGGTCAAATCCGGCAGCGCGATCCAGGTGACGGAGGTTTCAACCGGCAGCGGCAGCCGGTGCCGGACGGCCTGGAGGAACAGCGAGGCGGCGCGGACGAAGGAGAGCGCCAGCCCGCCCACCGCCAGGGAGGAGCTGAGGCGGCGCCGGCGAAGCCCCACGAGCATGATCGCCACTGCCGCGGCCAGCGGGCTCAAGAGGATCAGCCACGCCAAGGTGCTCACCTGGAGCGTTACCATTTCAGCGCGTGCGCCTCATCCGCGTTGAGCGAGCGAAGCTGCCGGCTCATCAGGATGGCGATGGCCAGCCCGACCGTGACCTCGGCCGCGGCGACGGTGATGATGAACAGCACCATCACCTGGCCGCCCACGTCCTGCCACATCCGGGCATAGGCCACGAAGAGCAGGTTGGCGGCATTGAACATCAGCTCGATGGACAGCAGCAGGAACAAGATGTTGCGCCGCGTGAGAATGCCGGCCAGGCCGATGGCGAAGAGCAGCCCGCTGAGGACGAGGTAGTGTTGCAAGGTAATCATGCGGGTGACAGGTGACAGGTGACAGGTGACAGGCACATCACGTTGCGGTTGGGGGTTAGTCGGACTTTCTGAGGCCGCGCGCCAGGGTCACGGCCCCGATGATCGCAGCCAGCATGAGGAACGAGGTGAGCTCAAAGGGCAGCAGGTAGGTGGTGAACAGCGCGCGTCCCAGCTCCGCCACCGTGCCGGAGGGGGGCGGGTTCCCGCTCGTCCAGAGCGCCGGGGCCGGGCGGCTCAGCAAGCGCGCGAACTGCCCTCCCAGCAAGCCGGCCATCAGCATGCCCAGCCACCGCCAGCGAAACGACCCCACCCGGCGCAATTGCTCCGGGCTGAGGTTCAGCAGCATCAGCACGAAGAGGAACAGCACGAGGACGGCCCCGGCGTACAGCAGGATCTGCAACGCCGCGACCACGTACGCGCCCAGCATCATGAAGAGGATCGCCAGGGCGAACATCGTCACCAGCAGGCACAGCACGCTGTAGACCGGCTGCCGGCTCATAATCACCGTGAGCGCGGCGCCCAAAGCCACAGCGGCAATCAGATAAAATGCGATGGTTTCAGCCATGATGGTCCCACGGGAGAGGGTTTGTGAAATAAATCACAAACAGTTCATTATAGCGGGAAGTCCCTGGGCTGTCTAGAGGAGGGGTCGGATATACTTGAAGTATGCGCTGCGCCTCGCATCGGGGTTCGATGTTTCTAGGATGCTGCGTTGTGCTGACCCTCGTGGCGGTGTGGGGGGCGGCGATGACGGTCCGGTCCCACACCGAGCGGCAGGTGGCCCGGCGCTCCATGGGGGTGGCCAGATCGTTTCAGGCGGCCGAAGCCGGGACAGATACGGCCCTGGTGCAACTGGCCCAGGACCCGAACTGGCTCGGGGTCGGCTATACCTCGATCGGCGCCAGCGGATATGAGGTCAGCGTGGAGCCGATCAGTTCGACCCTCCGGCGGGTCACCGCCACCGGCTACGCTCCATCGAATGACGTGTCCGCGGAGGGGTATCAACTCCGCCGCATCGAATCCATCGTCCTCATCGAGCCGGCCGGGCCCTTTGACTACGGCCTGTTCGCCGGCGACACGATCCATCTGGACAGCAACTCGCTGGTGGATAGCTACGATTCGCAATTGGGCACCTACGGGGGGACCAACGTCGGCACCGAAGGGGACGTGGGCTCCAATTCCACCTCGACCGGCACGATCACCCTGGACAAGAATGCGTTAATCACCGGAGATGCGGTGATCGGCCCCGGCGGCGATCCGGCCACGGCCATTATCGCCGGCGATTCGCAAGTGCTCGGCTCAGAGATGTCCCTCTCCACGGCCAAGGAGCTGCCCGGCGTCATCTTTCCCAGCGGCTCCGCGACGAGCGCGCTGGTGTTATCCAGCAGTCAAATCCAGCGGTTACCGGCCGGAACGTACTGGTACACCTCGGTCCAGGTCGGTTCAAACGCCAACGTCCTGGTGGAAGGAGACGCGACGTTCTACGTGGAGCATGCTTTCTCGCTCGACAGCAATGCGCAATTCGTGACGACCTGCGACACCTGCACGATCACCATCTATGTCAGAGGAACCGGGGATGCCGAGGAGTCTGTCGTGGAGATGGATTCCAACAGCCTCTTGTCGGCGGCTGCGGACCCGACCCAACTGACCTTGTATGTCACCGGGGACGGCCAGGCCTCAGCCGGGAAGATCGAGTTGGACTCCAACACCCAATTCTACGGCGCGATCTATGCCCCCCTGTCGCTCCTAAGCCTCGACAGCAATTCCGATCTGTACGGCGCAGCCATTGCCCAATCGGTCGAGATGGACAGCAACTCCGCCATCCACTATGACGTCGCGCTGAGCAGCTCAGGCAGCGGGGGCGGCGCGCGCGTCAGCATCACCAGTTGGCGCGAGATCTAGAAGCCCATCCGCGCCGGAGTTCGTGTCTGGATTTCGCTGTTCTTCGTGTGTTATCCTACCTGTCCCATGAGCCAGGCCCGCCTCATCATCGCCGACAGCGAAAAGTGCGCCAACCTCTACTATGCGACCCGGTTTTTGGCGCCGGACGCTTTCGTTTTCTTCCAGATCGGGGACCGCAAGACCCTCGTGATGAGCGACTTGGAGATCGACCGCGCCAAATCCCAAAGCACCGTGCAAGACGTGCGTTCCTACACCAAGGTGGCAGCCGCGGCCAAGAAGCGCGTGGGGCGGGACGCCGGGCTGCTCGACGTGGTGGATGAGTGCTTCAAGGACGCCGGGGTCGCCGCCATCCAGGTGCCGATGGATTTCAGCGTGGGGTACGCCGACGGGCTGCGCAAGCGGGGCTACACGGTGGAGCCGCAGCCGGAGCCGTTTTACCCGGAGCGCGCCATCAAGTCGGAGCAGGAGATCGAGTGGCTGACCCAAAGCCTGCGGGCCACCGAGGATGCCCTGGAGCGGGCGGTGGAGCTGATCCGGAATTCCGAGATCGCGCCCGACGGCACGTTGCGGCTCGGCGGCAAACCGCTGACCGCGGAGATGATCCGGAAAGTTCTCCATCTGCAGATGATGGAGCGCGATTGCGTAGGCCAGCATACGATCGTCGCCTGCGGCGCGCAGGCGGTGGACCCGCACAACGAGGGCAGCGGCCCGCTGCGGGCGCATCAGCCCATCGTGATGGATGTCTTCCCGCAGCACGCCGTCAGCCGCTATTTCGCCGACATCACCCGCACCGTGGTGAAAGGCCGCGCCTCCGACACGGTCCGCCGGATGTTCCGGTTGGTCGCGGAAGGGCAGGAGATCGCCTACCGCATGATCCGCGACGGCGCGGACGGGTCGGCGATCCACAACGCGATCCTGGCCTCATTTGAGGCGGAGGGGTTCCACACCGGCGAGCAGGGCGGCCGCATGCAGGGCTTCTTCCACGGCACCGGCCACGGCGTGGGGCTGGAGATCCACGAGCCGCCGCGCATCAGCCCCCGCCCCGACGTCTTGAAGTCGGGGATGGTCGTGACGGTGGAGCCCGGCCTGTATTACCTCGACGCCGGCGGCATCCGCATCGAGGACATGGTGGTCGTGACCCCAACAGGGTGCAACGTTTTAACGAAAGCAGAAAAAGTTTTGGAAGTATAGCCTCAGTTGCAAGCAACCGAGCCCGGGTACCCGCCACATGGCGGGTGGGCGACGGGAGTATCGTCGGCCGTAGGCTGACGACGCGCCCAAAGTCCTCGAAGTTTGATAGAATAGGGCGGCTCCCACCCTCATGCCGACGACGTCTACCGCTGTCACATTCAGTCCGGATCCGGTCGTGCGGCTGGAAAACTATTTCCAGCACCCGTACGACCTGGCCGTGGCCACCGCCCGCACCTGCTATTCCTCGAAGGTGATCTCCTCCGAGGACGTGGGGCGCGATGAGCAGACGCGCCTCCAGCGCGACCGCATCGCGGAGAGCATCTACAAGGCCGGCCACCACACCACGATCCAGCATCCCACCTTCCAGTTCGTCCTCGAGAAAGTGTCCCGGCAATTCCTCTGGTCCTTCCTCCACGCACATCCGTTTTATAACAGTGAGCAGGTGAGCCAGCGTTTTGTGGAGGTGAAGCCGGGCAACGTCGCGGTGCCGCCGCTCGACGAGCAGGCGCGCGGGATCTACCTGCAGGCGGTGGAGGCGCAGATGGACGCCTATCACCGGCTCATTGAGTTGGCGCAGCCGGTCGTCGTGAAAGAATACCGGCGGATTTTTCCCAGCCGGGACATCGCGGAAAAGCGCTGGGCCGGCGCCATCAAGAAGCGCTGCCAGGAAGTGGCGCGCTATGTGCTGCCGGTGGCCACGCACGCGCACCTCTACCACACGATCAGCGGGGTGACGCTGCACCGCTACTGGCGGATGTGCCAACAATATGATGTGCCGCTTGAGCAGCGGCTCGTCGTGCAGCGCATGGCGGAGGAAGTCGCGAAGATTGACCCGGACTTCATGCGCCTGGCCGCGGACCCGGTTCCGCTCGAGCAGACGCTGGAGTACCAGGCCTTCACGCAGTTTCACGGCGCCTCGCGCAACGGGACGACCCGGCAATTTCTGGAAGAGTTCGACCGGGGGCTTGGCGGCCGCGCCTCCCGCCTGGTGGATTGCAGCGCCAACGCCGAAGAGAGCTTGGCGCAGGGCGTGCGCTCGGTCCTGGGGCTGACCACAGCGCAGCTCTCCAGCCGCGACGCCATCCGGCTCATCCTCGATCCCTCGAAGAACCCGTATCTGTCCGAGTCCTTGACCCTCACGACGATGAGCAAGCTCTCCCGCGCGATGGTCCACCCGCACTTCACGTTTCAGAAGAAGCTCTCGCACACCGCGGACTCGCAGGACCAGCGGCACCGCATGGTGCCGGCCTCGCGGCCGATCCTGGCCTGCCACGTGATGAGCAACCGGCCTGATTACATCATCCCGCCGCTGGTGACCGCCTCGCCTGAGGCAGAGGATGCCTACCGCGGGATCATGGAGCGCACCTGGACGGCGATAGACCAACTGCTGAACCTGGGCGTGCCGCACGAATTCGCGCTCTACCTGCTGCCCAACGCGTTCCCGATCCGCTTCGAGGAATCCGGCGACTTGCTGCATTTCCACCACAAGTGGGTGCAGCGGCTCTGCTACACGGCGCAGGAAGAAATTTGGGGCTCCTGCCGGGACGAGGTGCTGCAGGTGAGCGAGCGGTTCCCGGAGATCGGCAAATATCTGGCCGCGCCCTGCTGGCCGCGGGCGCAGGCCGGGGTGCGCCCCACCTGCCCGGAAGGCGACCGTTTCTGCGGCGTGCCGGTGTGGAAGCTGGCTGTTGAAGACTATCGGCGTTTAATTTAAGGAGACTGAACGTAGGATGACGACCACGCATACCGCGCAGCCCCATGCTGCGTCTTCGGCGCCGGGAGCCGTGTCCGATGCCCGGCAGTTGGTGAGCTTTTCCTTTTACCATGTGGACCCGGCCTGGCGCCGCCAGGCGAAGGACGTCCGCAAGAAGCAGGCCCAGGAGTTTCTCGACGCCGCCACCGCCTCCGCGAAGCAGCTCATGACGCTGACCTTCTCGCTCACGGGGCTCAAGGCCCAGGCGGACTTCATGATCTGGCGGGTCGGCTCGACCCTCGAGCAGCTCCAGGCCGCCTCCGCCCGCCTGCAGCAGACCGCGCTCGCCGGCTACCTCACCACGCCCTACCACTATCTCTCCATGACCAAGCGCTCCACCTATGTGGACAAGCTCGACCCGGAACACCCGGAGCAGCGCCGGTTCATCAGGCCGTTCCACCGGAAGTACCTGTTCGTGTACCCATTCGTCAAGACGACGGCGTGGTACATGCTGCCCTTCGAGCAGCGCCAGGCGATGATGGACGAGCACATCGTCCTGGGCAACAAGTACCCCTCGGTGCGGATCCACACCACCTATGCCTTCGGGCTCGACGATCCGGAGTTCGTGCTGGCGTTCGAGACCGACAGCCCGCAGGACTTCTTGGACCTGGTGA
>JACPRA010000015.1 GCA_016190215.1 Candidatus Omnitrophota bacterium
AAGCGGGTCTCTGGTTGCGTTACACTGGTTTCCCAATTGTGTACGGTTGTTTCGTTCACGCCGAGTTGTTTGGCAAGCTGACGCTGGAGTAGACCAAGATCGAGCCGTCGCTTGCTGATATGCTCACCAACTGTTTGAGGCTCTTTAGGATAAGTAGGATCAAGCTCGACGAGATTGAGGTTGAGTTCGAGGGTGTAGAAGAGCTCAGGAAAGTTGTCTTTCTGTAACGCATGGTTGCCCGTGTGGGTACCTAACGGACCCGCGCGGCCGTTGCCGCTGTCCCAGCACGGCCGTAGCGCGCTACCTGGCGAAAATTTCCGGCCCGCTGGTGGATCGGATTGATGTACACGTCGACGTGCCCGCCGTCCCTTTTGAGACGCTGAGCCGCGCGCCTGAGGGCGAATCGTCAGCGCAAATCCGGGCTCGCGTGCTGCAAGCGCAAGCCTACCGTCGCAAGCGGAACCAGACATGCCAAAATGCTCAACTCCGCTCCCGCGACCTGAAAATACACTGCCAAATGACCCCTGAGGCGTTCAAGCTGCTCAAGTCCGCCTTACAGGAACTGGCTCTCTCGGCGCGGTCGTACACGAAGCTCTTGAAGATCGCCCGCACGATTGCCGACCTCGCCCAACAAGAAACGCTCCAACCGGACCACGTGGCCGAAGCCATCCAATACCGGAGTCTGGATCGCCAGTGGTGGGGCTAACGTTTAATTGCGAGAAGCGCTTAAGTCATATTTACACATTTGATCAAATGTGGTAAACTTGAATCAAAGAGGAGGTGGCAGAGATGGCCAAGGTGGACACCGTGCGGGAGCGGGTCAGCATCGATGTGCGCCCGCAGGAACACCGGCAAATCAAGCTGTTTGCCACGCTGAGCGGTCAGACGATCCGCGAGTTTGTCCTGGAGAGTATCCGGACCCGCATGCGCCAAGAGCAGGAAGCAGGGGAGGTGTCCGCGCTCGCCAAGCGCCTGGACACTGATCCGGTGCTCAAGACCCTGTGGGAGAATGAGCGGGACGCCACGTATGACCGGCTATAACCGAGGCGAGATCATCTTGGTGGAGTTCGGATTTTCCGAGGGACATGGCTCGAAGAAACGGCCGGCGCTGATCGTCAGCAGCCCGCCGTACCATGCCAGCCGGGAGGAAGTGATCGTGGCGGCCATGACCAGCAACGTGCGGCGTCTGCTGTTCGGCGATACGAAGGTTGAGCAGTGGAAAGCTGCGGGACTGCTGTTCCCTTCTGTCGTCACCGGGATCATTCGCACCATCAAGGCCGATCTGATCACGCGCAAATTAGGTGCCTTAACTAAGCCGGATTTGCAGAAGGTCCACCAACATCTCCGCAGCGCACTCGGATTCTGACCCCGCGAGATCCGATGAAACCGAAGAAGCGCCTGCCGACATTCAAAGCCGAACGAATTCAGGTCGAGGGGGGACCCTTACGCGGTGAAGTGCTCGAGACAGGCCAGGAGCTCCTGGAGATCAATCGGCTTGGCCAAAAACATCCGTCCGCCGATGGTCCCGTGGTTCGCCGCCACCTCCCCCCGGCTGGCGATCGCCGTGAGGAACACGATGGGCACCCGGTGCAGATCGGCATCGTGTTCCAACTGCGAGGCCAGCGTGCCGCCGTCCAGGTCCGGCATCATCACATCCAGCAGGATCACGTCCGGATGGAAATCCCGCGCGGCGGCAAGGGCGCTGGCCGCCCGGTTGAGGGCCCGCACTTCGTAGGTGCCGGTGGATTCCAGGGCATAGCGGAGGATCTGCGTCAGGCTGCGCTCGTCATCCACCAGCAACACGCGCTTCTTTCCCATCAGCCACCTCCAGGCGCGGGCCGTCCTCCCTGCAGAGGAAGCGCCAGCGCGATTTTGATCTTGTCGAGCAGGTCGCGCGTCTCAAAGGGCTTCTCCACATGGCAGACTGCTCCGAGTTGAAACGACACCGCGATGTCGCGGTCGGTTCCTTTGGCCGTTAAGATGATGACCGGCAGCGACGCGGTATCCGGGTCGGATTTCAGCCGCCGCAGCACTTCGTGGCCGTTCATGTTCGGCATCAGGATGTCCAGCAGGATCACGCTGGGCCGCTCCAATTTCGCCCGCATCAGCGCTTCCGTGCCCGTCGCGCTGCTGAACACCCGGTACCCTTCGCGCTCCAACAGCATCGTCACGAGGGTGCGCGCCCCTTCCTCATCATCCACCAGCAGAATGGTCCGCAATGCCTCAGGTGCCATGCGGGTTCCTCACTCCTGCGCCATGCGCGCGCCGTTCGCGGACGGCGCCCGGCCGTTCGTTGAGCCGCGGGCGGCGGCCTTGCGCGCCACCGGCAGCGTCACGCACAAGCACGCGCCCACCCCTTCGCGGCTCTCGACGGTGATGACGCCGCGATGCTGCTCAACGATCGCCCGCGTGATCGCCAGGCCCAGCCCGGTGCCTTGGCCGGGCGGCTTGGTCGTGAAGAAGGGGTCGAAGATTTTCGCCACGTGCTCCGGGGGAATGCCCACCCCTGTATCCCGCACTTCACAGATCACGCCCGGCTCCCCCGGACGGAAGGCGTCCGTCCGCCGGCGGCCCACCCCCTCATCGAGGGCGGTCAGCAGGCGGGTGGAGCAGCGGATCGACATCTCGCCCCCGTTCGGCATGGCCTGGAACGCGTTCAAAATGAGGTTGATGAAGACTTGCTTCATTTGGTTTTCGTCGGCCAAGACGTCCGGAAGGCGCGGTGCAATGTCGCAGCTGACCCGGACGGCATGGGCCGGCATGGATTGCCGCACCAGCGTCAGCGCGGCCTGGATGAGCTGGCCCATCTGCACCGGCTTGAGCTCCAATTGGGCCGGGCGGGAAAAATCCAGGAGGCTGCGGATGATCCGGTCGGCGCGCAGGACGGCCTCGATCATCATGCCGAGGATGTCGCCCACCCGCGCATCGGCCGCCTGGCCTACGAGGTGCTCCAATTGCTCCGCCCCCAGCTTGATGATGCTCAAGGGGTTGCGGACTTCGTGCGCCGTGCCGCTGGCGAGCTGCCCCACCGCGGCCATTTTTTCCGCCTGCACCAGCAGCGTCTGCGTCCGCTTCAGCTCCTGATACGCCCGGGTGAGCTGTTCCGCCCGCCGATGCACCGTGGCGGTCAACTGTTGGGTCTTCTGCTCCGCGCGTTTGCGCTCCCGGATGTCGCGGGCGAGGATGACGGTGCCGGCGGCGGGGCGCTCGCCCGGCTTATGCCGGAGGCGGGCCGCGGAACAGCTCACCTCCACCGGCTCGCCGGCCCGCGTGCGGCAGACCAGCTCCTGGTCCTGCACCATCTCGCAGGCCAGCAAGGCGCGCAGGCGCGCTACCCCGTCTTCCTGTCCCCGGACCAGGCGCTCGATGGGCTGGCCGACCAAATCCGACGCGGCGTACCGGAACATGGCGCAGGCCGCCGCGTTGACGTAGCGGATCATCCGCTCGGCGTCGCAGACGATCAAGGCCTCGTTCATCGTCTCGACGATCGTATCCGCCGCGAAGGCGGGGGTGAAATCCGTCAGCCGATAGCGCCAGATCGCCCGCGCCACCAGCACGATGTAGCCGAAGACCGCCAGGTAACCGAGGGGATAGAGCGGCACGCCGTAGCAGGCGATATAATCCACCGAGCCTAGATACCCGAACGCGAACGCGGCTTGCAGCGCCCGCACCCGCGCTTTCTGCATGGCGGATGGCGTGCGCCGGTGCTCGAGCTGATAGAGCCACAAGCTCCGCGCGAGCAAGCCGAAAAACCACAACAGGAATGGCGCGCTCACCCACCCGTATTGCGGGTAATACCCCCAGGAAAACTTCGCCACCCCACGGATGAAATCCGGATGACCCCAGGCCAACGCGTTGAAGACCGCCGCCCCCGCCACCGCCAGCCCCAGCCACCTCACATTGGCGCGGACGTTCCGCAGCATCGTCAACGTAAACAGAAAGATCAACAGGGGGATGGTCACGACACCCAGATGCCCGAGCTTGAACCACCAGAGGGCCGCGCTGGGAGGCCCGGTGGAATACGCCACCCCGTAGCTGAACAACCACAGGGCGGCGCCGGCGGTCATGGCGGAAAAGGAGAGGCTGACCAGCGAGCCCCGCTCGCCGATGAGGACGACCACGCCGAGCGCAATGATCAGGCTGGCGACCAGCAAGACGGGCAGCGAGGCGCCGTTGAACACGTAGTTGGCGGGATCCAGGACCGGCGTCAGCACATCAGCCTCCACGCGTCGTGGCAACGTCCAGCGCCCACCTCGCCGGCTCTGCCGGCGCGATGGCTGGCCGTCGCTCGCCTGCTACACGGGTGGTGGGGAGGCTGAGGCCGTCCTTAGCTTAACCGTACCATATCTCCAGGCAGGCCTGTAGGATCGGCACCCTCTACGGAGGCACGTTCAGTGCGACAGCCGGGCAGCTGCCGCGCAGCAGCCTGTGCGGTCTGTCCACAGCTTCACGGTGCAGCCTGTCGCATAGTTCCACATAACACCTAATATCACAATAGGTTAGACCATAAGAATTCGTAGGGTATGGTATACTCGCTTTGGAGAAGCACTCAGGAGAGCATGTCATGGCCAATCCTGCTCGATCGAATGAAAAGCGTCAGGAGTCGGCTGCGGTGCTGATGGTGGATGACCGCCCCAGCCGCCAAGCGCGATGGTGCCGCATGCTGACACGGCACCACTTGCCCTACCTGGCGGCCTCCTCCCCGGCAGAAGCCATCGAGGCCTTGAAGCATGAGCGGCCCGGCGTGCTCGTGGTCAGCCTGGAAAAAGCCAACGGCGAGGCCGCGGCCCTGCTGGAGCGCGTGCGGACCGCCGACGCGCGCCTGCCCATCATCTTGATCGAGCACGCGAATCTCGCCTCCTCGCTCAACAACATTCCGATCCAAAGCCGGTTGGAGCCTGAGGCCACCGACCACGCGCTGCTGGTCGAAATCATGCGGTGGCTGCAGGATACGACCCCGACCGCGCCGCGCCCGTCGGCCGCCCACGCCCGCTGGCCCGGCTCGGTGCTGATCGTCGATGATGAACCCAAGCTGTGCGACGTCCTGGCCGGCTTCCTGACATCGCACGGATTCACCGTGCTGACCGCGGGGTCCGGGTTCGACGCGCTCGCGGAAGTGCAGCGGTCTCATCCGACGGTGATGCTGCTGGATGTCCGCATGCCGGGAATGGACGGGCTGGCCACGCTCAGACAACTCAAAACAGTCGCACCTGAGGTCGCCGTCATCATGGTCACCGGGCTGGAGGAAGAGCACGCCATGGAGGAGGCGCTGGCACTCGGGGCCAGCGACTACATCCTCAAGCCGTTCAACCTGGAATATCTTGAAACGATCCTCTTGAATAAAATTCTCCTGGGACGCGCGCCCTAACCCATCGGCATGGCCTCGCCCACAAAATCATCCGCGGTTCGCCCGCCACCCGGATGGCCCATTCCCTGGTGGCTCCTTGAGCTCTACCGGAAACCCGCGATCTTCCTCAGCCTGGTCCTGGCCCTCCCCGTCACCATCGTGTGCGTGTGGGTGTCCACCGCGAACGAGCAGCTCTGGCGCGCGCAGGCCGAGCGCCATCTGATCGTCGCCTCACAACTCGCCGGGCGCGTCATCCAGGAAGAGCTGGCCCAGACCCGGCAACTGGAACGGGCGTTCGCGTCCCGGCCGGACTTCATCGGCGCCGTGCGGCGGCGCGACCGGGCGAGCCTGACCGAAGACCTCCGGCTGCTCCTGCAACTCTTGCCCATGGTGGATCGGGCCGTCGTCGTGGATGCCGCCGGACGGCCGCTCGCCTCCGCGGCCAACTCCAGCCGGGCGGATGCGGCGCGCGAGGAGGGGGAGCCGGTCGGCGGCGCGAACGCCACCTGGGAACCGATGCGCTCCCCGGTCTCCGGGGTCTACCTGCGCGACGCGGATTCGGGCGAGAAAGCGGTCGGGGTCGCGACACCGGTCCGCGACGGGGCCGAGCAGCTCGGGATGGTGCAGGTGCAATACCGGGTGGACGAAATCGCGCGGTGGCTCACCAAAATCCGTCCGGCCCGGGAGGGGTATCTCTACGTCGTGGACCATCAAGGGCTGCTGATCGCGCACCCGCTGCAGCTCTTACCCGGCGCGCCGAAGAACGTCGCCGCGTGGCCTCCGGTGGCCGCGGACGTGACCGCCGAGGCCGCGCTGGTCCGCTTCACGCAAGGGCGTCCGGCCCGTCCGTGGACCGCGGCCGTCGTCCTGGTGGATCCGTACGGCTGGCGCGTGATCAGCCAGCAGCCGGACGCGTCGCTGCTGCGCCCGTTCCGGCGCCTCGTCTGCTCCTTCCTGCTCGTGATCGCCGCGCTGGCGGCCCTGCTGGCCGGGCTGGTGCTGCGCTGGTCGTCGCTGCACCGCGCCACGCTGCACCTGCTCGCGCAGCAAGCCCGCCTGCTCAAGTGGAGCGAGCGCCGCCACCTGCTGGCCACCTTGCGGCGCGCGCCGGCGAGACGGCGCGGCACACGGAGCGGCTCGTCATGATGACGCGGCACGGGCTGCTGATGGCGGGGATCGGGCTCGCCGCGCTGGCGGCGGGGGCGCCGGCCGCATCGGGATTTCAGCGGACGGTCAAGACCAGCATCACCACGTACGAGAACGCGCCGGTGGCGGTGCGGCACGGGAAGATGCAGCTCCTGCAGACGTACAGCGGGGCGACCCAGTTCCCGATGGCCGACGCGGAAGACGGGACCGAGGCGAAGGTGCGCCGCTCCCGGGTCCGCAACGTGAACCGGTTGAACCAGCTGCTGCCGACCTACGTCTTGGAAGGCGACCTGGAGCTGCGCAACACGGGACGGAACACGGTGTCGGCGGTGCAAGTCACCGCCGTGTTTCTGAACGCCTTCCGGGAGCGCATCGGGACCGACCAGCAATCCATCCGGGTCGAGATGCTGCCCTATCAGGCCCGCCGGCTGCACTGGTCGCGCAACGTGCAGCAGCCCGACGTGTTCGAGGCGGTCTTTGTGGTGACGAAAGTTCGGTTTGAGGACGGGCTGGTGTGGGTGCCGACGGAAGAGCTCTTACTGCTTCCGTGATCGGCGCGATCCGTCCGGGGCGTCCGCGATCTTCAATTTCTTCATCCACCGCATCAGGCAGTAGCGGCTCACGCCGAGCAGCTTGGCCGCCTGCACTTGGTTCCACCCCGTCCGAGCCAGCGCCGCCAGCATCAGCTTCTGCGTCACCTGCTCCCGCGCGTCTTTGAGCGAGAGGCTCCGCAACACGAGGGGAATCTGCTCCTGCCGGCCCGTCACCCGCTCCAAGGTTTCCAGCAACACCTCCGCGCTGAAGGGCTTGGGCAGCGCCGCGTCCGCGCCGAGCTGCCGGTAATAGTCGGCGTGCTCGGGATCGCAATAGGCGGACACCAGCATGACGGGCAAATCCGGATGGAGGCGCTTGATCTGCGGCAGCAGGTCCGTGCCGTCCCATCCCGGCATCCGGATATCCAGCAGCACCGCCCGGTAGGAGGTGCCGGCCGCCAGCAGCGGCAGCACCTCGGCGCTCTCCGAGCAGGTCGTCACGGCGAATCCCTTCGGGGCAAAGAGCGCGCGGTAGGCGTTGAGCGTGGGCTCGTCATCGTCCACGATCAGGAGGCGGGGGAGTTCGGCAGGCGCCGACATCGAATGGCGGGAGCGCGCGGCCTAAAAGCTGTAGCCGATGGCCATCGTGACTTCCCCGCCCCCGTTGATATAGGACGTCTCAATATTCATCACGAGGTCTTCGGAATCCCCCAGGTACATATCCGATCCGAAGAACGGCCCGACGGTCGCGTCCCCCTTATAGGAGCCCAGGTGCGTCGTCTGCCCGCCTTCGCGAATGCGGTAGTCCATGCTCACGAGCGACACTTTGAGGCCGAGGTAGGGCTTCAGCCGCCCCCACGATTTCGCCACGCTGGTCGCTCCTTGCCACTCTTGCCACTTGGGCTGATTGCTGTCCGACGTCCGGCGACCGAGGTACGCGTATTGCAGGCTGCCGTCCCATTCCACTCCGGTCTTCGCGTGCCGCCACAGGCGCGCCTTGAGCTGAGCGGCCGCCAAGACGTTGGTGCCGAAAGTATGCTCGGTGGAGCCGGACGCGACCGTGCGGATCGCGGAATCGTCCACTTGCAAATAGGCTGCCCCGATTTTTCCGTAGAGGCTGATCCGGTCGGTCAGGCCGTAGCCCCGCACGTGTGAGACGTGAAAGAGGTTGGCCGTGGCGGTGTCGGCCAGCTCCCGGCCCGCCAGGCCGCCGCCGATCAGCCCGAAGAACCACTGGCCTTTTTTCAAGATGCCAGCCGGGCTGCCCACCGGCTCCGCCGCGAGCGGACGGCTTCCGAGGAGGAGGGAGCACGCGAGCAGGCAGGAGGCGAGAACCGGCGCGGTGCGCATAGGGGGTATGGGTGGCATTGTACCCGCGCCGCCACGCGGAGGCAATGGAGAAATCGCCTTCGCTGGAGGAGTATAATGAGGCCATGCGATCTTCGATGAAGCGGCTCGCGGTCGTGCCGGTCTTGCTCGCCTCAGGCTGCATCGGCACCAATTTCAACCTCGCCACCCAGCGGCAGGAATACACCATCACGTCCACCGACAAAGAGGTGGAGGCGGGGCGCAAGCTGGCCGCGCAAGTAGAGCGGGAGCTCACGCTCGTGACGGATGAGCCGGTGCAGGAGCGCGTCCGCCGGATCGGGCAGCGGCTCGCCGCGGTCTGTGACCGCCGGGAGCTGGTCTACAGCTTCGCCGTGGTGAAAGACGACGAGGTGAACGCGTTCTCGCTGCCGGGCGGGTATGTCTTTGTCAACGAAGGGCTCGTGAAGCTGGCGGCCAATGACGACGAGCTCGCCGCGGTCCTCGCGCACGAGATCGGGCACGTCACGGCCCGCCATGCGGTGAAGCGGTTTGAGAGCCAGCTCGGCGCCCAGCTGATTCAACTGGCGTCGCTGGCCGCCGCCCGGCAGGGCCCGGCCCCGCAGAGCGTGGGCGTGGCCACCCAGTCAATGCAGCTGGCCTACGCGAGACAAGACGAGCTGGAGGCGGACCGGCTGGCCGTCACCTACACCACGGCCGCCGGCTTCGATTCGAAGGCGATGCTCGCGTTCTTGGACCGGATGCAGGAGAAAGACCGCACACGGTCGCACTACATGCCCGGCAGGGTCGTGCGGCCGTATTACGCGATGACGCACCCGTTCGTGCCGGAACGCCGTCTGGCCGTCAAGGAAGCGCTCTTCGGCGTCGCCGACTACCTCGATTACCTCAACAGCCCCGATTAAACTGGGGTATGACACGCCAGGTCGGTCGAAGGTCGAATGTCTAAAGTCGAAAGT
>JACPRA010000016.1 GCA_016190215.1 Candidatus Omnitrophota bacterium
GTCTCCCAAGGAGCTCCGGCGCCTCGAAGAGCAGGCGACGCGCGAGTGGATCGCCTTCCAGGACGAGCTCGGCGTGGACATCCTGGTGGACGGCGAGCAGTATCGGGGCGACATGGTCGCGTACTTTTCCGAGCACCTGGCCGGGTTCAAGCAGAGCGGCCTGGTGCGCTCGTACGGCAACCGGTATTACCGCAAGCCGATCATCACGGAGAAGGTGCGCCGGACAAAGCCGATCACCGTGGACTGGTGGAAATTCTCGCAGCGGCTGACCAGCCGGCCGGTGAAGGGCATGCTCACCGGCCCCTACACCATCATGGACTGGTCGTTTAACGAGTACTACCCCTCGCGCCGCGCGACGGCCTTGGCCATCGCCAAGGTGATCCGCGAAGAGGCCAAGGACCTGGAGCGGGCCGGAGCCCAGTATATCCAGATTGACGAGCCCGCGATCTCGACCCGCCTGGATGAAATTGATTTGGCGGTCGAGGCGCTGGGGATCGTCACGAAGGGCCTCAAGGCCAAGACCATCACGCACATCTGCTACGGCAATTTCCAAGCGCTGGCGCCCAAGCTGATGAAGCTGCCGGTGGACCAGATTGACCTGGAGTTTGCCAACCGGAACTTCGAACTGCTGAGCACCTTCAAGCGCATGCGGTTCACGAAGGAAGTCGGGCTGGGCGTGGTGGACGTGCACACGCACCAGATCGAGCCGGTGGAAGAGGTGATCGCGAACCTGAAGCGGTCGCTGAAGGTCTTCACGCCCAAGCAGATCTACGTGGACCCGGACTGCGGCCTGAAAACCCGCACGCCGGAAGAAGCCAAAGAGAAGCTCCGCGTCGTCGTGCAAGCCACCCAAGCCGTGCGGAAACAACTGTAGACTAGCGTGCAGCGGACAGCGTTCAGCGTACAGTTGGAAAAAGCTTTTCCTGTACGCTGAACGCTGTACGCTCTACGCTAGACAAGGTAAATGAGGGTAGGTTCGTATGGCTCCTGAGCTCAAAGTGACCATCCCGGAGCTGCTGCGCATGAAGCGCAGCCGCAGCAAGATCACGATGCTGACCGCCTACGACTATTCCATGGCGCGGGCGATTGACCAGGCCGGCATCGAATTGATCCTGGTGGGGGATTCGCTGGGCATGGTGGTGCTCGGATACGACTCCACCACCGCGGTCACGATGGAGGAGATGCTCCATCACGCGCGGGCGGTCCGGCGCGGCGTCACACGGTCGCTGGTCATCGGAGACATGCCCTTCCTGTCCTTCCACGTTTCCCTGCGCGACACGGTGAAAAATGCCGGGCGGTTTCTCCAGGACGCCGGGTGCGATGCCGTCAAGATCGAGTGGAAGCCGGGCATTGAAGACGTGGCGAAAGCCATCGTTGATGCCGGCATCCCGGTCATGGGGCACGTGGGGTTGACGCCGCAGACCGCCGCCGGCCAGGGCGGGTTCCGGGTCCAGGGGCGCGACGCCGAATCAGCGCTGCGGATCCATACGCAGGCGGTGGCCCTGCAAGAGATGGGCTGCTTTGCCGTGGTGCTGGAATGCGTGCCCGATGTGCTGGCGAAAGAAATCACCGAGCGCTTGACGATTCCCACCATCGGGATCGGGGCCGGCCCTCACTGCGACGGGCAAGTCCTGGTCTCCTATGATCTGCTGGGGTTGTATGAAGCGTTTACACCGAAGTTCGTCCGGCGATATGCCTCGATGGCGGAAACGATCCGCGAGTCGGTGACGGCGTTCCGGGATGACGTCCGGCAAGGGTTTTTCCCAGGCCGGGAACAGACGTTTACGATGCCGCCTGAGGAGATGAGCCGGCTGCAGCAAGAACTGGGTCCGGCCTAGCCGAACCCGCGATGCACTATCCGATCTTCGTGGACCTCCAGGCGCGCCGGTGCGTCGTGGTCGGCGGCGGCCTGATCGCGCAGCGGAAAGTGACCATGCTGCTGCGCTGCGGCGCTGCGGTGGCCGTGGTCAGCCCTGAGGTGACGCGGACGTTGCGCCGGTACGCGCAACGCGTTCGGATTCGGCATGTCGCGCGCCGGTTCCGCGCCGGCGATCTGCGCGGCGCGTGGCTGGCCTGCGCGGCCACCGATGATCAGCAGGTCAACCTGGCGGTATCGCGCGAAGCAGCCCGGCGGCGCATCCTGGTCAACGTGGTGGACCAGCCGAAGCTGTGCTCGTTTATCGCGCCGTCCATTGTGCAACAAGGAGACCTGGTGATCGCCATCAGCACGGCCGGGGGAAGTCCGGCCCTCTCCAAGTATCTGCGCCGGCAGCTGAGCCGGACCATTGGTCCCGACTACCGGCGGATGCTGACCCTGCTGAAGGGGTTGCGGCCGCTGGCCAAGCGGCGCCTCCCCAGCTACCAGGCGCGCAAACGGTATTTTGACCAGCTGGTGGAAGGCCGGGTCTTCAAGTTGGTGCGGCGCGGGCGGATCGCCCAAGCCCGCCAGGAAGCGTTGAGCGTGTTGAAATGAGCCTGTGGCTGGTATTGCACATCACCTGCGTGCTGCTGAGCTATGCGGCCTTTCTCGTTGCGTTTGGTTCCGGGGCGCTCTTCTTGCTCCAGGAGCGGCAGCTGAAGCACAAGCAGATGGGCCTGCTGTTCCATCGCCTGCCGGCCCTGGGCACGTTGGACCGGATCAACGTCCTGGCCATCGGATGGGGGTTTGCGCTGTTGAGCCTCGGCATCGCCGTTGGGGCAGCCGTCGGGCATGCTGTGACCGGCCGCTGGTGGAATGTCGACCTGAAAATCTACGGCGCTCTCCTGCTGTGGGCGGTGTACCTGGCGCTGTGGCTGCTGCGGGTCCGCGCGACGCTGCGCGGCCGCACAGTCGCCGTCTTGTCCGTGTTGGGGTTTGGGTTGGCGCTAATCATCTGGTTGGGGGTGAATCACGCGTTGTTGTTGGGGCCGCTGACGCTCTGATGGCGGATATCGTGCTGGTCGGGATCAATTATCGCACCGCGCCGATCGAGCTGCGGGAGCGCCTGGCATTCCGGGCGGAGCATCTGGCCCCGGCCTATGCCGAGCTGCAGGGCGCCGGCCTGCCGGAAGCGCTGATCCTCTCGACGTGCAACCGGGTTGAGCTGTATGCCGGCACGCCGGCACCCGAGGCGGCGACCCGGCGGATGATGACATTCCTGCAGTTGCGCGGAGGGTTCAGCGGCGCGGAAGGCCAGGAGAGCTTTTACGCGTATCGCGAGCCGCGCGCGGTCCAGCACCTCTTCCAAGTGGTCAGCGGATTGGATTCCATGGTGCTGGGCGAGGCGGAAATCCTGCACCAGGTCAAGCAGGCCTACGAATGGGCCAAAGAGCACGGCGCGACCGGCAAGGTGCTCAACGGGCTGTTTCAGAAAGCGCTGAATGCCGGAAAGGCCGTCCGGACGCAGACCGCCATCGGGCGCGGCGGCATGTCGGTGGGGACGGTGGCCATCGAGCTGGCGCAAAAAATCTTCGGCGACCTGCGCCCCTATACCGTGCTGCTGCTCGGCGCGGGAAAAATCGGAGAAGTGACGCTGAAGCGATTGATGGCGCGCGGAGCCTCCCAGGTGCGCATTGCCAATCGGTCGGCGGATCGGGCCGCGGCCGTGGCCCGCCGGCATGGCGCGCGCGCGGTGCCGTGGGAGCATCTGGAGCAGCAGCTGATCGAGGCGGATATCGTGCTGGCCTCGTGCAGCGTCGAGCAGCCGCTGGTGACCGGCGAACAGCTGCACCGCCTGATGTCCCAGCGCCGGCAGCGGCCGTTGTGCCTGATCGACCTGGGCGTGCCGCGCAATATCGAGCCCTCCGCCGGGCGCGCGGACAACGTCTATCTCTTTGACATCGATGACTTGCAGGAGCTGGTGGCGCATCATCACGGGCAGCGGCAACAGGCGGCGGGCGACGCGCAGACGATTTTGGACCACAAGGTGCGCTGCTTCCTGGCATGGCATCGTCAACAGGAGCGAAGAGCGGCATGCGCCCCTTCCGCCTCGGAGCTCGTGGGAGCGCGTTAAGCCGGTTTCAGGCCCGCCAGGTTGAGTCGGCGCTGCGCGCGCTCGATCCGGCGCAGCCGGTTACCTTCACCACGATTACAGCCGGCGCAGACCGCAACCCCGATGTCCCGTTGACGGCGCTGGGCGGGGAAGGGGTCTTCGTGAAAGAGCTGGAGGCGGCCCTGCTGCAGGATGAGATCGACGCCGCTGTCCATAGCTTGAAAGATGTGCCGACCTCGCTGCCGGACGGGCTGGTCATCGCGGCTGTGTTGGAGCGGGCGGACCCCCGCGACGGGTTCATCAGCCGAAACGGGCTGGCGTTTGAGGCGTTGCCGGCCGGCGCGCGAGTGGGAACCTCCAGCCCCCGGCGCCGCAGCCAATTGCTGGCATGGCGGCCGGAGCTGGACTACCTGGACATCCGCGGCAATATTGACAGCCGGATCCGCAAGCTCGATGAGGGCCGCTACGACGCGATCGTGCTGGCCGTGTGCGGGCTGAGCCGGTTGGGATATGTGGATCGGCTGACGCACGCGTTTCCGCTGGACCGCATGTTGCCGGAGGCCGGCCAGGGCGCCGTGGCGATTGAGGCCAGGGCCGCAGACCAGGCGACATTGCGGCGGGTGCAGCCGCTCGACCACGCCGCCACACGGGCCTGTGTGGAGGCTGAGCGCGCCGTGCTCCAAGCGCTCGGCGGCGGATGCCGCGTTCCGGTGGCAACCTACGCCTGCGAAGAGCAGGGCCGGCTCACGTTGAGGGCGGCCGTGTTCAACGCGCAGGGGACGCAGCATGTGGATGGGGCATTGGACGGCCCTGCCGCGGATGGCGCTGATCTCGGACGGCGCCTCGCGGCCCTGTTAACGGCGCGCGGCGCGGACACATTACTTCGTACGACGTAACCGATTTTGCGCCCATAGCTCAATTGGATAGAGCGACAGCCTCCGGAGCTGTAGGTTGGTGGTTCGAGCCCACCTGGGCGCAGATTTTCAACTAACCTCGTACTTCAAACTCACTCATGGAGACGGTCTATCTTGTGGGCGCCGGGCCGGGGGATCCCGGCCTGTTGACCGTGAAGGGACGCGAGCTGCTCCAGCGCGCCGACGTGGTCATCTACGACCATTTGGCCTCGGACCGGCTCCTCGCCTCTTGCCAGCCGAACGCCAAGCGGATCTATGCCGGCAAGCAAAAGGGCCGCCGCGCCTATAGCCAGCTTGCCTTGAACCGGCTCCTGGTCCGGGAAGCCCGCGCCGGCCGGATGGTCGTCCGGCTGAAAGGCGGCGATCCGTTTCTCTTCGGGCGGGGCGGAGAAGAAGCGCTGGCATTGCGCCAGGCCCGCATCCCGTTTGAGGTGGTGCCGGGCGTGACGAGCGCGGTTGCGGTCCCGGCCTACGCCGGCATTCCCATCACCCATCGCGGTGTGGCATCGTCCGTGGCGATCGTCACCGGCCATGAGGATCCCGCCAAGCATGGCAGGGGCTCCGTGCCGTGGGATCGCGTGGCAACGGCCACGGACACCCTGGTGTGCTTGATGGGGTTGACGACTCTGCGCGCGACGACATCCGCCCTGATTCGGCACGGACGCGCGCCCGCGACCCCGGCCGCTGTCGTGAGCTGGGGCACGCACCCGCGCCAACGGACCGTCGTCGGCACGCTGCGCACTATCGCAGCGGATTGCCAGCAGGCTCGGATCGCGGCCCCGGCGATTCTCGTCGTCGGGGACGTCGTCAAGCTGCGCCGCCGGTTGGCCTGGATGGAGCGCCGGCCGTTGCAGGGGCGGCGCATCCTGGTGACGCGCCCTGCTGACCGCGCGGCCGAGCTGGCCGGGCGTCTGGAGGCGCTAGGCGCGGATGTTGTGACGATCCCGGCGATTGCGCTGGTCCCCGCAGCGTCCGCCTCGGCGTTTCGCGCTGCGCTTCGAGACATCCAGCGGTTCGATTGGGTGGTGTTTACCAGCCCGGAGGGCATTGACTGGTTTCAGCGGCTGGCCGCGCCGCTTCGGCAGGACGTGCGCGCGCTCGCCGGCCGCCATCTGGCCGCCATCGGACCGAAGACCGCATCCTCGCTGGAATCGCGCGGGCTGCATGTGGACGTGGTGCCGGCGGCGTTTAGCCAGGAGGGATTGGTGGCGGCCTTCGGCCGCCGCCGCATGGCCGGCCGCCGCGCGCTGCTGCTGAACGCGCAAGAGGCCCGACCCGAGCTGGAAGCGGGGCTGCGCCGGCTGGGGATGGCGGTGGTGCGCGTGCCGATCTACCGCACGATCATGCCGCGCCGCTTCAGCGGGCAGCTCCGGGCCGCGTTGGCGGACCCCATTGATCTCGTGACCGCGACCTCGGCCATGTGCGTCGAGCATATCCTGTCGGCGCTTCGCGCCGCCGGGTTGTCCGCGCGCGCGAAGCGATTGGCCTATGCCTCCATCGGACCCGTGACCTCCGCCGCCGTTCGGCGGCACGGCGGGCGGGTGGCGGTGGAAGCCGACACGGCCACGGTGGAGGCGCTGGTCCGCGCCATCCAGCAGTGGTCGCAACGAAGGATGCACTCGTAATGCCATTTCAACCTCGACGGCTTCGACAGCACGCGGCGTTTCGAGGCCTTCTACGCGAGACGCGCCTGGCAGCGGACCAGCTGGTGATGCCGCTGTTCGTGCGGCCGGGCAAGCAGATCCGCATCCAGATTCCCTCCATGCCGGGGCAGTTCCAGTTCTCGGTGGATCGGCTGGTGGAGGAATGCGTGGAGTTGCAGGACCAGGGCATTCGCGCCGTGTTGCTGTTCGGCATGGCTTCCGGCAAAGATGAGCGGGCGACCGAAGCCTACGCCAAGGACGGCGTCGTGCCGCAGGCCGTCCGGGCGATCAAAACCCGCGTGCCGGACCTGGCGGTGATCACCGATGTCTGCCTCTGCGCCTATACGTCGCACGGCCATTGCGGCGTCCTGAAGACAGCCCACAGCCCACAGCACACAGCCCACAGCAAAAAGACACGGGGACTTCGAGCTTCCAGCTCTGAACATGAGGTGGTCATTGACGAGAAGGCCAGCCTCGAGCTGCTGGCCAAAACCGCCCTGGCCCATGCCCAAGCCGGCGCGGACATGGTGGCCCCCTCCGATATGCTGGACGGGCGGGTGGCCGTTATCCGCCAGGCGTTGGATCGCAGCGGCTTCTCCCGCGTGCCGATCATGTCCTACGCCGCCAAATTCGCCTCCAGCTTCTACGGGCCGTTCCGAGACGCGGTGGAGTCGCGCCCCATGGTGGGCGACCGGCGATCCTACCAGCTCGATCCTGCCAACGCGCGCGAGGCCCTGCGGGAAATCGCCGCGGATATTGACGAGGGCGCGGATATCGTCATGGTGAAACCCGCGCTGGCCTACCTGGACATCATCGCGCGCGCCGCAGAGCGCTT
Organism: Candidatus Omnitrophota bacterium; assembly: GCA_016190215.1. Classification (GTDB taxonomy): domain Bacteria; phylum Omnitrophota; class Gorgyraeia; order Aquiviventales; family Aquiviventaceae; genus JACPRA01. The sequence goes on from JACPRA010000016.1 coordinate 7,364, forward strand.
TACGGTTCCGCTGGCGGCATTCAACGTCAGCGGCGAGTACGCCATGGTGAAGGCGGCGGGTGCTCGCGGCTGGCTGCTGGAGCGTCCCGCCTGGCTGGAAATGCTCTTGGCCATCCGCCGCGCGGGGGCGGACCTCATCATCACCTATTGGGCCAAAGAGGCCGCCAAAGCGCTTCGTGACCGCTGATGAGCGCGCTCCTGACCCAGGCCCGCCGCTATCTCGTCGGCGGGGTCAACAGTCCGGTCCGGGCGTTTCGCGCCGTGGGCGCCGAACCACTGTTATTGGCCGGCGGCCGGGGCGCGACGGTCACGGATGTGACCGGCCGCGAGTATGTGGACCTCATCATGGGCTGGGGCGCGCTGATCCTCGGGCATGCCCATCCGGCGGTGCGCGCCGCCGCCCAGCGGCGCCTTCGCGCCGGATGGCATCTGGGCCTGACGCATGAGGCGGAATCCCTGCTGGCCCGCGCGATTGTCGAGGCGTTCCCCGGGACAGACCGGGTGCGGTTTGCCACATCGGGGACCGAGGCGTGCATGGTGGCGATCCGCCTGGCGCGCGGTGTCACGCGACGCAGCCGGCTGCTGACGTTTGAAGGCTGCTACCACGGACATAGCGACAGCGTCCTCGTGAAACGCGGGTCCGGGTTGGCGACGCTGGGTTTGTCGGCCAGTGCGGGTGTCTTGCGGGAAGCCAGCCGGCAGACGATTATCGTGCCGTACAATGATCCCGAGGCGTCGGCGCGGGCGTTTCGTTCCTTTGGGGATACGATTGCCGCCGTGCTCGTCGAACCCGTCGCCGCTAATATGGGGCTTGTGCCGGCGGATCCAGCCTGGCTCAAGCAGCTTCGGCAGTTGGCCGCCCGCCACGGCAGCCTGCTGGTGTTTGATGAGGTGGTCACCGGATTTCGGCTGGGCTATGGCGGCGCCCAAACGCTGCTCGGGGTGCGGCCGGACCTGACGGTGCTGGGCAAGATCATCGGCGGCGGGTTTCCCATCGGAGCCGTAGCGGGTCCGAACCGCCTGATGCGGCACCTGGCTCCGGAGGGCCCGGTCTATCATGCCGGCACGTTTGCCGGACACCCGGTGTCCATGGCGGCCGGAGTCGCGACACTGCGGGAGCTGAAACAGCATCCGCCATATCGCCGCTTGGACGCGCTGGGCGCGCGCGTGGCGCGCGGGTTGCGCGAGGCCGCCGCATCCGCCGGGCTGCCTGCCCAGGTGCATCAGCACGGTTCGCTGTTGACCATGTTTTGCCATGCCGGGCCCATCGAGAATTTTTCGGAGGCCCAGCGCGCCGACCGCGCGGCCTTTGCGGCGCTGGCCAATGCCTTCCGCGCCCGCAGTGTGCTGCTGCCCCCGTCGCAGTTTGAGACGATGTTCCTGTCCGCCGCGCATCGCCCCGCGCATGTGGAGCGCATGCTCTCCGCGGCGCGCGTCGCCTGCCAAGCCGCCGCAGCGGCATCACGGACGCGCCGATGAAGTCCCTTCGGCATTCGATTCCAGAAGCGTCCGTGGAGCGCTTGTCGCTCTATGCGCGGGAGCTCGGCCGCCTCGATCGGCAAGGGGTCGCGTTCATCTCCTCCAAACGATTGGGTGAAGCGCTGGGCCTGACCGACGCGCAGGTGCGCCGGGATCTCAGCTATGTCGGGCAGTTCGGCAAAAGCGGCCGCGGCTATGAAGTGCAGCGGCTGCAAACCGCCCTCAGCCGGACCTTGGGGATTGAAGGGCGCGTCTGGTCGGTGGCCCTGGCCGGCGTGGGCAATCTGGGCTCCGCGCTGCTGGCCTATCGAGGATTCCAGGAACGCGGGTTCGTCTTCCGGGTGGCGGTTGACAGCGACCCCGCAAAGGTCGGGCAGGTGGTGCAAGGCGTCACGATCGCCCCCAGCCATCAATTGAGCGAGCTGGCCCGGCGGCACCAGGTGCACATCGGCATCCTTACGGTCCCCTCGGAGACCGCCCAGCGCGTGTGCGATCAATTGATCGCCGGCGGAGTGCGCGCCATCGTGAATTTCGCCCCAGCGCACCTGGACGTGCCCGCCTCGGTTCGGTTGCGGAACATGGACTTGGCCATCGAGCTCGAAGCCTTGGCATTCTACCTGGGAACCGAGCAGCCTCGCCGGCGCCCGACTCCATGACGAGCGCTCCTCCGGCTCCGGCCGTCCCACAGGAAAAAAGCGTGTTCATCCAGCGCCTGTTCACCACCATTGCGCCGCGATACGATTGGTTCAACCGGCTGGCGAGCCTGAATTTGGATCAGCGCTGGCGCCGCCGGGCCGTGGCGGCCAGCGAGCTGACGCCGGGCATGCGCGTGCTGGATGTCTGCACCGGCAGCGGGGATTTAGCCCTGATGTGCGCGGCCGCGCAGACGTCCGGGCGGGGAATCGTGGTGGGACTTGACTTCAACGATGCCATGTTGCACACTGCTTCTTCTAAATTACGGGGCGCGGAAACAGCGGTCTGGTGGATTCGAGGGGACGCCCAACGGCTGCCGTTTGCCTCGCAGAGCTTCGACCGCCTCTTCATCGGCTTTTCGACCCGCAACCTCAGTGATGTGTCCGCCGGCGTGCGGGAAATGCTGCGGGTGCTGAAAGCCGGGGGGCGGCTGGTTATTCTGGAAACCGGCCGGCCGTCCAATCCCGTGGTGCGGGCCGCCTATTTCGCGGCGCTGTTCACGGTGGCGCGCGTGGTGGGGCTGCTGGTGACAGGCCGGCTGTGGCCGTTTACCTATTTGGCCCGGTCGGTGAAAGGGTTTCTTCGTCCTGATCAAATGGTGGCATTGCTAACGGCATCCGGAGCTCGTGCATGGTATCAACCGCTCTCATGGGGCATCGCCAGTCTGTACGTCGCCGACAAGCCGGCGTGACGGGCCGTATGTCCGCCAAGGTCAACGGCGTTCAACTCGAAACCATTCTGCGCCCGATCGAAGCCGATTTGGCGCGCGTGGGCACACGGCTCGAAGCGTGCTTGCGCGATCCGATCGCTACGATGGCCGTCTATATGGTGGCCGCCGGCGGCAAGCGCCTGCGTCCCGCGCTTGTCTTGCTCGCCGGGCGCAGCGGCGAGTACCGCGCCCGCCGCTCGGAGCTGATCGAGGCGGCCGCCGCGGTGGAGCTGATTCACACCGCCACGCTGATCCACGACGATATCATTGACGAAGCCCCCACCCGACGGAGCCAGCCGACGTTCCATGCCCGCTTCGGCACGGAGCGCGCGGTGCTGATGGGCGATTACCTCTATTCGCTGGCGTTTGCCATGCTGGCCAAGCTGGGAGATCCGGAGCTCATGCGCTATACCGCGGACGTGTGCCGCCGCATGTCGCAGGGGGAGTTCCAAGAAGTCGCCGGCCGCTTCCGCCTCGACACGACGGAAGCCGACTACTTTGGGGTGATCCGGGACAAGACGGCCTCGCTGGTCGCGGCCTCCTGCTATCTCGGCGCGCGCGTCGCCGGCGCCGCGCCCGCCACCTGCGAGCGGCTGGCCCGCTTCGGGCTCAGCTTCGGCATGGCGTTTCAGATCGTGGATGACTGCCTCGACTTGGTCGGGGATGAGCCGACCGTCGGCAAGCCGCTGCGGTCGGACCTGGACAAGGGATCGCTGTCGCTGCCGGTGATTTATTTGGCCCAGGCCTTGTCCGTTCGGCAGCGCCGGACGTTGTTCGCGCCGCTGCGGCGCGGGGCCGCCGGCCAGTCGTTCCGGTCGCGCATCGCCGGCGAAGCGCTGCGGGCGGGCGCGGTATCCCAAGCCTTCGGCGCCGCCGGGCGGTTCCTGCATGAGGCGGCCGAAACGGTCGCTGAACGCGACGGTGTGATGCTGACGGACACCTACCGGCAGCTCGTCAACTACGCCTTGGAGCGGGTGCACTAATGGGTCGTCTGGGGTTGCCGGAATTGTTGGTGTTGCTGCTGATCATTCTGCTGCTCGTCGGCGGCAAGCGCCTGCCGGAGCTGGCGCGGTCGCTTGGCGAAGCCATTCGAGAGTTCCGGCGTTCGCTCAAAAAATAGAAGGAGTCCGATGGGGGCCGCGGTGTCAGGGCAGACGGTGTGGGGGCAGCTTGAAGAGCGGTTTGGCCGGCGGCAGTTTTTGCTGAAAACCGGCTGGGCGTTTTTTTATCTGTTCCTCGGCGGATGGCTGCTGTCCAACCTGCGCTATCTGTTTCCCAACGTGTTGTACGAGCCCACGCTGTCCTTCAAGGCCGGCCACCCGGACGAATTTCCTCTGGGCATCAGCGAGAAGTGGAAAAAGGCCCAGCGGGTCTGGGTGGTCCGCACCGCCGGCGGGTTTTATTGCTTCTGGGCGCGCTGCACCCATCTGGGCTGCACCCCCAACTGGTTCGAGGCCGAGGGCCGCTTCAAGTGCCCCTGCCACGGATCCAACTTCAATAAAGACGGGGACGTGATCGCCGGGCCCGCCCCCAAGCCGTTGTGGCGCTGCTCGGTGCAGCTGGCCAATGACGGGCAATTGGTCATCGACAAGGCGCGGCTGGAGAACCGGCCCAAGCTCAGAGAGCAGGGAGACTTCTTCCTGCCCTACCAAGCCTAACCGAATCGATGGCTGACAAAGACGCCTCCCCGGCCGTGCTGCAGTGGTTCAAGAAGAGCAAGCTGTGGAAGTCCATCTTCCGCCACGATTTTTCCGACACCCCGCGCACCCGGCTCCAGCGGGTGTTCGGCAACGTCTTCCTCCATCTCCACCCGGTCCGGACGCCCAAAGACGCCCTCAAGGTCACCTATACCTGGGGCATGGGCGGGTTGTCGTTCTACGTGTTCCTGCTGCTGGTCGTCACCGGCATCCTCTTGATGTTCTATTACCGCCCGACGACCATCCACGCCTTCCAGGACATGAAGGACTTGGCGTATGCCGTGACGCTGGGCGGGTTCCTGCGCAATATGCACCGCTGGGCGGCGCACTTGATGGTCGTCGTGGTCATCCTCCACATGGTCCGGGTGTTCTTGACCGGCGCCTACAAGCCGCCGCGGGAATACAACTGGGCCGTTGGGGTGATCCTGCTGGTCCTGACGCTGTTCCTCAGCTATACCGGCTACCTGCTGCCGTGGGACCAGCTCGCGCTCTGGGCGGTCACCGTGGGCGCGCAAATGGCCGCCAACACCCCGGTGATCGGCAACGAAGGGCCCTTCCGGCTGCCGTTCGTGACGACATCCAACGATGCGCGGTTCGGGCTGATCGGCGGCACCATGGTGGGGGATTCGACCCTGATCCGTTTCTACGTCCTGCACTGCGTGGCGGTGCCGTTTCTCTTCTGCGTGTTCCTATGCGTCCACTTGTGGCGGGTCCGGAAAGACGGATTTTCCAAGCAGACCGGAGAAAAAGTGGACGTGTGGCCCCACCTGGTGTCGCGGGAGTTCCTGGCGGCCTTGTTGGTGACAATCATCCTGTTCGTCTGGTCCATGGCCCTGCCGGCGCCCCTGGAGGGCATCGCCAACTTGAACGTGACCCCGAACCCATCCAAAGCGCCGTGGTACTTCCTCGGGCTGCAGGAGCTGCTGGTCTACTTTGACCCATGGATCGCCGGGGTGGCGCTGCCGGGGCTCATCGTGGCGGGCCTGATGGCCATCCCCTACGTGGACACCAACCCGAAAGGCATCGGCGTCTATCCCGCGATGGGATGGAAGCGGATCGGCCCCCTGCGTCTGTGGCATCCCACAGAGCGGCCCTTTGCCGTCACCGTCTTCATGCTGGGGGTTGTCTTGTGGTTTGCCCTCATCTTCATCGGGTATTACTGCCGCGGGCCGAACTGGGAATGGTACATGCCCGGCGAGCTCTGGTCGCATCGGCGCGTGACCAAGCTGACCCTGAAAAACTTGCCCAACTTCTGGGGCGCGCTGCTGATGCTGTGCTACTTTCTGGAAGGCACGCCCATGCCCAAGGCGATCAAAGCGCGCTTGGCCGCCGCCCGAGGGCCGAACGCGCCGGCGAGGATTTCCGCCGCCTTCCACATGGGGCTGGGGGTGGTCATGGCCATCGCGCTGTTGCTGCCGCTGACGACCGCTCCGGATGCGGAATATCCGCTGCGCAGCCGGTATACCACGCTGTTCGAGGCGCTGGGACATGCCCCGAACGCGCCGTTCATGAGCTGGCTGTACCGCACCGTCGAGGCGCTGGGCCCGGCGTTGGGCACCGGCCTGGTCGTGGCGTGCATCCTGGCGCTGGGAGGCGCGTTAGGCTTTCTCGGCCTCAAGTTCGCCACGTTCAAAGACCGGATGTATGACGAGCTGGGGCCGGTTAAATACAGCCTCGTCATGGGCCTGTTCCTCATGATGATGGGCGTGTTGGGCAAGCTGGCGCTGCGGCTGCTCTTCGGCATGAAGTATCTCATCACCTTCCCGGCGTTGAGCTTTAACATTTAACCGGCGATGAAGCGCATCCTCTTTCTGCTGTTCACCCTGATCCTGACCGGATTGTTCGGCGTGGTCGTCTGGATGGATACGGCGCGGGAGTGGACCGGATATCAGCGGCAGTTCTTCCACTCGCTCACGCGGGCGGAGCGCAAGGGGCTCGCGGGAGGCATCCACCAGGTGGCGCTGGAGGATCTCCGCCGGATTGACCGGTGCACCACGTGTCATGTGGCCATCGACAAGCCGCAGCTCGCGCTCGCCGAGCAGCCCTTCACCGCGCATCCCGGCACGTACCTGGAGTCCCATCCGCCGGAGCAGTTCGGCTGCACCGTCTGCCACGGCGGGCAAGGGCTGGCAACAGACACCAAGGCAGCGCACGGCGAGGTCAAGCACTGGGAGGAGCCATTGCTGCGCGGTCCGCTCATTCAGTCCTCCTGCTACAAGTGCCATGGTGACGTCCGAGAGATCGAACCGCACGCCCCCAGGCTGGTGCAGGGGATGACGTCGTACAAACAGCTCGGGTGTGCCGGCTGCCATACGGTCAACGGCTTCGGGCAGAACGTTTCGGTGGATCTGTCGGACATGGGAGAGAAGCCGTGGCAATTGCTGGATTTCACCTTCGTGCACGGGGAAGAACGCTTGTCCCAGTGGGTGGAGCAGCACTTTCAGGAACCTCGGCGCGTGACGCCGGGTTTCCGCGCGCAGGAATTGCCCCCGGGCGAAGAAGAGATTTACCCCACGTTCATGCCGAACTACGGATTAAATGAGGAGCAGGCGCGGGCGCTGACCGTCTACATGTTGAGCCTGAAGAGCCAGCACTTGCCGGCTGCTTATGTGCATCCTCCAGCTCCTCAGGAGCCGGAGCCGGTCTATGCCTCGTCCGTGGAGGCCGGGAAAGCCGTGTTCCAGAAGTTCGGCTGCGCGGGCTGCCATGGCCTCGACGGCGTGGGCGGCCGGCGCAGCTGGAATGCCTGGCTGGGGGACGAGGCGCCCTCCTTGGTTCCGGTCGCGCACTACTATGACCGCCAGACGCTGAAGGAGTTCATCCGGAACGGTCGGCAACCGGTGCCGCGGAGCAACCCCGCGCGGCCCACCCCCCCGCTCTACATGCCGGCTTGGAAGGACCGCATTCCGGACGCGCAGATTGATCAGCTGGTGGATTATGTGCTCTCCCTCGGCGAACCGCTCCCGGGATCTCCGCCGGCGAACGGCGCGCCGCAGGCCGCCGGCGGCAATCCGTAACCCCATCCCATGAGCGCCCGCGCGCACCGCAAAATTTTGGTCGCCATGAGCGGCGGCGTGGACAGCTCCGTGGCCGCGGCCCTGCTCCAGCGGCAGGGATATGACGTCACCGGCGTCACGCTGCAGCTCTGGGGGAAAGACGTGTGCGTGAGCAGCGGCACGCGCTTGTGCTGCTCGGTCCGGGATGCCCTGGATGCCCGCGCCGTCGCCGCCCGCCTGGGCATCCCGCATGAAACCTTGGAGATGGCGGAGGAGTTCCGCGTCCGCGTGATTGACTACTTCGTCGCCGGCTATGACGAAGGCCTGACTCCCAACCCGTGCATCGCCTGCAACGACCACATCAAGTTCGGCGCCTTATTGCGGTACGCCGATACCGTGGGGATGGACGGCATCGCCACCGGGCATTACGCGCGGTCCGAATACCAGGCCGCGAGCGACCGCCAGGCGCTCAAGCGCGCCTGCGATACGGGGAAGGACCAGTCCTACGTGCTCTTTGGGTTGACGCAGGAGCAGCTTGGGCGCGCGCACTTCCCGCTGGGCGGGTTGTCGAAATCCGAGGTGCGGCAGGCGGCCCGGGAATTCGGGTTGGTGACGGCGGAGAAACCGGACAGCCAGGACATTTGTTTCGTCCGGGACGGCAATAAAACCGGGTTTCTCCACAAGGCGCTTGGAGCAGGGGAGCCGGGGCCGATCGTGGATACATCCGGCCGTCTCCTGGGGCAGCATCGGGGCGTCCTGGGATACACCATCGGCCAGCGCGAAGGCCTCGGCATCGCGTCCGGCGCGCCGCTTTACGTCGTCGCCATCGATCGCGCGGGCAACCGGCTCGTTGTGGGCTCCGCAGCCGATTTGCTCAGCAGCCATTGCAGCCTCGAGCGTATGAACTGGGTGTCCATCGAACCGCCGGCCGGTCCGGTCCGGGCGATAGTGAAAATCCGCTCCCGGCACCCGGGCGCCTGGGCGACCATCCATCCCCGCGGCGGCGCGGCAGGCCTGGTGGAATTCGATGAGCCCCAGCCGGCGGTCACGCCCGGGCAAGCGGCGGTGTGTTATGATGGAGACTTGGTGTTGGGGGGCGGCTGGATTACGCCGGAAGCGCCCGTCCGCACCTGGCCTGCAACCCATGCCGGACACCCTGTTGCAGCACAAGCTTGAGCGCGTTCGTGAAGAGCTTGGCCGATATGGCCGGGTGATGGTGGCGTTTTCCGGCGGGGTTGATTCCACGCTGTTATTGGCGTTGGCGCGGGACGTGCTGGGATACGACGGCGTGGTGGCCGTGACGGCGGATTCCGCCTCGCTCGCCCGGGCCGACCTGGACGAGACGCGCGCGCTTGCCCGGCAGTTGGATGTGCGCCACCAGATCGTGCCGACCAGCGAGGTGGCGAACCCGGCCTACCAGGCGAATACCCCCACCCGCTGCTATATCTGCAAGGGCGAGCTGTTCGACCGCCTGAACGCCCTCGCGCGCGCGGAGGGCATGTCCGTCATCCTGTACGGGGCGATCGGCGATGACGCGCTTGACGCGCGCCCCGGGGCGGCGGCAGCCCGCGAGCGCCATGCGCGCGCGCCGCTTCAAGACGCCGGGTTCACCAAAGCGGAGGTGCGCGCCGCAGCCTGCGAGCGCGGGCTGCCCAACTGGGACCGGCCGCAAAACGCGTGCTTGGCCTCCCGGATCCCGCATGGCATGGCGGTGACGGAGGGCAAGCTGTCCCAGATCGAACAGGCGGAGCGCATCTTGCGCCGCCTGGGGTTCCAGCAGGTGCGCGTCCGGCATCTCGGGGCGCATGCCCGCATCGAGGTCGGCCGGGACGAGCGCGATCGTTTGCGCCCATCGGCTCTGCGGCAGGACATCGCGCGGCAGTTTCAGCAACTGGGGTTCTCATCAGTCGGCATTGACCAGGCCGGTTACCAGGCCGGCGGCGCCGATCGGGGCAGGGTTCAGGAAGACGTGATCGTATTATCGGCGGTGTAGCTCAGTTGGTTAGAGCAGCGGAATCATAATCCGCGTGTCGGGGGTTCGAGTCCCTCCACCGCCATCTTTCCAATGTCAACATAGAGGCATCGCGATGACATCGAAACACACCACATTCAGCGGCACGGTTCTTGGCCTGATATTGTTCTGCCTGCCCATCGGAGCCCTTGCCGAGGAGTACGACCTCACCACTCCGGGGTCTTCGTCCGCGACGGCGGCCGAGGAGGCCTCATCAACGCTTGCCCCAACCGACCCGCTCTCGCTGGAGGACGCGGCGGCGTCTCCTGCGGATCCTGTCGTGGTGGAATATCAAACGCTCCGGAGCGAAGGGGAGGCGCTGCAATTATGTGAAGCGTTCCTCGACCGGATCCAAGCCGGACAGTACGAGGAGGCATTTCACATCCTGCGCCCCTTCTTCCCGGTGTCCGATGCCCGTTTTGCCAAGCTGTCGGAGGAAACCCGGCGGCAGCACGGACTGGCCGAGCTGCAATTCGGGGCCTCCGTAGGACGGACGCTGCTGAGCTCGGACACCGTCAGGGACAGCCTGCTGCGGTTTCGATTTCTTGAGAAATTCGAGTGGGACGTGATGTCCTGGGATTTCGTGTTGTACCGGCCCGCGCAGGGATGGATGCTCCACGGCATCGGGTTTGATGACGACGTCCAAGCGCTCTTCGAGTGACCGCGCCGGCGCGCATGAAGCGGCTCATCGTGTATGACTTGGACGGCACGCTGGTTGACACCGGAGAGGACATCGCCAACGCCGCCAACTTCATGCTGCAGCAGATGTCTGAGGCCCCAAAACCGGCGGACGACGTGAAAGCGCTCGTGGGGCGCGGGCTCCATGATCTGGTCCACCGGTGCCTTGAGACCACGGACCCCCAGCGCATCGAGCGCGGCCTGCAGCTGTTTTACGAGCACTACCAGGCGCATTTGCTCGCGAGCAGCGCGCTCTATCCCGGGGCAGCCGACGTTCTGGAGCATTTTCGTTCCCGGATCCAAGCCATCGTCACCAACAAACCCCAGCCGCTGGCGCGCCAGGTGATCGAGGGGCTGGGGGTCGCGGGCCATTTCGCAGACATCATCGGCGCGGGCTCGCCGTACCCCAAGAAACCGGATCCGGCCGCCATCCGCGCGCTCATGGCCCGCTGGCAGCTTCACCCCACCGACGTCCTGTTCGTGGGTGACAGCCTCGTTGATTTCGAGACCGGCCGAAACGCCGGCGTGACCACAGCACTCCTCACGCACGGCTATGCGGAGCCTGACGAGCTGCGCCAGGCCCGACCGGATGCGCTGGTCGGAAATTTTCATGAACTGCTGGAGACGGCAATCCAGCAGGGGTGGTAGGGAGCGTCGCACAGGCGGAGGGAATCAGATGGGGCGATATCTCGCGGAATTCATCGGGACCTTTGCGCTCATTTTTATCGGAGCCGGCTCAATCTGCTCCGATGCCGTCAGCGGCGGCCAGGTGGGTATTGTCGGAATCGCCCTGGCGCACGGGCTGACGATCATGGTGATGGTCTACGCGTTCGGGCATATCTCCGGCGGCCATTTCAATCCGGCTGTGACGGCGGCCATGGCCTTGACCAAGCGCATTGAGCCGGCCCCGGCGGCCGGGTACGTGGCCGCGCAGCTGGGTGGAGCGGCCCTGGCCGGCTGGGTGCTTCGCGGGCTGTTTCCGGATCTCGTGGCAGACCTGCCGTTCCTGGGTGCCTGCGCGCTGTCGCAGCTGTCGCCGGGATGGGGCATCGTTGTCGAAGCCCTGTTGACCTTTTTCCTCGTCACGGTCGTCTGGGGGATGGCGGTTGACCCGCGCTCTCCGAAACCGCCGGCTGGCATTGCCATCGGCTTGACCATCACGCTGGGCATCCTGATGGGCGGGGCGCTCACCGGCGCGGCCATAAACCCGGCCCGCGCGTTCGGACCGGCGTTGGCCGCGGGATTTTGGCAGGACCACGCAGTCTATTGGGTCGGGCCGCTGCTCGGCGCCATCTCCGCCGCGCTGTTGTACGAAGGGCTGTTTCTTCCGGGCAAACGGCGAGGCTGACCCTATGCGGCAGATGTCTCGTGGCGCCGTGGTGGCGCTGTGTCTGGCGGCCACCGGCTGCATCTTTGATCCGTTTGGGACGCGGGTGCGCCGGGTGCAGTCGCAAGTGACCATGCTGGAACAGCGGGTGGTGCAATTGGAGTCCGCCACCGGGGTGCTTCCATCTTCCGCCGCTGAAACCGATTTTGGCGTCGCGGAGGCGGCCGAGACGGCGGCTCCCGCCGCGCTCAGCTTGCCGGGAATCTCACAGAGTGAGCCGCTGGGCAAATCTCAGCTGCCGTCGGTTCCGATCAATTGGCGCAAGGCGTTTGGAAAATTATGGCGCGGCGTCGTCAATGTGCTGACCGGCTGGGTGGAAGTGCCCAAACGGATTGACGAAACCTCCACACGCTCGGGGCCCGGCAGCGGAGCCACGCTTGGCGTCTTGCGCGGAGTCGGCCACGGTTTTGTCCGCACCATCGCAGGCGCCTACGACACCGTGACCTTCGTGTTTCCCGCTCCGCCGGACTACGCACCCCTCATCCAGCCGGAGTATGTCTTTACGTGCGCATGCGAGCCGGGGTGGTCAGCCGCCGGTTCCGGATCCCCATGAGCCGGCACCGGCTCGCATGATGGTCCTGGCGTGCCTGGTGGCAGCCGCCGGCGCGCTCGCATATGCCGTGTGGATCGAGCCTCGGTGGATCGAGGTCACTCGTCATCGCGTGATCGCGCCGGTCTCGGCGCCGATCACGCTGGCCCACCTGACCGATCTGCACACCACCAGGATGGGCCCGCGGGAACGGCGGCTGCTGGCGCTGCTGGATCGGCATGCGCCCGATGTCATCGTCATTACCGGAGATACCGTGTCCACGAACGGCCGGCCGGAGCAGTGCCGGGCCTTCCTCAGCCGTCTGCGCGCCCCCTTGGGCGTCTGGGCGGTGCGAGGCAACTGGGAAAGCTTAAAACCGACCACCAATGACCGCGCGTTCTATGAATCTTTGAACATCCGCCTCCTGATGAATGAAAGCGCGGCGGTGCGATCCGATCTCTGGCTGGCCGGGTTGGATGATTCGATCTTCGGCTCGTCTGATGCCGCGGCCGCCCTGGCCGGCATCCCCGCCGCCGCCGCGACAATCGCCCTGTTTCACGCGCCGGCGGATTTTCCCGCCGTGGCAGGGAAGTGCGCGCTGGCTCTCGCCGGCCACGCGCACGGCGGGCAAATCGGCATTCCCGGATTGCGGCGGTGGTGGCTTCCGCGCGGATGCGGAAGCTTTATCGCCGGCTGGTATGCGCAGGGCGGCTCGCGCCTCTACGTCAGCCGCGGCATCGGCACGTCCATGCTGCCGATCCGGTTCGGCGCCCGGCCCGAGCTGGCCCTCATGACGCTCCAACCCTCGGAGACCCTCTGATGCCTCGAGCCCCCGGCCCCGCCGCCGCGTCGCCCGCTCCGCGTTCCCGGTACACCACCGGGTCCCCGGCCGCGGACGCCGCGGTTGCCAACCTCCTCGGCGGATTCGGGGACGGGCTTGATCGCACCCTCCTCACGGAGCTGATGACATCGGTGTACCGGCTGGGCGAAGACCGCGCGACGACCGGCGACCTCAAAATCCTCAACAGCGCGTTGAAGGAATTGCGGTATGCGTTCGCCATCTTCCGGCCGTACCGGCAGGTGAGAAAAGTGGCGGTCTTCGGCTCCGCGCGCACGACAGCCCGCCACCCGTCCTATCCGATGGCGCAGCGGTTCGGCAAGATCATGGCCGAGGCCGGGTGGATGGTCATCACCGGGGCCGCGAGCGGGATCATGAAGGCCGGGCACGAGGGCGCGGGCCGCGACGCCAGCTTCGGGCTCAATATCCGGCTGCCGTTCGAGCAGGGAGCCAATCCGGTGATTGCGCGGGACCGGAAGCTGGTGACCTGCAAATACTTTTTTACCCGGAAGTTGTTGTTCGTCAAAGAATCGCATGCCACCGTGCTGTTTCCCGGCGGATTCGGCACGCTCGATGAGGGGTTTGAGGTGCTGACACTCGTGCAAACCGGGAAAACAGACCCCCGGCCCATCGTGTTCGTTGAGACCCCCTCAGGGGATTTCTGGAAACCCCTGCTGGAGTTCCTGGACCACCGGATGGTCGAGACCGGCATGATCTCCCCCAGCGACCGGGCCATCTACCAAGTTGCGCGCTCAGCCGATGAGGCGGCGGCCATGATCCGGCAATTTTATGTGGTCTACCACTCCGCCCGGTACGTCGGCTCGACGCTGGTGATGCGGCTGCAGCGAACGCTGCCGCGCCCGGTGATCGAGCAGCTCAACCGGATCTTCAAGGACCTGCTCACACCCAACAGCTCCATGACCATGAGCAAACCCTTGCCTGAAGAGGCGGAGGAAGAAGAGCTGCGGCACTTGCCCCGGCTCATCGTTCCGTTCAACCGGCGGGAATGCGGCCGGCTCATCGAGATGATCCGCTACATCAACGCGTCCCCCCAATAGAAACTAGGGAACAGGGACTCCACGTCTCTTGATTTCTAATCCCTATACCCGAGTCCTTCATCCCTATCCTCCATCCCTTGACGTTTTTCACGCGCATTGGGTACACTCAAGCTAACGTAAGATCGCGCAAAGAAGTATGCGCCGTTGACATTCTCGATACACCCTGCCAGAGAGTTCTGGCGGGGTCTCCGCCAAAGTAACGGTGGCGGAGAGGCACACTGCCCGTGAGGGCAGGACCCCTGAGGATCAGCTCAGGGCGGCAGCTCGCTAATGGAAGAGCTGCCGGCAAAGCTGCGGGTCCGCCAGAGATCGTTGGCGGATAGCCGGGTTGCCGAAAGAATGGATGCCATGTGGGTGATCCTCAGACAACAGATTCGGCACTTCTGCGTGTTGCGGAAGTGCCATTTTCTTTGGCCGCTCCTCCAACCCATCCGGCAGCCGGTGTCTCCGGCGCGCCCCCTGCGACCCGCTCTTCACCGTCCCTGGTGCCATGGCTAACTGGAGCGACGTATGCCTGGGCGTGTTGGCCCTCGGGCTGGTGCTCGGCCTCGGGATGGCCGCGCTCCTGCTTGTGGAGCTTCGCCGCATGCGGCATGAGCTGGGCCGGGTCCTCCCGCGATACGCCCGCGCCGCTGATGAGGCCTCCGTCACCTTGCAAGAGCTTCGGCGCGTGCTGAAACGTGCGAACCGCATTGCGCAAGATGTGGAAGGTCTCACCGGTGAGGCGCGTGGCGTCACCGGTAAATTGAGGGACGCCGCCGCGCACGTGCAGCATCAGCTGGTTTCGTGGTGGGAGAAACGGATGGGAAACGGCGCGAGGGTGGCCCCTCGCCGCTCATCCCGGGCATAGGGTCAACGGAGGAGGAACGGATATGGCACCACAGCGACACACCAAGCGGACGGTTCAGACGCTGGGGGTCTTTGCCTTGGGCGCTGCGGCAGGCAGCATTGCCGCCTTGCTCTTTGCGCCGGCCTCAGGCAAGGTGACCCGGAAGCGCATTGCGATGAAGCTGCGGTCCGTCCGCTCGGCGGCTGCGCGGCAGGTCGGGCAAGCCCAGAAAGTGCTGGCCCGCAAAGCCGGTGACCTGCAGAAAGCCGCCGGCAAGCGGCTGGGACACGCCCGGGAGTGGATGGTCAACCGGATGAACGGCCACGCGAAGCGGCCGATCCACCCGGTCCGTCACCGGGCTCTGCATCGCGCGTAAGCGCGGTTTTTCGCGTGACGCCACAACACGGCAGCCGGTGCATCATGCGGCTGCCGTGTTGGTGTTTCCGGGCATCCGTCAGTTGACCGGCCGACGCCGGTGCAGTAGACTGAGTCCCTAACGCCAAGAGGGGAGAGCCGAATGAAGCGAACCATCGAATTGAAGCATGTGGGCCCCAAGGGGATCGTCCGCGAACTGTTGACCGAGCTCATTGACCGGCTGGAGGAGAAATTCCATCATTTTCCCGATGAAGCCGTATCGCTGCACGCCCTCTTTCAAGAAAACGGGTCGCATAAGCTCTACCAAACCTCGCTGACGTGCCATATCCCCGGCCATACAGTGGCCGCGCATGTCGAAAACCGGGACGCCGGCCTCTCCATCCGAAAAGCGTTTGATGAGCTGGAGCGGCAGCTGGACACACGGCATGCCAAGATGAGCGGCAAGCACCTCCGGAAACGAACCGGGCGGCTGGCCGGCATCGGACGCGAGCTGGCGCAGGCCGAGGACGAGTCGCTGTGATGCGCCGGTGGACCGCCGGCGCAGGATGCCTGCTGGTCGCGCTTGCCGGCGTCCTGCCGCCGCTCTGCGCCGAGGAAGCCGCCGCACCCTCCACCCCCAGCCCCGAGGCCCAGCGCTTGATCGCGCAACTGGAAGCCCCGGACGCCTACCAGCGCCAGATGGCGTTTATGAAGCTCGAGCTGCTTCGGGAGCCGGCGACCGTGCCGGTGCTGCGGTCCTACCTGACCAGCCGCCATCCGGACACCCGCGCGTTTGCCGTCCGAGCCATGGCGGCCGTCGCCGGCAACCAGGCGGTGCCGGAATTGGTGGACCTCCTGAAGCGGGACCGGCATCCTCGGATCCGGATCGCGGCCATTCTGGCGATTGAACCGCTGACGGATCCGGCGATCTTGCCGGCGTTGATCGACCGGCTGCGCGACCGCCACCCCGAGGTGCGCATGGCCGCGCTGGATGCCGTCAGCCGCGTGGACGACCCGCGGGCCAAGGATGCCATCCTCGCGCGGCAGCGGCGGGAGCGCCACCGCGACGTTCAGCGCGTGCTCTTTCAGGCCGTCAAGCGCATCCAAGGTTAGCCCGCATCGCCCTCCGCATGACCGATCCGCTCCTGGCCCAGGTGCAGGAGACGCTCTCCGCATCGCGCTGGCTCCGTCCCGGGGAACGCGTGGTGCTCGGCGTCTCCGGCGGGCCGGATTCCGTCGCGCTCTTCCATCTGTTTGTCGCGCTGCACCGCCGCAACCCGTTCGGAGCATTGCGGGTGGTGCATGTTGATCATCAGCTCCGGCCTGACGCTCACGATGACGCCGCGTTCGTCGAATCCCTGGGCCGGCGCTGGAATGTGCCGGTCACCGTGATCAGCCGGAACGTCCGGCAGGAGGCCCGCGCCCACGGATGGTCGCTCGAGGACGCCGCCCGGCGCCTTCGGTATGCCGCGTTCGAGGAGATCGCGGAGCGATATTCAGCCGCCCGCATTGTCCTGGCCCACACCGCGGACGACCAGGCGGAAACCGTCATGATGCGTATGGTCCGCGGAGCCGGGATGACCGGGCTGGCGGCCATCCCGCCGGCCCGCCCGCTGGGGGCGTCCCTGGTCATCCGGCCGCTTTTGCAGGTGTGGCGCCGGGAGATCCTCAGTTACCTTCGGCGGCATCGCCTCGCCTATCGCGAAGACGCAACCAATACAGATCACCGCTTTCTTCGCAACCGCGTCCGCGGCCATCTGCTGCCGCTGCTCGAGCGGGACTACAATCCGAATATCAAGCAGCTGCTGCACCAGCTGGCGGAGCAATGCCGGACGGATATGGCGTTCTTGCACGGCGCCGCCCGCCGGCACTGGAAGCGCCTCGCCAAACCTCGCGCGGAGGGAGGTTGGCGCCTGCAGTTGGCGGGGTTGCGGCGGCTGCCGGAATCCGTGCAATGGCAGTTGATTCGCTGGGCGCTCCAAGACGCTCCCGGCGCGCCGGTGGGGTTCGAGTTCCGCCATTGGGTCCAGGTCCGGCGGGTCGTGGCGGACCGCTCCAGTCCCGCCCGGGTGGACCTGCCCGGCGGCGCATGGGTGGAGCGGCGCGCCGGCGACGTCGTCGTTCACCCCATCGAACCAGACTTCTCCTTGCGCCCTTCGACCCTCTCGCGGTATACTGTTCGTCTATCATAAGCTCTCTGCAGGCCTGCCGATCCGACGAGCACCTCAACACAGGATAGACGTGACATGACGACATTACGGCGTCCCAACCGGCCTCGCTGGCTGTGGATCATGCTGACCACCTTCATGCTGGTTGCCTTGCTCCGCACCGTCTCCTACCTGGCCACCCAGATGCACCGGCCTATGACGTACGGAGAGTTCTACCACCTGCTGGTGGAGAACCTCACCACCCCTCAGATTACCGAAGCCAAGCTGGTGGACGACCGGCTGGAAGGCCGCCTGAGCGACGGGCATACGTTCATTGTCTATCTCCCGCCGGGCGATGACGAGGTGCTGCACCTGCTGCGCACCAACGTGCCGGCCTTCGACATCCAGCCGGCCCAGACCGGATTCATGGCCGTTCTGATCGCCCTGTCGCCGTGGATCATCCTCTTCGGCGTCATGTGGTTCATCATGCGCAGCGCGCAGGGGGGCGGCAAGCTCATGGCCTTCGGCAAAAGCCGGGCCCGGCTGATCAGCGCCGAATCGCAAACGAAGGTCACGTTTGAGGATGTCGCAGGGATTGACGAGGCGAAGGATGAGCTCCGCGAGATCATTGAATTCCTCAAAGATCCGAAGCGGTTCCAGCGTTTGGGCGGCAAAATCCCCAAGGGCGTCCTGCTGGTGGGGCTGCCGGGTACGGGCAAGACCTTGATGGCGAAGGCGGTGGCCGGCGAAGCCAGCGTGCCGTTCTTCAGCATCAGCGGATCGGATTTCGTCGAGATGTTCGTCGGCGTCGGGGCCAGCCGGGTGCGCGATCTCTTTGAGCAGGCCCGCCGCACCGCCCGGCAGATCGGCCGCGGAGCGATCATTTTCATCGATGAGATTGACGCGGTCGGCCGCCAGCGGTTCGCCGGCATCGGCGGCGGGCACGACGAGCGGGAACAGACGCTCAATGCCCTCCTGGTGGAGATGGACGGGTTCGACACCCAGGAAGGCATTGTGCTGATGGCGGCGACCAACCGGCCTGACGTCCTGGATCCCGCGCTCCTGCGGCCGGGGCGGTTCGACCGGCAAGTGGTCATCAACCCGCCGGACCTGATCGGGCGCGAGGCGATCCTGAAAGTCCATACGCGGAAGATCAAGCTGGGCAAAGAGGTGGATTTGCGGAGGATCGCCCGCCAAACGCCGGGCTTGTCCGGAGCGGATTTGGCCAACCTGGCCAACGAGGCGGCCCTGCTGGCGGCGCGATGGAATAAAGACAGCGTCGGCATGGTCGAGCTGGAAGCCGCCATTGAGCGCGTGATCGCCGGCCCGGAGCGCAAAAGCCGGGTCATCAATGACCAGGAAAAGCGCATCACGGCGTTTCACGAGTCGGGCCATGCGCTCATGGCGCTGCTCACACCGCTGGCCGATCCGCTCCACAAAGTATCCATCATCCCGCGCGGGGCCCAAGCGCTGGGCTACACCATGCAGCTGCCGATTGAAGACCGCTACAC
>JACPRA010000017.1 GCA_016190215.1 Candidatus Omnitrophota bacterium
GCGCGCACGTGGTCGCTCGCACTGAAGCCGTGCGTCTCGCGGAACTGGGTCATCACGTTGCAGACGTACACTCTCATCGCGGAGGTATGGATGACCGCCTCCAGGATGCCGGGCACCAGCAGGTTCGGCAGGATGCTGGTAAACAGCGAGCCTGGACCCATGACCACGAGGTCCGCGTCGTAGATCGCCCGGAGCGCTTCGGCCACGGGCATGGAATCGCCGGGCTCCAGCCACAGCTTCCGGATCGGCCTCGGGGCCTGAGAGATTTTTGATTCGCCCATAGTGAGCGAGCCGTTATCATGCTTCGCCACCAGCCGCACCTTGGCGGAGGTGGAGGGAATGACGCGGCCCCGGATGGCGAGCACGCGGCTGGCGGCTTCGACGGCATGCTCAAAATCGCCGGTGATCCGCGTGAGGGCCGTGATAAAGAGGTTGCCGAAGTTGTGGCCCCGAAGCCCTTCCCCTTCCACAAACCGGTGCTGAAACAACCGCTTCACCAGCGGCTCCGCATCGGCCAGCGCCACGAGGCAGTTGCGGATGTCCCCGGGCGGCAGGATGCCGAATTCTTCCCGCAGCCGGCCGGAGCTGCCGCCGTCATCCGCGACCGTGACGATGGCGGTCAGGTTATTGGTGTAGCTCTTCAGCCCCTGCAGCAGGGTGGAGAGCCCCGTGCCGCCGCCGATGACCACCACTTTCAAGCCTTTCTGAAGATGGCGCCGCCGGAAGACGACATCAATGACGTTCTGAGGCTGGTCGGGAAACATCGCGTCCAGCACCGATTGCAGCGTCATGACCAAGCCGGCCAGCATCGCGCACACGCCCAACACCACGCCGAGCGCGCCCACCAGCCACACCGGCTGCCCGTTCCGCCACACCATGGCGATGCTGATCCCCGCGATCACGGACCCGGCGATTGCCATGCAGAACCACCGCTTGACCTTCAGCCCCGGATACAGCCATTTCACGGCATGGCGAACAGCCCGCGCGTGTTTCGACCGGCCGAACTTTTCGATGGTGCGGTACAGGCGCATGCGATGTCCTCCCCGTGAGCCTCCTCTTCAGGTGTCCCGCGCTGAGTGCAGGAGTGTTGTAACAAATCCGGCCTAACGGGCGCATGACTTTTGAATGACAAACTTGTCACCGGCCTCCGTCGCTGACGCATGACGAGACTGTAACCCAAAAGTCACCGGGCGGTTAGCCGCCCTATGCCACACTACGCCCGCACGCACACCGGACGTAGCGCGCACGGCAACGGGCTGTGCGGCGTGCTACGAGACGCATCACCGGATCGGAACACGGGAGGGAGAGATGAGTTCCGTTGAACATGCGCAGCAACCGAGCCCGCAGGGTCCGAACGCCTCGACACCGCAGCATGCGGAGGCCGCCGCGAACGCCGCGGCCTCGGCGGCCCCGCACGAAGCGCGCCTCCATCAGCTCGCGGCGCGTCTGGAGCGGCTGCAAGCCAGCTTGGACCTGTGGGGCCAAAGCGCGGAGACCTCTCTGACGCCGGATCACCCGCAGGGGAGGGGCAATTCGAGCGTGGCGATGCTGATCGGGATCTTCCTCTTCTTCGGAGGAGTGGCCGCCGGGCTCTTCTACCGTCCGGAACCCGCGTTGGAGCCGCCGCTCGTCTGGCAACAGCCGCCGGCGGCATCCACGGAGCCGGTGGTCGGCTTGACGACGCAGCCCGAGGCGGACGAGTTGGCATCGTCTCGCGAACCGGATGTGACGGTCCACCCCGCATCGGCGTCGTTCCCCGAGCACCTGGACGCGTCGCCGGCTCCTGAGCCGGCCGCAGCTCCAGCCGCTCCCGCACCCCTCGCGCAACCCGGAGCGGCGCCGGCGCCCGTGATTATCGCCCCGCTGCCGATGCCCTCGACGCTGGCGTACGCCCCAGCCCCGGCGCAAGTCGCCAGAACGCCGAGAGCCCCCGCCGCGCCGCCGGACACGGAACCGGCGCCGGTCAGCGACAGCGCCCCCTCGGCTGGCGCGTCCGCGCCTGACACAGACGCGGCGGCTGACCCTGAGCCATCGGCCCCGGGCGACACCGCCGATGCGGAACCGCATCCTGATTCGATGCCGGAACCTTCAACCACGGCTTCGTCCCACCGTATGGTGCATCCGATCGGCGGATATTTCGGCATATGAACCGCCGCCCTCGAGGCCGCGCGCGCCGAGCCGGGATCATCGCGGGCCTGGCGGCGGCATGTCTGGGATGCGCGACCCCGCGGGTGCTGACCGCCCGGCCGTTGCCGGTCATGCTGAACCCGGCGGCGCCCTCGTGGGGGATCGGGGTATCCATCGAGCCAAGCAGCGCGATACGGGTGCGCATCGTCAACGGCAGCGACGAGCCCGTCAGCGTTCTGTGGGAGGAGTCCGCCTATGTGGACATCGAGAACCGGTCGCACCCTGTGGAGCCCTCCTCCACCCGCCAGCCGCGGTCGCCCGTCGCGCCGGGCAGTTACGTGGAAGAAACGCTGCGGGTGCACGCCGAGCCGGAAGACGCCTCATTGGACCCGCTGCTGCCCCGACCGCGCAGGAAACTCGCCTGGCTGTTGGGCAGCGGCGCCCGGCCGCACCTGGGGTCGCGCATCACCGGCCGCGACTCATCCCTGCTGGGCAAGGAAATCGGCCTGTTCTTGGTCTTGGAACGCCGGGGCGAACGCAAGACGCTCCTGGCGAAGTACGTTATCGAAGCAGACCATTGGCACCGCTGACGCCACGCGAAGGAGGATGCTGTGATGATGAACAATGGAGTGATGACCGCGCACCGCACCGAGGAACTTGAGCCGTCCTCGGTTCTCTCGGAGCTCGCCCAGCGCATCGCCACCAAGACCGCCCAGGTCGGCGTCATCGGGCTCGGGTACGTGGGCCTGCCGCTGGCCGTGGAGTTCGCCAACGTCGGGTTTTCCGTCACCGGATTCGAGCTCGATGCGGAGCGGGCCCAGCAGGTCAACGCGGGGCGCTCGTATATCCTCGACGTCACCGACGCGAGCCTGGCGTCCCTGCGGCACAGCGGACGGCTCGCGGCGGTGGGAGAATACGACCGGCTCGCCGCGATGGATTGCATCCTCATCTGCGTGCCCACCCCGCTGGGCAAAGCCCGGGACCCGAACATCTCGTTCATCCTGTCGGGGGCCACAGCAATCGCCGAGCGGCTCCGGCCGGGGCAGCTGGTGATCCTGGAAAGCACGACCTACCCCGGCACCACCAACGAGGTGATCCTGCCGCTGCTGCAGCGCAGCGGCCTCGAGGTCGGCCGGGAGTTCTGCCTGGCCTTCTCGCCGGAGCGGATTGACCCGGGCAACGTGCAGTATCCGCTGCGGAAGATCCCCAAGGTCGTCGGCGGCATCACGCCGGCCTGCCAGCAGCTCGCCATCCAGCTCTACCGGCAGATCCTGCAGCACGTCGTCCCCGTGTCGTCCACCAAAGTAGCCGAGATGGTCAAGCTGCTCGAGAACACCTTCCGCGCGGTGAACATCGGGCTGGCCAATGAACTGGCCTTGCTGTGCGACAAGTTCGGCGTGGATTCCTGGGAGGTCATCGAGGCGGCCAAGACCAAGCCGTTCGGGTTCATGGCGTTTTATCCCGGCCCGGGGATCGGGGGGCACTGCATTCCGAAAGACCCCATGTACCTCGCCTGGAAGGCCCGCTGCCACGGCTTTCAGCCCCGCTTCATCGAGCTGGCCGACCAGATCAACCGGCAGATGCCGCACTATGTCGTCGAGAAAATCTCGCAGGCGCTGAACCGGCACAAGAAGCCCATCAACGGCTCGCACATCTTCCTGATCGGGCTGACCTACAAGAAAGACGTCAACGACACCCGCGAGTCGCCGGCGTTCGAAGTGGCCCAGGAGCTCTCCGCCCGCGGCGCGCGCCTGAGCTACTTCGATCCCTACGTGCCCTCCGCCCTGCTCAACGGCGCGGCCAGCCGGTCCGTCCCGGTGACGGCGGAGCGCCTGCAGGAATCGGATTGCGTCGTCATCTTGTCCAACCATTCCCAGGTGGACTATGACCTGGTCTTGGAGCAGGCCGCGGTGGTGGTGGACACCCGCCACCACTATAGCCCGGCGCAACGGGCGGATGGCCGCGTCGTCGGCCTGTAAGATCCTAGAACAGGAGCGAAGAGCGATGTGTGGAATCGTCGGATACGTCGGAAGCGCGCCGGTCGCCGCCACCATCCTGGAGAGCTTGCGCCGGCTGGAATATCGCGGCTATGACTCCGCCGGCATCGCCGTGCTGAACGGGCACGGCATTGACGTCCGCAAGCGCGCCGGCAAGCTGAAGGAGCTGGCGGCGGCCGTGGCGGCCCGCCCGCTGCAGGGCCGCGTGGGATTGGGCCACACCCGCTGGGCCACGCACGGCGCCCCGTCC
Source organism: Candidatus Omnitrophota bacterium (assembly GCA_016190215.1). GTDB lineage: Bacteria > Omnitrophota > Gorgyraeia > Aquiviventales > Aquiviventaceae > JACPRA01. The sequence continues at coordinate 4,375 of JACPRA010000017.1, forward strand.
GAGGTGAATGCGCACCCGCACGTGGATTGTGCCGGGCGCATCGCCCTCGTGCACAACGGCATCATTGAAAACTACGCGGAGCTGACCGCGCGCCTGCAGGCGGCAGGCCACCGCTTCCGGTCTCAAACCGACACCGAGGTCATCGCCCATCTCATCGAGGAGCACGCCAAGCGCCTGCCCTTCCCCAAGGCGTTCCGCGCCGCGCTCCAGGAACTGCGCGGGTCGTACGCCGTCTGCGTGGTGGCCGAGGACGAACCCGAGCGCCTCTATGGGGCGCGCCACGGCAGCCCGCTGATCGTCGGCGTGGGGCGCGGCGAAGCGTTCCTCGCCAGCGACGTCCCCGCCGTGCTCAGCCATACGCGGCAGGTCATGTACCTCAACGACCGGGAGATGGTGGAGCTTGGCCGCGACCGCCTGCGGCTCACCACGCTGGCCGGCACGCCGCTGCGCCGCAACGCGACGCGGGTCACGTGGGATGTGGCGGCGGCGCAAAAAGGCGGCTTCAGGCACTTCATGCTCAAGGAAATCCATGAGCAGCCCCACGCGCTGTCGCAAACGGTGGGCAACCGGCTCGACGCGCGCGCCGGCCGGATCGGCTTCGACCGCGCCACCCGGCAGTTCTTGGACCGCTTCACCTCCGCCGACAAACTGGCGATCATCGCCTGCGGCACGGCCTACCACGCCGGGCTCGTGGGAGAATACATGCTGGAAGAATTTGCGAAGATCCCTGTGGATGTAGATTTGGCCAGCGAATTCCGCTATCGCGGGCCGATGCTGGACCGCCGCACCACCGTCGTGGCCATCAGCCAATCCGGCGAGACGGCCGACACGCTGGCCGGCATCCGGCTGGCCAAGGCGCAGGGGGCCCGGGTGCTGGCCATCTGCAATACCGTGGGATCCTCCATCACCCGCGAATCTGATGCGGTGATCTACACGCATGCCGGGCCGGAGATCGCGGTGGCCTCCACAAAAGCGTACACCTCCCAAGTGGGCGTGCTGACCCTGCTGGCCCTGCATCTCGCGCGGCAGCGCCGCCAGGTGAAGGAGCCGCAGTGGCGGGATTGGCTGCACACCTTGGCGCGGCTGCCGCAGCTCGTTGAGCGCGCCCTCAAGGCGGAAGCCGCGATCAAGCGCATCGCGAAGCGCTATGCCGCAGCGAAAAATTTTTACTACCTTGGCCGGCGATACCATTATCCCTCGGCCCTGGAAGGCGCGCTCAAGCTCAAAGAGATCTGCCCCAGCATCCACGCGGAAGGCTATGCCGCCGGCGAGATGAAGCATGGGCCGATCTCCTGCATCCGAGAGGGCTGGCCGGTGGTGGTCCTCGCCCTCGATTCGCCGGTGTACGACAAGGTGCTGTCGAACATCCAAGAGGTGCGGGCGCGCCGCGGCTCTTGCATCGTCATCGCCTCCGAAGGCAACCGCGGCATCGCACGGCATGCGGATGCGCTGATCACCGTGCCGCGCACGCCGGAGCTGGTGTCCCCGATCCTCGCGGCGATCCCCTTGCAACTGCTGGCCTACCACATCGCCAAATGGAACGGCTGCGACATTGACCAGCCGCCCAACTTAGCCAAAAGCGTCACCGTCGAATAACGATGTTGTAACCAAAACGTCACTGTGCCGTTAGGCGCCCTGCGATAGGCTGGTCCAGTACGAGGCAGCGTGTGGCACGCAACCGAGGAGGCATCATGAACCGGATCGCGTGGGGGATCGCTAGCATGCTTGCAGCAGGAGCCGTGCTTCCAGGGGCCGCCGCGGCCCAGGTGCCGGGAGAAGCCCTCCCGCCCGCCGACGTCTCCCGGCCGGAACACACCCGGGCCGCCCGGCAGAACCTGCGCGGCGATGCGCTGTCCGCCGAAGCTCCCGGGCGATGGTCCGCCGGCAGCAGCCTCGGCATGCTCTGGTCCACACCGGACGACAGCGCCTTCACCGCCAACGGCAACGTGGATTACTTCCTCAACGACGCCGTCTCGTTCGGCCCCTTGCTCCAGCTGGGTTTCAGCGACGATTTGACGCTGGTGGGGCTCTCGGGCCAGGGCAAATACTGGGTGAATCTGCCCCAGACCAACGGGCGCGGCCGGTTGAATTTCCAAGCCGGGGTGGGGTTTGCGCACGCGGACTTCCGGGGCGACGACAGCTCCTGGCTGGTGCCGCTCGGGATCGGCTATGACTATGCCGTGAAGTCCGGCATGAGCCTCACGGCGGCCTTTTTGCTGAACTTCACCAATTTGAACACCGGCGGAGGCACGGGGGCTGACGTCATGCCCGGCTTCGCCTTCGGTTTGCGATTCTAACGCGCCACCCACACGGAGAGCTGACGATGAATCTGCTTGCGGCATTGGACCGGCTGAAATACGACCACGAGGTGTTTCGGGCGAAGCTGGATGCGGTGGAAGCGGGCCTGGAGCTGGGGCCGAACGCGGAGGAATCCGTGCGGGAGTTATGCGCCGCGCTCGTGGTCTGGCTGGAAGATCACCACGACCGGGAATGCCAACTGATGCTGGCCCATTCGGACGCCCTGGACGTCGGCGATTTCAACCACGTGGCGGAGGACGGGCACGAGGACGAGTTGGACGCGCTGCGGGTGGTGACCCGCTACCTCGCGGATGTGCCCTCGATCGTCATGGAGGACATCCGCCCGATCTTAACGACCGCCATCGTGCAGTTCCGCCATCACCTGAATGATCAGGAAGACCAGCTCTTCCCTGCGCTCGAATGGATGGCCGACGCGCACGAACCGTCACCGTCCATTCGCCCGGCGACGTCGGCTGGGCTCAGCGAGGATTCGACGGTGAATCGGGTGGTCCGGCAGCATCCCGAGACCAAGCCGGTGTTTGACCGGCTGGCCATCAACATTTCCGTCGAAGGGTGCGATTGCCTGGATGAGGTCGCGTGGCGGCATGGCTTGGAAAGCCGGGAGCTGCTCCGCGAGTTGGGGCACGCGGTGCGGCGGCAGCCGAGCGCGGCACGGTAACCTTCGGCATGCCGTGCGGGATGCATCGGAAGTGGCAACAAGAACGACTGACAACAACAAGGGAGGTTCAACGATGAAACACACCAGGATGCTCGCCGGTATCGTTGTGACAGGCGTCGTCGGCCTTGTAAGCGCGGAGCCGGCGTTCTGCATGGGCTCCTCGTACAAGACGGACACGACGACCCAGGAATCCGGCCAAACTCGCAGCGCGGCGGAGGTGGCGTCGCCATCCTCCAGCTCCAGCTCGCTGCAGAGCAGCTCGAGCCAATCGGCGCAGCACCGCAGCCAGTCTTCCGGCAGCGTATCGTCCGAAGCCGCGAAGTCGTCCAGCTCAACGGCCACGAAGTCTTCCAGCGGGGCCAGCGGCTCTGCCGATGTCAGCGGATCAGCTGGGTCGTCTGCCGTCGAGTTTGACAGCTCCCTGCGCGGGAGCGCAACCGGGGCAGGCGGAGCGGAGACCGGCACCACCGGCTCCGGCGCAGCCGGCGCGGCGGGGAACGTCAATTCCTCGCTTGGGGTGAACGTCCACTAACCACCACACACAGGAGGAACGACACATGACACGTGCATACGCATACGCGATGGCCGTGATGTTGGGGGCGGCGGTCAGCGCCATGGCTCCCCAGGTCGTCTCAGCCGAAACGGCGGCGCCCGGCATGACGCAAGCCAGGATGAGCACGATCAAAGGCTCCATCAGCGGGCTGGATCTGCGGTCAAGCGCGCCGATCGTGAAGGTCACTGACGCGCAGGGCCAGGAGCGCTCCATCTCCGTGGATCCGCAAGCCACCGCAGTGCTCAAAGACGGGCAGCAGGCCAAGCTGGACGCCTTGAAAGTCGGCCAGCAGGTGGAAGTCAGCCCGGTCATGAAAGAGGGCCGGCAGCTGGCTCAGACGATCACGGTCACGACCGCCGCCCCGGCCGGGGCGGCAACCCGGCAGGCTCAACCGAATGCTCCTGCCGAGCCGCGTCGCTGACCCTGACGACCCGCATCCCGTCCTGCCTCGGCAGGGCGTCGGCCTCGCGGGCCGGACATGCGGCGCATGAACGACGACGGAGCCGCCAGCCTATGGCTGCGGCTCCGTCGTGCTGTCCACACGGCGGAACCCATGGCATGCCAAACATCCTGCCCGCCGCGGCCGCCATGCTGATCGCCGCCGGATGCGTCGGCGCGTATCGCGTGCTGGGGACCGCGGCCGGAGCGCACTGGGTCGCCGGGCGCATGGTGCGCTCCTATGCGGCTTCGAGCCGCCTGACCATCGGCGGCTGCAGCGGCAGCGTCGCGCGCGGCTTCATCCTGTACCAGGTGGAATTACACGCCCCGGAGGCGCTGCCGCCCGGCAGCCGCCTGACGTTCGAACGGGTCCGGGTGCCTCCGCTGTCGCTCCGGAGCCTGCGGCGGCGCGCGCGGATCACGCTGGAAGGCCTGCGCGGCAGCGGCATCGGCGCCGCGTTCCAGGTCACCGCGCAACGCGTCACCGGCAACCGGGCGGAGGGATGGACGGCGGAAGATGTGGAGCTGTCCGGGGTCCGCGGGCTGCCCACGGGCAGCGCCGTGAAAATCCAGCGGATTGAGACGGCGTTCCCCCTCCGGACAGACCGGATCCGCTCCATCCGGAACGGGCGGGTGCTGCTGCCGCTCTCCGATCCGATCGTCTTCGACGGCGCGCAGCAGGCCGGCCGCCTCGACCTGCATCTCTTTGCCAACACCCTGACGGTCTCCGACCTGCGGGAGCTGCTGCCGGACCACCCGGCTCTCCGATGGCTCAACGGGAGCCTCTCCGATCTGAACGTCCACATCCAAGGCGCCGAGGACGCTCCGCAGATCGCCAGCTCATTCACCGTGGGCGCGCTGGCCTATCAACGCCTCGTGCTCGCGCGGTGTCCCACCCAGGTGTCCGTCCGCCTTCAGCGCCGGCCGGATGGCTGGCGGGTGGATGGGCGCCTGCTGATCCACGGCGGCGCGTTGGCGACCGGGGCGTCCACGATCCATTTGCAGCCTAGCGCCGTGGCGTTTGACGGCGACCCGGCGCGGCCGCTCATTGACGCCGCCGGCACCGCCACGGTGAAGGACACGCACATCCGGATCAGCGTCCACGGCCGGCCCCCGTCGCCGGAGGTCAAGCTGGGGTCAACGCCTCCGCTGGATCAACAACAACTGCTGCTCATGCTGTTGACCGGGCGGAGCTGGGCCACCGCCACCACCCTGTTCAACCAAGGCTACCTGTCGTCGGACGTGGCCACCGATTTCCTGGATTACGTCCTGTGGGGCGGATCCGGCAGCCGGCTTGCCAACCGCCTGGGCATCAGCGACCTGTCGCTGCTGTACGACCCGAATACCCGCGAGGTCGGCGCAAAAACACGGTTGTTCGGCCGGGTGGAAGCAGGCTACACTATTCAGGAACCCACGGCGGATACGGTGCCCTACCCCACGCAGCGAGTCAGCGCCGGGTACCGCACGACGGAAGGTACATCTATCGGAGTTGAAGCCCAGAAACAACTGGCGCCGGGAGGATCCGCGCCCAACCCGGCGTCCGGTTCCGCGGAGGCGCTGACCCAGCCGCAGCACAGTTTTTTTGATCAGGTACTGATGGTGTTTCGGAAGAAGTTCTAGGGACCGCCGAACCACGGGAGCGCCATGTCCGCACCACGCTTAGGCATCACCCGGCGCCTGTTGCCGCCGATCCTCCTCATCTCAGCCCTGGTGGCCGCCGCCTGCACGTTCTTGCAAGGCCGGCAGGAGCATGAGCGGCTGAAATGGGAGACGCGGCAGCGCGCGATCGCGGCCGCGGACACGCTCCGGGGCGCGATCGAGGCGGTGTGGCCCCTGGACCAGCCGGGCCAGCTCCACGCCTTGTTGGATCGGCTGCGCGATAGCGCCGCAGCGCTCTATACGGCCGATGGAGCGCGGGTCGCCGGCAGCTCCAACCTCCCCGAGAAATTCCTGCCCATGCCCGGCATCGTGCGGGACGCGATCCACACCAACCAGCGGACGAAGGGGATCGAGACGGACAACCAGCGCTGGTGGTACGTCCAAGCCCTTCCGGTCCGCGTCAACGGCGCCGTGCGCGGCGGGCTGCTGTTCCTGTCCGATCTCAGCCCCAGCGAAGCGGCGTTCCCGCGCCTCTGGCGGCAGGCGCTGTGGCGCGTGGGCTTGCCCGCGCTCCTCATCGCCTTGCTGATTTTCCTCATCATCCAGCGCAGCGTGATCCGGCCGCTGACGGAGCTGATGGACTGGATGCGGCGGGTCCGGACGGGCGGAGCGGAGCGCAGCGGTCCGGTCCCGCGCAGCGGCATCGTCGCCCCGTTGACCCGGGAAGTCACGCACCTGGCCCGCAGCCTGCTGGCCGCCCGCTTGGCGGCGGCGGAAGAAGCCCGCCTGCGCCATCAGGGTGAATCCCGCTGGACCCCGGAGCGGCTCAACGCGCACGTCCGCACCGTGATCCAGGGCCGGCCGCTGATCGTGGTATCCAACCGCGAACCGTACATGCACGTGCGCCAGGGCAAAGCGCTGCGTTATATCGTGCCGCCGGGCGGCTTAGTCACCGCCTTGGAGCCGGTGTTGCGGGCCTGCAGCGGCACGTGGATCGCCGCCGGCACCGGCGAAGCCGACCGCGAAGCGGCGGACGAGCACGGGCGGCTGCGCGTCCCTCCCGAGGCGCCGCGCTACACCCTCCGGCGGGTCTGGCTCCAGCCGGACGAAGAGCGGGGCTACTACTACGGCTTCGCCAATGAAGGACTCTGGCCGCTCTGCCACATCACCCACACCCGCCCCCTGTTCCGCGCCGAGGATTGGACGCACTATGCCCGGGTCAACGCCAAATTCGCCGACGCCGTCGTGGACGAGCTCGCCGGCACCGCCGACGAGCCGTTCGTGCTGATCCAGGATTACCACTTCGCCCTGCTGCCGCGCTTGATCAAAGAGCGCCGCCCGGACGCCCGCATCGCCCTGTTCTGGCACATCCCCTGGCCGAACCCGGAGTCCTTCGGCATTTGCCCCTGGGCCCGGGAGCTGCTGGAAGGCATGTTGGGGGCGGACATCATCGGCTTTCACATCCAGTTTTTCTGCAACAACTTTCTGGAAAGCGTGGACCGCACCCTTGAATCGCGGCTCGATTGGGAGCATTTTGCCGTCAACCGGGCGGAGCAAACAACACTCGTTAAACCGTTCCCCATCAGCATCGCCTGGCCGGATGCGCCCGCGCCGACGACGGATGAGGCGTCCCCGCGGACGGCCATCGCCGAGCGCCTGGGCCTGACGGCGCGGTGGCTGGGCGTGGGAGTGGACCGCCTCGATTACACGAAAGGGCTGCCGGAGCGGCTGCTGGCTCTCGAGCGGTTCCTGGAGAAATATCCCGAGTTCCAGGGCCAGTTCACCTACATCGAATTGGGCGCGCCCAGCCGCTCGCTGCTGCCCCGCTACCAAGAACTGGAAGCGGCCCTCGTCTCCGAAACCGACCGGATCAACCGCCGGTTCCACACCAAATCCTGGACACCCGTCGTCTTCCTGAAAAAACAGCACAGCCACGACGAGATCCTGCCGTTTTACCAGGCGGCCGACGTCTGCCTGGTCACCTCGCTCCACGACGGGATGAACCTGGTCTCCAAGGAGTTCGTAGCCGCGCGGCGCGACGGGCAGGGCGTGCTGATCCTCAGCCAGTTCACCGGGGCCTCCCGGGAATTGCGCGACGCGCTGATCGTCAACCCCTACGACATCGAGCAGATGGCGGATGCCCTCCACACGGCGTTGACGATGCCTCCGGAGGAGCAGCGAGCGCGCATGGCGCGCATGCGGGACATGCTGCAAACCCATGACGTCTACCGGTGGGCGGCCGGCCTGATCACGGAGCTGGCCAACATCCGGCTGGAGGCCAAGATCTCGAGCGCGCCGACCCGGGAGGCGGAATGAGCCGTTCCCGACTCGCGCCTCCCATGCTTCCGATCGGCGGGCGCCTCCTCCTGCTGCTGGACTATGACGGCACGCTGGCCCCCCTGGCGGACCATCCCTCCCGCGCCCTGTTGCCGGCCCGTACGAAGCGCGTGTTGGAGCAGTTGGCGCAACAACCGGATGTGCAGGTGGCCGTCGTCAGCGGCCGGGCGCTGGCCGACGTGAAACGCATGGTCGGCCTTCCCCGAATCGGCTATGTGGGCAACCACGGCCTGGAGGTGTCCGCGCCGGGGTTGCGGCGCATGCCGGCGGGCGCGAAGCGGATCTGCCTGCGCATGAAGCGGATTGCCGACCGGCTCGCTGCGGCGATCCGGCCGGCGCCCGGAGCATGGATCGAAGAGAAAGGCCTGACGCTGAGCCTGCACTGGCGCCTGGTGCCCCCGAAGGAGCGGCGCCGGTTCCACCGGATCGCCGCCGACTTTTTGGCCCCGTATCAACAGCGCGGGGCGCTCCGCGTGATGCGCGGGAAACAGGTCATCGAGATCCGCCCGCCGCTGGAGGGGAATAAGGGCACTGTCATCGCGTGGCTGCGGCCCCGGCTGTCGTCACGGCGGCGCAAGGACGCGCCGGCCGTCGTCTATTTCGGCGACGACCGCACGGATGAAGACGCCTTTGCGGCTGTGAACCGGCTGGGCGGCGTGTCCGTGCTCGTCGGCCGCGCCGCCGGGGCGACCGCCGCGCGCTACCGGCTGGCCGGGCCGGGGGCAGTCCGAAACTGGCTGGAAGCGTTGGAGCGCGCTCGCCCACATGCGCATAGCAGAGGAGGGGCATCATGACCTGGACGGACGTGTTGCGTGAATCGGCGCGGCATTTCGCCGACCAACTGGCCGTGCTAATCCCCAAGGCGGTGGCCGCCCTGGCGATCATCGTGCTGGGGTGGGGGCTGGCCGCAGGCGCCCAATGGGCGACGGTGCGCCTCTTGCAGGTCCTCCGCGCGGACCGGCTCGTGGAAAAAGCCCGGCTCAACGACATGCTGCGGCGCGGGGCCATCCGGCTGACGTTCGTCGAGCTGATGGGGCGGGCGGTCTATTGGTTCGTCATCGTCGCGTCGCTGCTCGCCGCCTTGCAGGTGCTGGGCATGCCCATGGCCTCCGAATGGCTGGCCCGGTTCGGGGTCTTCATCCCCCGCCTATTCGCCGGCCTTGTGCTGTTGCTGCTGGGCATGCTGCTGGCGTCGTTCCTCAGCGCGGTCGTCCGCGCGGCCAGCCTCAACGCCGGCGTGCCGCAGGGGCATCTGCTGGGGCAGGCAGTCTACCTGTTGGTCGTCCTGCTGACGGCGATCGTCGCCCTGGAGCAGCTCCAGATCGTCACGCGCACCATCGAGGCCACCTGGTACATCGTGCTGGGGTCGTGCGGGCTGGCCTTCGCGCTCGCCGTGGGGCTGGGGTCAAAGGAGCTGGTTCGGCAGTACCTTGCCGACCTGTGGGAGCGATGGAAGAACACGCGCCCCTGACATTCCCGCGCCGCGTACACCGTCGGGCCACGCTGCCCTTCCGGTTTTATACCAGCCTCCTGCTCCAGGAGGCGACAGGGCTGCGCGCCGCCACGCTGCCGCAACTGGTGCGGCTGCTCCGGGAGGTGCCGGAGGGCTGCCTGTATTACCATACCCGCTATTTCCTGCTGCAGCACCACCTCGCCGATGAGCCGATGAACGATTTCGCCTTCTGGGTCACGAAAGCGCTGGGCGAGCGGCCGTTGGGCGAGCGGCTGGCGGGCATTGACGCCATGCAACTGACGCTGCCGGCTCTGCGCGAGCGGATCATCGGCCTGATTGAAGACTACCTGCGCGAGCAGCCGACGGCGCAGTTGCGCTTCGCGTCCGAAGGCGAGGAGTTCTTTTTCCTCACCGCCATCCACGTGATCCTGCCCACGCCGCTGACGGCCTGGACGCTGGACGAGTTCGCCGAGGGGCTGGAGCGCGTCAGCCTGCACAGCATCTATTTCCACCTCTTCGACGCCCGGTTGAAGCTGGGCTGCTCGACGAACGACTTCACGCTCTGGCTCGATACGGAGATGGGGGAACCGGGGCTGGCGAAGCGGATCGCCGAGCTGGAGCCGTATACCTCGACGCTCCCGGCGCTGCAGGCTTCGCTGGCGGCGCTCGTCCGGCAACGGCTCGCGGAGATGACGGCCAACGAAGACGATGGGACACACGCTTAACGCATACGCGCCGTTCGTCGGCCACAGCGCGATTGACGAGCTGCGGCTGCTGGCCGACCGGCTCCACGGCTGGGCGATCCGCTGCGTCAATGCCACGCGGGTGGGGGGCGGTGTGGCGGAGATCCTCACCCGCATGGTGCCGCTGTGCCATGAGCTGGGTGTGGACATGCGCTGGGACGTGCTGGAAGGCTCTGAGCCGTTCTTCCGCGTGACCAAGACGATGCACAACGCGCTGCACGGCCAGCAGGAGGCGCTCACCCCGGACGCGCGCGAGCTGTTCCTCCGCGTCAGCGAGGAGAACTTAGCGCGGCTGCAGCTCGAGGGCGACCTGTTCTTCATCCACGACCCGCAGCCGATCGCTTTCGTGCAGTCCCGGCGCAAGCTCGGCGGCAAATGGATCTGGCGCTGCCACATTGACGTCTCCCGCCCGCAGCAGGGCGCGTGGGACTTTATGCGGCCCTTCATCCTGCAATACGACGCGGCTATTTTTTCCGCCCCCGCCTTCGCGCAAGTGCTGCCGGTCCGGCAGCTGCTGATCGCCCCCTCCATTGACCCGGTCAGCGAGAAGAACCGCGAGCTGGCCCCTGGCGAGGTGGCAGAGGTCCTGCGCGAGCTGCAGATTCCCACCGACTGGCCCATCATCACCCAGGTGTCCCGGTTCGACTATCTCAAGGACCCCATCGGCGTCATTGACGCCTTCCGGCTCGTCCGCCGCTCCTTCAAGTGCCGGCTGATCCTGGCGGGCGGGCCGGCCAGCGACGACCCGGAAGGCAGCGAGGTGCTGCGGCGCGTGCAGGAAGAGGCGAAACGCACGCCGGAGATCCACGTGCTGATGCTGCCGCCGAACAGCGACCGGGCCATCAACGCGCTGCAGCGGGCCTCCAGCGTCGTGATCCAGAAATCGCTGCGCGAGGGGTTCGGGCTCACGGTCGCCGAAGCCCTGTGGAAGTCGCGGCCGGTGGTCGCCTCCGCCGTCGGCGGGATTCCCCTCCAGGTGAAGCACGGCTACAGCGGGCTGCTGGTGCGCAGCGTCGAAGGCGCCGCGCGGGCGATCGCGGAGTGCCTCCAACAGCCGGAGTACGCCGCCAAGCTGGGCGCGCAAGGCCGGGAGCATGTGCGGCAGAATTTCCTCCTCACGCGCCACCTGCGCGAATACCTGCTGGCCTTTTTGACCGCCGGGTCTCCAAAGGACGTGTTGGAGTTCCACGACCAGCCGCCCCATCAACCGCGTGCTTGCACAACCGCGCTGTAGTTGCCTCCGACAGGCCGTTGCGCTATGCTGCATGAGTCGGCCCCATGCCCAACACCGTGCTGTTCTACGCGATCTTCATCCCGGCCCTGGTCGTGGCCATTACCTTCCATGAGTACGCCCACGCGCGCACGGCGCTGCAATTCGGCGATGACACCGCCGCGCGGCTGGGGCGGGTTAGTTTGAACCCGCTCGTCCACCTCGATCCCATCGGCACGCTCAGCCTCTTCCTCATCGGCTTCGGGTGGGGCAAGCCGGTGCCGGTCTCCCGCGACCGGCTGCGCGCCCGCTATGCCGACACGCTGGTGTCCGCCGCCGGCCCGGCGGCCAATGTGCTCGTGGCCGCGCTGTGCGCCTGGCCGCTGCGCAGCCCCGCCGCGATGGCCGGGCTGGACCTGCTGGGAGCGGGTGCGGGCGCCCGCTTGCTGCTGACGGCGATCGTGTCCATCAACATCGCGCTGGCCTGCTTCAACCTGCTGCCCATCGGCCCGCTGGACGGCGCGCACGCCTTTGCCAGTGTGTTGCCGGTCCGCCAACAGATCCGCTTCGAAACCTTCAACCACCGCCACGGCTACCTGGTACTGCTGTTGTTGATCCTCCTGGACCATTGGACGCCCTGGTCCCCGCTGGCCTGGGTGCTGCGGCCGACGATGGCGTTCTTGAACAGCCTGCTGCTGGGGCCGGGGGCAGCCGGATGAGCGTCTCGGCATTCGTCGTCCGCGTGTTCATCATCACGTGGAAGTGGGGCATGGGCATCGTGGCGGTCTTCGGCGTCGGGCTGGGGCTGTTGAGCCTCGTGAATCCCCAGCGCTCGATCCGGCTGTACCAAGCGATCATGGTGCGGTTCAATTGGCGCGTCACCCCCATCAACGCGGCGCAAGAGCTGCGCAACACGCGGATATTGGGGAGCATCCTGGTGCTGTTGAGCAGTGTAGACGCATGGCTGTTAACGAGATAACGAGGAGCGCGCACATGTGCAGGCGAATGTCGGCAATGGTGCTGGTGTTCGGCGTGTGGGCCGCCGCACCCGTCTGGGCGGCCACCTATGCGATTGATCCGGACCACAGCACGGTCTCCTTCAAGATCCGGCACCTGTTCTCCAAGGTGGGCGGGCAGTTCCGCGCCGTGGAAGGCACGGTGGAGTATGAGCCGGACCACCCCGAGCAATGGAAGGCCGCGGCGACCATCCAGGCGGACAGCATTGACACCCGCGTCGAGCAGCGGGACAAGCACCTGCGCTCCAAGGACTTCTTCGACGTGGAGCAATACCCCGTCATCACCTTCCGCAGCACCGAGGTCACCGACGCCACGGCGACCAACGCCAAGCTCCACGGCGTGCTGGCGCTCCACGGGGTGGAGCAGCCGGTGGTCCTTGACCTGACGATCCACGGCGTGGGCAAAGACCCCTGGGGCAACGTGCGGGCGGGGTTCAGCGCCTCCACGATGATCAACCGCAAGGATTTCGGGCTCACGTGGAACCAAACTCTGGAAACCGGGCAATTGCTGGTGGGGGAAGAGGTGGAGATTTCCCTGGAGATCGAAGGGATCGTGAAGCAGTAAACCGAAGCACCTAGAGGAGGGACGGATGGAGACACACGCGAAGAGATTGGTGATGGCATCCATGGCCGGGTTGCTCGCCGGTGCCGGCGCATTCGCCGGAGGCGCGCAGGCGCAGGCCCACTCGGAAGAGGCGTCCTCCCAGAAGACCGTGCATTGCTACGGGATCAACAAGTGCCAGGGCGTGGGTGCGTGCGGCGGCAAAGGCCGCGGCTGCGCCGGCACGAACGGCTGCCAGGGGCAAGGCTACCTGGATCTGCCGGAAGAGACCTGCCTCAAGATCCAGGGCGGGCGCTTGACTGAAGACGCCGAGCCGACCGCCTCGTAACGCGGGTGCCCCGCCGGCGGCGTGGCC
>JACPRA010000019.1 GCA_016190215.1 Candidatus Omnitrophota bacterium
GGGAGTCGTTCTGTGTGCTGTCTGCTGTGTGCCAGTCGTACATTCTCGTCAGGATTTTTTGTCCAGGAAGGGTTTGATCAAGTCAATGGGGATCGGGAAGATCGTCGTGGAGTTCTTGTCCGACGTCGCGATTTCGGCCAGGGTCTGCAGGTAGCGCATCTGCAGGGCCATGGGATGCTCGCCCATCAGCTTGGCGGCGTCCACCAGCTTCTGCGCGGCCTGGAACTCCGCTTCCGCCCCGATGATCTTGGCCCGGCGCACCCGTTCGGCCTCGGCCTGGCGGGCCATCGCGCGCCGGATCTCCTCCGGTAAATCAACTTGTTTGATCTCTACGGCCGACACCTTCACGCCCCACGGGTCCGTCTGCTTATCAATGATCGTCTGGAGCCGCTGGTTGAGCTCGTCGCGGTGGATGAGCAGCTCGTCGAGCTCCACCTGGCCCAGGACGCTGCGCAGGCTGGTCTGCGCCATCTGGGAGGTGGCGAAGAGGTAGTCCTCAACCTGGACGACGGCCTTGTTCGGCTCGATGACGCGGAAGTAGACCACGGCGTTGACCTTCATGGACACGTTATCTTTGGTGATGACGTCCTGCGGGGGCACGTCGAGGGTGATGGTGCGCAGGCTGATGCGCAGCATGCTCTGGACCGGCCAGAAGACGAGGAATAGCCCCGGCCCCTTGGCCTCGCCGCGCAGGCGGCCGAAGGTGAGGATGACGGCGCGCTCCCACTCGCTGATGATGCGCACGCACGTGATGATGTACATGACTCCCAGGAAAATGACGCCGGGAAGAGTAAAGAACAGGCTGCCCATGGTTAGTGCTCCTTGTGTACGGGTGAGGCCGGCTCAACGCGCAGCGTCAACCCTTCGATGCCGACAATGGTGACCGCCTCGCCTTTGCGCACCGGGCTGGTCGCCAGCGCGCTCCAGAGTTCTCCCTGAAGGAACACCTGCCCTGCCGGCGCGAGGTCGGTTTCGGCGGTCCCCCGCGCGCCGATCAGCGTCTGCGCGCCGGTCATCGCCGGCTGGCGCTGGGCCCGCATGACGAGCCTGAGCAGGAACAGGATGATGGCGGAGATCCCCAGCACGACCGGCAGGATCAACCGCAGCGAGATGCCGAACCCCTGCGCTGGATCCACCAGCATCAGGCTACCCAGCGTCAGCGCCACTACTCCGCCGACGGCCAGCAGCCCAAGCCCGGCCACTTTGACTTCTGCAATGAGCAGCACCAGGCCCAGGCCCATGAGCGCCAAGCCCGCGTAGTTGACCGGCAGCGCCTGGAACGCGTAGAGCGCCAGCAGCAGGCAGATCAGCCCGGCGATGCCGGGGAAGCCGAAGCCGGGGTGCGTGAATTCAAAGACCAGCCCCAGCGTGCCCAGCAGCATCAGCAAATACGCGATATTCGGGTTGGTGATCACCGCCAGGAATTGCTGGCGCGGCGTCATGGGCAGGCGCACGACCTGCGCGCCGGCCGTGGTCAGCGTCTGCGTCCCGCCGCTGATTTCCACCGGCCAGCCGTCCAGCTTCGCGAGGAGCTCTTCGAGATTATTGGCCTGCAGGTCTACGATCCGTTGACGGACGGCGTCATCCTGGGTGATGGAAAAGCTCTGTGTGACGGCGTCCGCGGCCCACGCCTCGTTGCGGTGGCGGGTGCGGGCGATGGTGGTGATCCAGGCGACGGTATCGTTCAAGATTTTATCCGCCATCGCGCCGGATGGTTCCGGTTGGTTCCCGCCGGCCATCACCGGGTGCGCCGCGCCGATGTTCGTGGAGGGCGCCATGGCCGCGATATGCGCCGCCATCGTGATGAACACGCCCGCTGAGCCGGCCCGCGCGCCTGAGGGCGCGATGTAGACGACCACCGGCACCTGGGCGTTCATGATGCGCTTCACGATAGCGCGGGTGGACTCCAGCAGTCCGCCCGGCGTGTCGAGGATGAGCACCAGGCATTCCGCCGAGTCGGCCTCCGCCCGGTCCAATGCCTGGGTGATGTACTGCTGCGTCACCGGGCTGATGATCTGGTTGTCCAGCTCGATGACGTGCACCACAGCCGCCTGCGCGAGCTGCCCCGCGCCGAATGCGCTAAGGAAGCCGCACAGGAGTGCGGGAATCCACTGGTTGGATCGTGGCATGGAATTCATAACAAAGATAAGGATGGTGGAGCAGGAGGGGATCGAACCCTCGGCCCCTTGCATGCCATGCAAGTGCTCTCCCGCTGAGCTACTGCCCCATGGGTCTTGGAAACCACCTAAGATAGCACGGCGTCGTCGGACAGTCAACGCGGGAGGCACTGCGGCGCGTTGCTCTGCGACGACGCGCATGTTAAGATATTGGCTTCCATGCGCGTCGGGGTGCACGTGTCCATTGCCGGCGGCCTGCCGGCCGCGTTAGAGCGGGCCAAGCGATTGTCCTGCAATACGATGCAGATTTTCAGCCGCAGCCCGCGCGGCGGCCCGGCCCCGGTGCTGGCTGAGGCGGACGTGCGGGCGTTTCAGTCCGGCCGCCAGGCGGCGGATATCCAGCCGCTGGTAGTGCATGCGCCCTACATCATCAACTTGGCCTCGCCCGATGCACGCATGCACGCCCAGTCCGTCCGGCTCTACCGGGAAGACTATGCGCGCTGCGCGACGATCGGCGCGCAGTACCTCGTGACGCACGTGGGCAGCCACCGGGGTTCCGGGGAAGAGGCCGGCATCGCGCGGGTGGCCGAGGCCCTGAACGAGACGCTGGCGCACGACAGCCCGGTGATGGTGCTGCTGGAAAACACCGCCGGCTCCGGGCAGGGGCTGGGCGAACGGTTCGAGCATCTGGCCGCTATGCGGGCCGGGGTGAAGCAGTTCAAGCGGGTGGGCGTCTGCCTCGACACGGCGCACACCTTCGCGGCCGGGTACGCGATCCACACCCTGGAGGGATTGGAGCAGACCCTCGAGCAATTCGACCGGCTGGTGGGGCTGGAGCATCTGAAGGTCGTCCACCTGAACGATTCCAAGGTGGAGTTTGAGAGCCGGGTGGACCGCCACTGGCACATCGGCGACGGGAAGATCGGCCTGGAGGCGTTCCGCCGGATCGTGAACCACCCGAAGCTGCGCGACCTGCCGTTCATTCTGGAAACGCCGAAAGATTCCGACGAAGACGACCCGCGCAACCTCGCCACCATCCGGGGGCTGTGCGCCGAACACAGGAGCGCCACCCATGCCCGAGCCCGTTGACATCGCCGTCAGCCCCACGCCCAACCCGCACGCGATGAAGTTCACGCTCAACCGCACCGTCGCCGCGAAAGGGGAGACGTATCGAGGCGATCCAGCCGCAGTGCCGGCCGCGTGGGCGAAAGCCCTCCTGGCGATTCCCGGCATCGTCGGTGTCTACGGCGTGAACAACTTCATCTCCGCGAATAAAACGCCCGATGCATCGTGGGACGACATTCTGCCCAAAGCCGAATCCGCCCTCCGCCGCGCATTCCAATAACAGTTCAGACAACGCAAGGTTTGTGAGCCCGTCATGAGCAGCCGGTACCCGTTTGCTGAGGTTGAGCCCAAGTGGCAGAAGGTCTGGGAAGAGCAGCAGCTCTTCCGGGCTGTGGACGGCGACGCCCAGCGTAAGAAACTCTACGTCCTCGACATGTTTCCGTATCCCTCCGGGGCGGGATTGCACGTGGGGCATCCGGAAGGCTACACGGCGACGGACATCTACTGCCGCTTCAAGCGCATGCAGGGCTACAACGTGCTGCATCCGATGGGGTGGGACGCCTTCGGGCTGCCCGCCGAGCAGTACGCCATCGAGACCGGCACCCATCCCTCGGTGACCACGCGGCGCAACATCGCGAACTTCACGCGGCAGATCAAACGCTTCGGGTTTTCCTACGATTGGTCCCGCGAGGTGGACACCACCGACCCCGGCTACGTGAAGTGGACCCAGTGGATCTTCCTCAAGCTCTACGAGCGCGGCCTGGCCTACACCGCGGAGGCGCCGGTGTGGTGGTGCCCGCAGTGTGGCACGGTGCTGGCGAATGAAGAAGTGGTCGAGGGCAAGTGCGAGCGCAAAGGCCATCCGGTCGAGCGGCGCCCGATGCGCCAGTGGATGCTGAAGATTACCGCCTACGCCGACCGGCTGCTCGCCGACTTGGACGCGCTGAACTGGCCGGAGCACATCAAGGAGCAGCAGCGCAACTGGATCGGCCGCAGCGAAGGAGCCAACGTCTGGTTCGCGGTGGACGGCGCGCCGGCCGGTACGCCCGAGTCTGTGGTGGACGGCCAGCGCGTGCGCCGGCGGGACAGCGCGATCGAGCTCAAGGTGTTCACCACCCGTCCCGACACGCTCTTCGGCGCGACGTATCTGGTGCTCTCCCCGGAGCAACCGCTGGTTCCGGCGATCACGACTCCGGCGTGCCGAACCGCGGTGGACGCGTACCGTCGGGACGCGGCGCGCAAGAGCGAGCTGGAGCGCACCGAGTTGGCCAAGACCAAAACCGGCGTCTTCACCGGCGCGGCCGCCGTCAACCCGGTCAATCAAGAGCGCGTTCCGATTTGGGTGGCGGATTATGTGCTGGCCAGCTACGGCACCGGGGCGATCATGGCCGTGCCGGCGCATGACCAGCGGGATTTGGAGTTCGCGCGGCAGTAC
>JACPRA010000018.1 GCA_016190215.1 Candidatus Omnitrophota bacterium
ATGAAGGACCTCCTGCCGCTCTTGGAGAAGGTCGCCAAGGCGGGCCGGCCCATCGTCCTGCTCGCCGAGGACATCGAGGGCGAGGCGTTGGCCACGCTCGTCGTGAACAAGCTGCGCGGCACGCTCCACTGCGCCGCGGTGAAGGCCCCGGGCTACGGCGACCGCCGCAAGGCCATGCTGGAAGACATCGCCACCTTGACCGGCGGCCGGGCCATCACCGAGGACCTCGGCATCAAGCTCGAGAACGTGCAGCTTGAGGACCTCGGCCGGGCCAAGCGGGTGAAGGTTGACAAGGAAAACACCACGGTCATCGAAGGGGCCGGCAAGACCTCCGCGATCAACGGGCGCATCGCTCAGATCAAGGCGCAGATCGCGGACACCGACTCCGACTACGACCGCGAGAAGCTCCAGGAGCGGCTCGCGAAGCTCTCCGGCGGTGTCGCCCAGATCAACGTGGGCGCCGCCACCGAGACCGAGATGAAAGAGAAGAAAGCCCGTGTCGAAGACGCCCTGCACGCCACCAAGGCCGCCCGGGAAGAGGGCGTCGTGCCTGGCGGCGGGGTCGCCCTGCTGCGCGCTCTCGCCGCGCTCGAGAAGCTCAAGCTCTTCGGGGATGAGCAGATCGGTGTGGAGATCATCAAGCGCGCCATCGAGGCCCCGGCCCGGCAGATCGCCGAGAACGCCGGACAGGAAGGCTCCGTGGTCGTGCAGCGCCTGAAGAGTGAGAAGGGCGCCATCGGCTTCAACGCCGAGAAGAACGAGTACGTGGACATGTTCGAGGCGGGTGTCATTGACCCGACCAAGGTGGTGCGCACCGCATTACAGAACGCGGCCAGCATCGCCGGCCTCCTCATCACCACCGAAGCCCTGATCACCGAGCTGCCGGAGAAAGACAAGGACAAAGGTCCAGGCGGCGGCCATGGGATGCCCGGCGGCGGCGAGGGGATGTATTAATCCCACGCGGAGGAAATAACCTATGCCAACCGCAACCGCTAGTGCAGCACAGTTGAAGCTCAAGCCCATCGGCGACCGCGTCATCGCGCAGCGCCTGGGCTCCGCCGAGAAATCGAATGGCGGCCTCTACCTGCCGGACGCCGCGCAGGAGAAGCCGCAGGAGGGCAAGGTGATCGCCGTCGGCACCGGCAAAACGCTGAAGAACGGCAAGGTCGTCCCCCTGGCTGTGAAGCCCGGCGACCGCATCATCTTCGGCAAATACTCCGGCTCCGAGATCAAGGTGGATGAGAAGGAATACGTGTTCCTCAACGACGACGACATCCTCGCCATCGTTACTTGAGGACTCGTTTGTGAATAGCCCACAACCCCGCTTGGCCGCAAGGCCAGGCGGGGTTTGTGTTTTAACTAGTAACTAGGAGAGGAAATGGCAATCTTTACTGATGCTCTGGCATGGCACTGTCCATATTGCAAACGCCACACCCAATTCAACCGTAAATTCTTGGAGGCTTATAACTATTCGTCGGGAGAGGGCAAGCCGTGGCAACGAGCGGATATGCGACTGTACGCTTGCGTAATGTGTCATGAGCCTGTGCTCTTTAGAGTAGTTGGCGAATCAGATCGTGGTGAAATCCCTGACGACCGAATTACTGTTTACCCCAGGACCATTCCTGAAGCACCAGAGGATATCCCTAACCCAATACGGGCAATTTTTCTAGAAGCCTTGTATTGTGCTAGTGTTCAGGCTTGGAACGCAACCGCCGCAATGTGTCGGAGGGCGGTCCAGGAATGTGTCATCGCAAAGGGTGGTAAAGGAGTGGATCTATATCACCAAATTGAAGATCTTGAGCAAAAACGCGCTATTCCAGAAGACCTGAAGGATTGGGCTCATGAAGTGCGCGTCATTGGTAAAGTTGGTGCACATGCAGATGTGCCTATGGACATCACTCCCTCTGACGCCGAAGACGCATTGAAATTTACCGAGGAGATGCTCAATTATGTTTATGTGTTAAAGGGTAGGCTCCAGAAACGTCAACGAAACTTGGTGCCGTCCTAAATAGAACCGACTAAGATTTACTAGGCTGGCACAGTTAGGACGGCACCGATTTCCCATGCTCTAGGAGCAATCAAAAATGAGAACTAGTTCGATTTTCTAACTTCAAATGCCTGAATACTTGGTAGCTTCCTTGGACCTGCTTGGCTATAGCGAGCTAACTCATAGATTTCACCGAGACCCTTCGATTATCCAACGCATTGAGGGAATATTCGCGCACTCTTTGAAAAAAATCCATGACATGAAATCCTTTCCCGGATCAGCCCCCCATTCAGAAGCTTGGAGAACTATTGCGAGCAAGCTAAAACTTCGTCTTATTTCTGATACCGCAATAGTTACAATGCCTCTCACGGAACGTCCGCTCCTTGCCCCTAACTTAAGCACAGAAGATGAGTTAGCTATTTGGCTTGAAGCATTTCTTTTCACTACTTGTATTTTCTGGCTGTGGGTAGCTGGAAAACTAGGACATTTCTTTCGTGGTGGCATTTCTGTCGGACAACATTATGAAAGCGAACCAGCGTACCAAGGGAACCTCTTCATTTTTAGTCAAGCGTTAGTAGATGCGACGAAACTAGAAAAAAATCAAAGCAAGCAACCTTCTGTGGGAATAATTATTGACTCTAAGGTACTTACTTTAGGAGGCGGAAAAATTGGGGACGCTTTGATAAAGGATGGGTGGGTCTTCTTCTTAAAAGACGAAAAGATCCCCTATCTCAATATCTATAAAGCTATTCCAGAAGATAGAATTCAGGGGGACGCATTACCCTTGCCAGACATTCAACAAGCTCTTACTGCTCAATATCGTGATTCGGTTGGCAAGATAGGCGTACTCGAAAAATATGATTGGCTCATTCGCTATCATAACGGTCAAGTGGGACGGTTTGGTCGAACGGATCTTCTCGTAAACGTGAAATAAGGAAAATTATTAGAGGCGTTCCTCTATGGGCCGCCTCCGATTAGGAGAATTTGTTATGCAGGAGGCCCGGCGCACCGTTCGGACGGTGATTTTTGATGGGGAGTGCGGGTTCTGTCTGCGGGCCATTCGGATGGGGAAGCGGCTGGACTGGTGGCGGCGCGTGGAATGGCGGGCGCGTCTCGAGCCCGGCGTGAACGAACGGTTCCCGCAGCTTTCCCAGGAAGAGACCCAACGGCGGATGGTCTCGATTCGGACGGATGGCAGGGCCTACGGAGGGTTTGATGCCGTCCGCGACATCCTGCTCCAGTTGCCGCTGACCATGCTGCCGGCCGTGTTGCTCTATCTGCCGGGGATGTCGGTGGTCGGGGTGCCGCTCTATCGCTGGATCGCGACGAATCGCCATCGTTTTGGCAGCGCGCAGGACGAGGCCTGCTCCGTTGGCCGCAATTGACAGGATAGAGAACTCCTGGCTTCATTGCCGAACTGCTTCATCGCATCGCCCACGGCAATACTTCAAACCCTGCTCACTAGAAAATACGACCGATTATTTAACTTGACGCAGGGCGGTTATCCTGGTAGCATCTATATTCGTGGTTTTCAGCTTGTGGACTTTTTTCGACTGATCGAAAAGGCCGTGGAGTTGTAACCAACTCCTCGGTCTTTTTGCTTTCCCGATAAGGAGCGGTGCATGCCCAAGGAAGAGGCGATTGGCGTCGAAGGCCGCGTACTGGAGCGGCTGTCCAACGGGCGGTTCCGCATCGAATTGAAGGGTGGGCATCTGGTGCTGGCCTATGTGGCCGGTAAAATGCAGCGGCAAACCCGCCGGATCCTGGAAGGGGATACGGTGGGCCTGATGCTCTCACCCTATGATCTGACACAGGGCCGCATTGTGTATTTGGCAAGAACGTAAGACAACTGCTTGAGAGGAGGTGACAACTATGGCAAAAGGAACCGTGAAGTGGTTCAGCGATGAGAAGGGGTATGGCTTCATCACCCCGGAGGATGGCTCGAAGGACGTCTTCGTCCACCACTCGTCCATTCAAGGCGAAGGCTTCAAGTCGCTTCGAGAGGGACAGACCGTGGAGTTCGAGGTGACGACCGGCCCGAAGGGCCCGCAAGCGAGCAACGTCAAGGTGGCGTAAGCCACGTGCCGGGCGCGGGGGATCCTCGCGCCCGGCCATGAGCACCGTTCGTTGAGGAGTTGGGATGTGGGGTACGTTTGGCCAATCCCAACTCCTTCAGCGGCGCTATCGGCGTTGACACCGCGGGAATTTCCCGCTAGAATTTAGCATGGTTCGTGCATCATCCTTCCAAAAGATTTCCGACACCCCGCAGTCATTCCGTGTGCTTGGCACCCTATCCGCTACACGCTATTCGCTAGTCACTAACCGTATGGGAGAGACCCAGTAATGGCTGAATGGATTGGAACCGGACGGCGCGCCCGCCGGTGCTACGGCTTCGATGAAATCGCCCTGGTGCCCGGCACCACCACCCTGAGCCCGGCTGAGGTCACTACCGAGTGGGAAGTCGGCGGGGTGAAGTTCCGCATCCCGGTCATCGCCTCGGCCATGGACGGCGTGGTGGATGTCACCTTCGCCATCGCCATGGGCAAGCTCGGCGGCCTCGCGGTGCTGAACCTGGATGGCGTCCAGGCGCGGTATGACGACCCCACCGAAGCGCTCGCGCAGATCATCCAGGGCGATGTGCAGGAAACCACCAACATCGTCCAGCGGCTCTACAAGGCCCCCATTAAAGAAGCCCTCATCGCCAAGCGCATCGAGGAAATCAAGAAGGCGAAAGTGCCCTGCGCCGTCAGCACGATTCCGCAGAACGCGGAGCGCTTCGGCGCCATCGCCCAGGACGCCGGGGCGGACCTCTTCGTGGTCCAATCCACCGTCACCACCGCCAAGCACGTCGCCACCAACTACAAGCCGGTGGACTTCGCCAAGTTTTTCAAGACGATCAAGCTGCCGGTCATCGTGGGCAACTGCGTGACGTACGAGCAGGGCATGGATTTGATGGACGCCGGCGCGACCGCGCTGCTGGTCGGGGTCGGGCCGGGTGCCGCCTGCACCACGCGCGGCGTGCTCGGGGTCGGCGTGCCGCAGGTGACCGCCACGGTGGACCTGGCCGCCGCGCGGGATGACTACTTCAAGAAGACCAGCCGGTACGTGCCGATCATCACGGACGGCGGCATGCGCAACGGCGGAGACATCTGCAAGGCGTTCGCCTGCGGGTCGGATGCGGTGATGGTGGGCTCCGCCTTCGCCAAGGCCGTGGAAGCGCCGGGGCGCGGCTACCACTGGGGCATGGCCTACCCGCACGCCAGCCTGCCGCGCGGCACGCGGATTTACGTGGGCACCACCGGCTCGCTGGAGCAAATCCTGTTCGGCCCGGCACAGACGGACGACGGCTCGCAGAACCTGGTCGGGGCGATCACCACCTGCATGGCCACCGTGGGCGCTCGGAACATCAAGGAATTCCAGTCGGCGGAGATCATCATCGCCCCGTCCATCCAGACGGAAGGGAAAGTGTTTCAACAAGTGCAGCGCGTCGGCATGGCGCGCAAGTCCGCTGAACAGCCCTCGAACGGCCGGCCCAAGAGCCGCGCGCGAACTGGCCGGGTCAGCCGCGCTTAAGCCAAGCCAATCGCTTCACCGGGCTGCGGCGCCGCCCGGAGATGACATGCAGCCCGCTCACGAATTTATTCTCATCGCCGATTACGGCTCGCAGTATACGCAGCTCATTGCGCGCCGGATCCGCGAGCAGCACATTTACTGCCGCATCATCCCGCCTCAACAGCTCACCGCTGAGCTGATCGCCACCGAACCGCCCAACGGCATCATCCTCTCCGGCGGGCCCAACAGCGTCTACCAGCCCGGAGCGCCCCTGCCGTCCAAGGCCATCTTCGAAGCCGGCCTCCCGGTGCTGGGCATCTGCTATGGCATGCAAGCCATGGCGCACGTGCTGGGAGGCACCGTCGTGCGCGCCAACTCGCGCGAGTACGGGCGCTCCACCCTCACCGTGCTCCAGCCGGCCGGGCTGTTCCAGGGCGTGAAAGAGCGCTCCACCTCCTGGATGAGCCACGGCGACCACGTGGAGCAACTGCCCCAAGGCTTCCTCGCCACCGCGGAGTCCGACAACAGCAAAGCCGCCATGGCCCACCCGCAGCGCCGCTTGTACGGCTTGCAGTTCCACCCGGAGGTCGCCCACACGGAAGAAGGGGCGGCCATCCTGCGCAATTTCCTGTTCGAGATCTGCGGCTGCCGGGGCGAGTGGACGATGTCGGCCTTCATTGACGAGGCTATCAGCACGATCCGCCGGCAGGTGGGCCAGGCGCACGTGGTGCTGGGGCTCTCCGGCGGGGTGGACTCCTCGGTGGCGGCGGTGCTGCTGCAGCGCGCCCTGGGCGCGCAGTTGACCTGCATCTTCGTGGACAACGGGCTGCTGCGCCAGGGCGAGCGGGAGCAGGTGAAGCAGACCTTCGGCGGGCACTTCCACATGGATCTCCACGTCGTCGTCGCCGCCGAGCGGTTCCTCTCGCGGCTGGCCGGGGTCACCGACCCGGAGCAGAAGCGCAAGATCATCGGCGATCAGTTCGTGCGGGAGTTTGAGTCGGAAGCTCAGCGCATTCCCAACGTGAAGTTCCTCGCCCAGGGCACGCTGTACCCGGACGTGATCGAGAGCGTCTCCGCCTGGGGCGGGCCTTCCGCCACCATCAAGACACACCACAACGTCGGCGGCTTGCCCAAGGACATGGGACTGGGCCTGGTGGAACCGCTGCGCGATCTGTTCAAGGATGAAGTCCGCGAGCTGGGCAAGCTGCTGGGGCTGCCGGAGGCGATGCTGTGGCGGCAGCCGTTCCCAGGGCCGGGGCTGGCCGTGCGGATCCTGGGCGAGGTGACGACGGAGCGGCTGCGCATCGTGCGCGA
This sequence comes from Candidatus Omnitrophota bacterium, assembly GCA_016190215.1. Classification (GTDB taxonomy): domain Bacteria; phylum Omnitrophota; class Gorgyraeia; order Aquiviventales; family Aquiviventaceae; genus JACPRA01. The sequence continues at coordinate 6,854 of JACPRA010000018.1, forward strand.
GGCGGATGCCATCGTGGCGGCCGAGATCGAGCAAGCCGGGCTCTCCCGAAAACTGTGGCAATCCTTCGCCGTGCTGCTGCCGGTCAAGACCGTCGGCGTGATGGGCGATGAGCGCACCTACGAGCACGTGATCGCCGTGCGCGCCGTGACGAGCCAGGACGCCATGACCGCCGACTGGGCCGACCTCCCGCGCGACCTGCTGGCGCGCCTCTCCAACCGGATCATCAACGACGTGCGCGGCGTCAACCGCGTGGTCTACGACATCAGCTCCAAACCTCCGGCGACGATTGAATGGGAATGAACGTTAGCATACAGCATACAGCACACAGCAAACAGAGTACTACACGACCATACCACGGCAGTTCTGTGTGCTGTGTGCTGTGTGCTGTCTGCTGCCAAGGTCGTATCGTCGCAGGATCATGAGCCAACTCCTGCGCAAGCTGCGGCGGGCGCTCCTCAACGAAGACCCCTCCTTTTGCGACATGCACGAGGACGCCCGCGCGCAAACCGCAGCACAGGAATATCTCGCCGTGATCCGGCCCCAGCTTCAGCAGGCGTTTGGCGGGCGGCCGCTGACCATCCTTGATGCCGGCTGCCAGGCGGGGCGATTGCTCGTTCCACTGGCCCAGGACGGGCACCGGCTTATCGGGATTGACGCCTCCATCTTCGCGCTCCGCCGGGCGCGGCAGCACGCCAACGAGCGCCGGGTGCGCGCGCGACTGCACCGGGGCGACATCGGCCGCACGCGCCGGTGGATCAAGCCCGGCAGCCTCGACGTCGTCCTGTGCACGGAAGTGCTGTACCTGTGTCCCAACCACCTCGATATCCTCAAGACGCTGGCCGGATTGCTGAAACCCGGCGGGCTGCTCATCGCGTCACACCGCCCGCCGCTGTATTACATCGGCTTCGGCTTGCACCATGGCGACCCCACCGGGGCGGCCACCGTGCTCGGCCGAAGCGAAGGCAACTCCCCGGAGGGCGGGTATCATAACTGGCAAACCGAAGCCGAGCTGCGCGCGCTGTATACGACCCTGGGATTGCGCGTCCTCGATTGCCGCGCCATTGACCACGTGGTGCGAACGATCCCGCCGGCGCGGCTGGTGGAGTTTCCCTCACTGCAGCAGGCGCTCGCCGGGGTGCCGCACACCGACGGCCTGTGGACTCTTCCGTCCTATCTCCTCATGATCGCCCAACGCCCGGAGCCCCATGCCTGACGCCGTGCCGCCGCGCCCGCGCCTGTCGGTGGTGATCCCCGTCTACAACGAGCGCGCAACTATCGAGCGCGTCTTGCACCTCGTGCAGGCCACGGACGTGGACAAGGAAATCATCGTCATTGATGACGGCTCGCACGACGGCACGCGGGAATGGCTCGCCGAACTGGCGCGGACCATCGAACAGACCGGCGGCACCCGCGAGGTAATGCTGCCCACGGTGGGCGCGCCGCTGCGGACGCACAATATCCGCGTCATCCTGCACGAGCGCAACCAGGGCAAGGGCGCCGCGGTGCGCTCCGGCTTCCAGGTGGCGCGCGGGCGCATCGTCATCATCCAGGACGCCGACTTGGAGTACGACCCCAAGGACTACCTGCCGCTCATGATGCCGATCGAGGAAGGGCGGGCGGACATCGTGTTCGGCTCCCGCTTCCACGGCGGGCCGCATCGCGTGATGTACTTTTGGCACTACGTGGGCAACAAAGTGCTGACCGTCTGCTCCAACATGCTCACCAACCTCAATCTCACCGACATGTGGGCCGGCTTCAAGGCGTTCCGCCGCGAGGTGATCGAGGAGTTGGAGCTGACCGACAACGGCTTCGGGGTGGAAGTGGAAATGACCGCCAAGCTGGCCCGCACCAACTGGCGCATCTACGAGGTGCCGATCGCCTACTACGGCCGCACCTACGAGGAAGGGAAGAAGATCACCTGGCGCGACGGCGTGCGAGCACTCGGCAAGCTGGTGCGGTATAATCTCCTCACACCCAGCCCGCAGCCGAAACGCGGGCTTCATACGCACGTGGACACGCATGCCGCACGCTGATTTCGTTCATCTTCACGTCCACACCACCTACTCCCTGCTCGACGGCGCCTGCCGCGTGTCGGATCTGATCAAACGGGCGGCGGAGCTGAAGCTGCCGGCCCTGGCCATCACCGACCACGGCAATCTGTTCGGCGCCATCGAATTTTACAACGCCTGCATGAAAGGCGGGGTCAAGCCAATCATCGGTGTGGAAGCCTACGTCGCGCCCAAGCACCGCAGCGACCGGGCCGGCACCGGCATCAAAGACAGCAACGCCCACCTGGTGCTGCTCGCCAAAGACGAAACCGGCTATGCCAACCTCATCCGCTTGGTGACCCTGGCGTACCTGGAAGGCTTCTACTACAAGCCGCGCATTGATAAAGAGAGCCTCAAACAGCACGGCCAGGGATTGATCGCGCTGACGAGCTGCTTGAAGGGCGTGCTCAACGTGCATCTGGAGCAGGAGCAATACGACCACGCGCGCAAGGAGCTGGACGACTACTGCCAAATCCTCGGCCGCGAGAACGTGTACGTCGAGCTGCAGAAGCACGGCATCGCCCAGGAAGACACAGTCCGGCCCCTCCTCATCAAACTGGCCAAAGACGCCGGCGTCAAGGTGGTGGCGACCAACGATGTCCACTACCTGGACCTGTCTCACGCGCAATCGCACGACGCGCTCATGGCCATCCAGACGCAGACCACCCTCGACGACCCGCACCGCCTGCGCTACGAGAAGCCGGAGTTCTACCTCAAGTCCGCCGAGCAGATGAAAGCGCTCTTCGCCGACGCGCCGGAAGCCATCGCCGCCACCATCGAGATCGCAGACCGGTGCAACCTGGAGCTGGATTTCACCAAGACCCACTTGCCCAACTTCGAGCCGCCGCCGGGGCAGACCCAGGAGCAATACCTCCGCGAGCTGTGCGACGCGGGTCTCGCGCAGCGCTACGCCGTCGTGGACGACCATCTGCGCCGGCGCCTGGAGCACGAGCTCACCGTCATCAAAAACGCCGGCTACACCAGCTACTTCCTCATCGTGTGGGACTTCGTGCGCTTCGCCAAAGAACAGGGCATTCCGGTCGGGCCGGGCCGCGGTTCGGCCGCCGGCAGCCTGGTGAGCTACTGCCTGCGCATCACGGACATTGATCCCCTCAAATATGATTTACTCTTCGAGCGGTTCCTTAACCCGCAGCGCGTGAGCCTGCCGGATATTGACATTGATTTCTGCTACGAGCGCCGCCCGGAAGTGATCGAGTACGTCATCAAGAAATACGGCCAAACGTGTGTCGCGCAGATCATCACCTTCGGGACCATGCAGGCCAAAGCCGTCGTGCGCGACGTGGGGCGCGTGATGAAGCTGCCCTATGCCGAGGTGGACCGGCTGGCCAAGCTGATCCCCAACGAGCTCGACATGACCCTCAAGCTGGCGCTGGAGCAGTCGCCGGAGCTGGCCCAGGCGTACAAGACCAACGACGAGGTCAAGCAGCTCCTGGACATCGCCATGCCGCTGGAAGGGCTGACCCGCCACGCCTCCACCCACGCGGCCGGCATCACCATCGCCGACCGGCCGCTGGTGGAATATATGCCCCTCTTCAAGACCTCCGACGGGCAGATCACCACCGGGCTGGACATGAACTCGCTCGAGAAGCTGGGGCTGCTCAAGATCGATCTGCTGGGCCTGCGCACCCTCACCGTGATCGAAAACGCGCTGGCGATGATCCGGCGCACCCGCGACCCGGCCATCAGCCTCGACACGCTGCCGCCCGACGACCCGGTGACGTACCAGCTCCTCAGCAAGGCGGAGACCATCGGGATCTTCCAGTTGGAATCCGGCGGGATGCGCGACCTGCTGCGTAAGATCAACGCCTCGCAGTTCGAGGACCTCATCGCCGTGCTGGCGCTCTACCGCCCCGGGCCGATCGGCTCCGGCATGCTCGATGAGTTCATGAAGCGCAAGCACGGGCAGATCGCGTTCAAGTACGAGCATCCCGTCCTGGAACCCATCCTCAAGCCGACCTACGGCGTCATCGTCTACCAGGAACAAGTGATGCGGATCGCCAGCGAAATGGCCGGCTTCTCGCTCGCCCAAGCCGACTTGCTGCGGCGCGCGATGGGGAAGAAGATCGCCGAGGTCATGGAGGCGCAGCGCAAAGCCTTCCTCGACGGCTGTAAAGCCAATCGGATCCAGGAGCGCACCGCCAACCGCATCTTCGACCTGATGGAGCATTTCGCGGGTTATGGCTTCAACAAGTCCCATTCAGCGGCGTACGCGCTCATCTCCTACCGCACCGCGTACTTGAAAGCGCACTACCCGCTGGAGTTCATGGCCGCTCTGCTCACGAGTGAAATGGGCAACACCGACAAGCTGGTGCAGTACCTGGAAGAAGTGAAGCGCATGGGCATCACCGTGCTGCCGCCGGACGTCAATGAGAGCGAGGCGACGTTCGCGGTGCTGCCCGCGGGGGACCAGTACGCCCGCGGCGCGCTGCGCTGCGGCCTGGGGATCATCAAGAACGTGGGGCTCTCCGCCATCGAGTCCATCGTCCAAGCCCGCAAAACCGCCGGGCGCTTTCAATCGCTGGCCGACTTGTGCAAACACCTCGACCTGCGCCTGGCCAACCGCAAGGTGCTGGAGAGCCTCATCAAATCCGGGGCGTGCGACAGCTTCGGCCAGTCCCGCGCCGCGCTGATGGCCGGGGTCGAGAATGTGCTGGAAGAAGCCGCCACGCGCCAGCGCGACGAATCCCGCGGACAGTTCACCCTCTTCGACGCCCTCAGCGCCGCCACCGCGGAAGCCGCCTCCGAAGCCGGGGAATCCTCTGCGCCGGCCGGCCCGGCCCGCGAATGGCCGGAGAGCCAAAAACTGGCGTTCGAGAAAACGCTGCTGGGATTTTACGTGTCCGGGCACCCGCTGGCGCGGTACGAGCGGCTCCTGCGCTCGCTCACCAGCGCGACCTCCCGGCAGATTTTGCACCTGCCGGACGACACCACGGTGATCGTCGGCGGCATGTTCAGCAAGATCAAGCTCACCACCACCAAAAAAACCAACGAGCAAATGGCGATCTGCACTATGGAGGACTTGGACGGAGAGATCGAGGTGCTGGTGTTCCCGAAAGTCTTCCCGCTGCTCGCACCGCAACTGAAGACCGCCTCGATTATGTTCCTCGAAGGGCGGGTGGCTATCCAGGAAGAGCGCCCGCGGCTCTTGGCCCAGCAGATTTTCCCGATGGAGCAGGGCAGCAGCCGCTTGACGAAAGCGGTGGAGCTGATGCTCCAGACGCCCAGCCAGGGGGTGGAGCGCACCATGCTCGAGCAGCTCCGCGGCTTATTGGGGCGCTTCCCAGGCTCGGTGCCGATTTATCTGACCGTGGCCGTGCCGGAAGGGCTGCCCACGCGCCTGAAGCTGCCGGAAGAGTTCAACGTGCAGCCGCACCAGGACCTGTTGGAGGCGCTGGATGAGCTCTTCGGCCCGGAGGGCGTGCGGATTCGCTCGCACCAGGTGCGCGCGGCCCAGCCGATGCGCATGCGTCAACTGCCTCGTGCTGAGGGGGTTGACAAACCTTCGGTGCCTGTGCTAGGGTAACGGGTATGACCCTCACCAAGAAAGACCTCGTCTTGAAGATCGCCAAGGACACCGGCATCACCCAATTGCACGTCAAGCGGGTGGTGCATGCCACGTTGCACCAGGTCGTCGAAAGCCTGAAAGAAGGGCAAACGATCGAGTTGCGCAATTTCGGCGTCTTCAAAGTGAAGCAGCGGGCACCCCGTCGAGGCCGCAATCCCAAGACCGGGCAGGAAGTGCCGGTCCCCTCCAAGCGGGTGGTGGTCTTCAAGCCCGGCCTGCTGATGCGCCTGCACATTAAATAAGGCGCCGGTTCTCCGCCTCATGCCGTTCCAGACCCTTCGGGGTACGACAGACCTCTTGGCCCATGATCTGACATCGTGGCGCCGGCTCGAGTCTTCCGCTCTCCAGATCGCCCAACGCTACGGCTACCAAGAGCTCCGCACTCCCGTCATGGAAGATGCGGCGCTCTTTTTGCGTTCGGTCGGCGAAACCACCGACATCGTGCAGAAAGAGATGTTCCGCTTCACCGACCGCGGCGGGCATGACATCGTGCTGCGCCCGGAAGGCACCGCCCCGGTCGTGCGCGCCTACCTGCAGCACCACCTCCACAAAACCGAAGGGTTCGCCAAGCTGTTCTATCTCGGCCCCATGTTCCGCGCGGAACGGCCGCAGGCCGGCCGGCTGCGGCAGTTCCACCAGTTCGGGGCGGAGGCCATCGGCTCCGTCAGCCCGTGGGTGGATGTCGAGATCATCACCCTGTGCGTGCACACGCTGCTGGAATCCGGCGTAGCCGACGCCACGGTGTGGCTGGCCAGCATGGGCTGCCGCGATGACCAGGCGCGCGGCGCCCAACACTTGAAAGACCGGCTCGCCCCGCATCGCGCCACGCTGTGCGAGGATTGCCAAAACCGCTTTGACCGGAACATCTTCCGCGTGCTGGACTGCAAACAACCCGGCTGCCATGCGCTGGCCCAGGACGCCGTCAACTCGCTGGAGCGCCAACCCGGCCTGCCGCCGACGCCCTTCGCGCTGTGCGAGGCCTGCGTCGCGCATTTCGACACCGTGCGCCATGGATTGAACACTGCCGGCATCGCGTTTGACGACGCGCACGTCTTCGCGCGCGGCCTGGACTATTACACGCGCACGGTGTTTGAGGTGCGTTCGCCGCGCCTGGGCGCGCAAGACGCCGTGGCCGCAGGCGGGCGGTACGATCATCTCGTGGAAGAGTTCGGCGGGCCGAGCCTGGGCGCGTGCGGGTTTGCCGCGGGCATCGAGCGCGTGCTGCTGGCCGCGCGCCCGGTGGACCCCGTGCCTGTGGCCACCGCGCGGGCCGGGGTGTACGTGGCGATCCCGCCGAAATCCAACGTGATGTCCGAAGCCTTCCGCTTGGCGCAGCGCCTGCGCCAACAGGGCACCCGCACGACCATGGACTACGACGGCCGCAGCCTCAAAGCGCAGTTCCGGGAGGCCGACCAACTGCACTGCCAGGTGGTGGCCATCCTCGGCGAGCAAGAAGTGAACGCCGGGTCGGTCACGATGAAAGATCTCGCCGGCGGAGAGCAGCGCACGCTGCCGCTGGATGACTTTATGAAGGCGGTCGCGGCATGAGCCTGCGAACCCATGCCTGCGGCGAGCTGCGCGACACCCTGATCGGGCAGACGGTAACGCTGTGCGGCTGGGTGCACCGGCGGCGCGACCACGGCGGCATCCGGTTCATTGACTTGCGCGACCGCAGCGGGCTGGCCCAGGTGGTCTTCAACACCAAAGCAAACGCCGCGCTGCACGCGGACGCCGGGGCCTTGGGCGCGGAATGGGTGGTGGCCATCGAGGGACTCGTGCGCGGACGCCCCAAAGGCACCGAGAACCCCAAGCTGCCCTCCGGCCTGGTGGAAATCCAAGCCGCGAAGCTGACGATCCTCAACCGCGCTGAGGCATTGCCCTTTGAAATCGACGACCAGGCTGAGATTTCCGAGGACGTGCGCATGAGCTGGCGCTATCTCGATTTGCGCCGGCCGGCCAGCCTCGCCAAGCTGGAGCTGCGCCACCGCTTGACCCACGCGCTGCGCCTGCAACTGAACGGCCTGGGGTTCCTGGACGTCGAAACGCCGATGCTGACGAAGTCCACGCCCGAGGGCGCGCGGGACTATTTGGTGCCCTCGCGGCTCACCCCCGGACATTTTTACGCGCTGCCGCAGTCGCCGCAGCTCTTCAAGCAGCTCCTGATGGTCGCCGGGGCGGAGCGGTACTTCCAGTTCGCGCGCTGCTTCCGGGACGAAGACCTGCGCGCCGACCGCCAACCGGAATTCACCCAACTCGACCTTGAGATGTCCTTTATTGATGAAGAGGACGTCTTCCGCGTGGTGGAGCAGGTGCTGCGCGACGCGTTCGCCTCCGTGCTGAACATCCAACTGCCCAACCCGTTCCCGCGCCTGACGCACGCCGAGGCCAAACAGCGCCATCAGACCGACAAGCCGGACCTGCGCACGTCGCCGGAACAGTGGGCCTTCTGCTGGGTCACGGATTTCCCGCTCTTCCACTGGAACGCCCAGGAACGCCGGTGGGACCCGGAGCACCACCCCTTCACCGCGCCGCATCCGGAGGAGCTGGAACTGCTGAAGACCGAGCCGGGCGCGATGCGCTCGCGCGCCTACGACTTGGTGCTCAACGGGTTCGAGCTGGGCTCTGGCAGCATCCGGATCCACGACGCCGCGCTCCAACAGCGGATCCTGCGGCTGATCGGCATGTCGGATGACACCATTCAAGAACGGTTCGGCTTCCTTTTGAACGCGCTGCGGATGGGCGCACCCCCGCACGGCGGGTTTGCGCTGGGTATCGACCGGCTGGTCGCATTGGTGACGCGGTCCGAATCCATCCGCGACGTCATTGCATTTCCGAAGACGCAGAAAGCGGCGTGTCCGATGACGGGAGCGCCGTCGCCGGTGGCCGCCGCGCAACTGAAAGACTTGGGGCTGGCGCTGATGGCGGCGCCGCGGTCGGCACTTCAGACAGAGTAGAGGAGGACGCATGCATCGGAACGCCAGGTACGTGGTGGGAGGGTTGGGGGTCGCGTTCATCATCGCCGGGTGCCGGACCGCCACGCAGGTGGTCCAGGAACCGCGCGTGGACCTTCAAAACTTCGAGGGCAACCGCGGCTATCTGCTGGGCACCCCGCCGGCACCCGCCGCGCCGCGCAAGACCACCCGGCAGATGGTGCAAACCGACATTGAATTACCCACCCGGCATCGCGCGACGCCGTCCGCCTCCGGCTCGGTCGGCCTGCAAGAACTGGCCCCGCCGGAAACCGACTTCGCCGAGGTGCCTGCGGAGTTTCCGTCCGCCCCGGCCCCAACTGACACCTATGACACGTATCAGGTCAAGCACGGCGACACGCTCTGGTCCATCGCCGCCGACCCGGCGATCTACGGCGATGCCGGCAACTGGCGGCGCATCTTCGACGCCAACCGCGACCAGCTGCGCAGCGCCGACCGGCTGCGCGCCGGCATGACGTTGCGGATCCCGCGGGGCGACGGCGCCACGCCGGCGCAGCCCGACACCGAACCCGACGCCCAGACCACGTACAGCAAATAGCCGCGCATGGCAGAGCAATCGCTCGCCCTGCGCAACGACCGCGAAGCACAAGCGCTCTTCGGCAAGCACGACCAGCACCTGCGCCGCATCGAGCAAGTGTTGGGTGTGACCATTGTCTCGCGCGGGGAAGAGCTGAAAATCAGCGGCGAGCCTGCCGCCGTGTCCACCGCGCTGCGCCTGTTCGACGATCTGCTGGTGCCGATCCGCGCCGGCGCGCCCATCCGCAAAGATGACGTCGAATACGCGCTGAAGGCCCTGGCGGACCCGCAGCTCATTCAACTGCGGCAGATCTACCAGGAGCGCATCGAAGTCCCCTCCAAGCGCCGCTTCATTTTGCCCCGGACGCCCGGCCAAAAGCTGTACGTGGATGCCATGCGCCACCATGACGTGGTGTTCGCCATCGGCCCGGCCGGGACGGGCAAAAGCTTCCTGGCCATGGCCATGGCGGTCGAACAGCTCACCAAGGGAGAAGTCTCGCGGATCATCCTGGTGCGCCCCGCGGTGGAAGCCGGAGAAAAGCTGGGGTTTTTGCCCGGCGACCTGCAGGAGAAAATTGATCCGTACCTGCGCCCGCTGTACGATGCGCTGTACGACATGATGGAAGTGGACACCATCCAGCGGTACTTCAGCCGCGGGCTGATCGAAGTCGCCCCCTTGGCGTACATGCGCGGCCGCACGCTGAACGAAGCGTTCATCGTCCTGGACGAAGCGCAGAATTCCACCACCGAACAGATGAAGATGTTCCTCACCCGGCTGGGGTACGACTCCAAGGCCGTCATCACCGGCGACGTCACCCAGGTGGATTTGCCCTCGGACCGGATGTCCGGCCTGATCCACGTGCAGAACATCCTCCATGACGTGCCGGGACTGAAATTCGTGTCGTTCAGCGGGGAAGACGTCGTCCGCCATGAGCTGGTGCAAGCCATCATCCGCGCGTACGATGCGGCGGAGAAGCCGGCCCGCGGCAGGCCGGGGAGCGCGCCGTCGCCGTCATGATCGTGCGCGTGATGAATCACCAGCGCCTTGACCCGGTGCCGCTGGCATGGCTGACCCGTGTCTCCCGCCAAGCCGCCGCCTGCTTGCGAATGAGCGAGACCGGCCAGTTGCAGGTGGCGTTCGTATCGCCGGAGGCGATGCGCCAGCTCAACCGCCGCTTCCTGCGCCACACCGGCTTGACGGATGTGCTGAGCTTCCGGTACACGGACGGCCTCGCCCCGCGCGCCGGCCGCGAGCGCATTCTCGGCGAAGTACTGATCGCCCCGCGCGCGGCCAAGCGCTATGCGGCCCAACACGGCATCGCCTACCGGGCCGAGCTGGCGCGCTACGTCGTCCACGGACTGCTCCATTGGCTGGGGCATGATGACAAGACGGCGGCCCAGCAGCGCCGGATGCGCGCGATGGAAAACCGCGTCCTGACGCAGTGTGAAGTAACTGACGGAGGGGGCAAGGGGCAGGAGACGCGGGGCAGGGGAACTTCCCGTGCCCCACGCCCCGTGCCCCATACCCCTCACTAATGGGCCTTCACACCACCGACGCGATCGTGCTGCGCCACTATCACTACCGCGAGACCAGCGCCCTGGTTTCGTGCCTGACGGACCGGTTCGGCAAGATCAAGGGCCTGATCAAAGGCTTGCGCGGCCCGCAGCCGAGCCGCTACCGCAGCCCGATGGAGCCGTTGACCGTCAACCGCATCGTCTTCTATGATAGCCGCACCAGCTCCTTGCACCTGATCAGCCAGTGCGACCTGCTGGCGAACTTCCAGGAGTTCTCGATGGAATGGGAGCTGATGCGGACCGCCGCGTCCTGCGTGGAGCTGGCGGACGCCGTGCTGGAAGTTGACGACCCGCAGCCGGCCGTGTACCAACTGCTGCGCTCGACGCTGCAGCGCTTGAGCACCGACCGGCCGGAGGAGCGCGCGGCGACGCGGATCCATTTCGTGCTGCGCATGCTGCGTCTCGTGGGGTTCCAGCCGCAGCTCGATCAATGCGCGGGCTGCAGCCAGGCCGCGATGTCGCAGGGATTTTGGAGCGCGGGGCAAGGCGGGATCATCTGCGAATCCTGCCGGCACTTGGATCCGAACGCGGACCTGATCTCCCACACGTGGCTGGATGAATTACGCGCCTGCTCGGAAGCGGACCAGCCGCATATCCTGCATCATTTGCGGGCGAAGGACTTCCAGGACCGCCTGGATGAATTTCTCCGGTGGCGGATCGACCGCCCCCTCAAAACTCTGGCAAGAAGATGAGACGTGAAGCGTCGGAAATTCGTGAAGCGTATCTCGTGAAGCGTGAAGCGTATCTCGACAAACCCAGAATTTCTGACGCTTCACGCTTCACGAGGAACGGAACTTGAGCATGGAACTTCAACGATTAATCCGCACGCTGGATCAGTTCTGGGAACGCCAGGGCTGCCTCATCCTCCAACCCTACGATATGGAGATGGGGGCAGGGACGTTCCATCCGGCGACCTTTTTCGGCGCGTTGGGCCCGAACCCCTGGCAGGTGGCCTACGTGCAGCCGTGCCGCCGGCCCACCGACGGGCGTTACGCGCAGAACCCGCTGCGCATGCAGCGCTACTACCAGTACCAGGTGCTGCTCAAGCCCTCCCCGGACAACATGCAGCAGCTCTACCTGGACAGCCTGCGCGCCTGCGGCATCGTGATCGAAGACCACGACATCCGTTTCGTGCAGGACGACTGGGAATCTCCGACGCTGGGCGCCTGGGGGCTGGGCTGGGAAGTCTGGCTGGACAGCTTGGAGGCCACGCAGTTCACGTACTTCCAGCAAGTCGGCGGCGTGGACGTGCAGCACGTCTCCTGCGAAATCACCTATGGGCTCGAGCGGATCGCCATGTTCGCGCACGGCCTGCGCGACGTCTATGACGTGCCGTGGAGCCGCCGGACGACCTACGGCGCGCTGCATCGCGAGTCGGAGAAGCAAGGCTCCGCGCACAACTTTACGCAGGCCAGCATTCCGCTGTACCGCAACCAGTTCGATGCCTCTGAAGAGGAGTCCAACAAGCTCCTCACGGCCCGTCTGCTGCTGCCGGCCTACGAGCAATTGCTCAAATGCAGCCATGCCTTCAATATGCTGGACGCGCGCGGCGCGGTGAGCCAATCCGACCGGCCGCGCTTCGTCCTGCGCATCCGCACGCTGGCAAAGCGCTGTGCCGAAGCCTATCTGACTCAAGATGATGAAAAAACCTAAGCAAGGTGAAGGGTCGAGGGTCAAGGGTCGAGGGAAATCCAAGAAACCCTTCACCCTTCACCCTTCACCCTTCACCAATGTTGCGGATTTACTCTTAGAGATCGGCACCGAGGAATTGCCCGCCGCCTACCTTCATGACGCCGTTGAGCAGCTCCGGCGGGAAGGGGAGCGGCTGCTCCACGAGGCCGGCGCGCGCTTCGCCGCCATCGAAGCGTTTGGCACGCCCCGGCGTCTGGTCTTAGCCGTCAGCCGGCTCGAAGCCGTCCACACCCTGCCGGCCGAAGAGATCCGCGGCCCCTCCAAACAGGCCGCGTTCACTCCGACGGGCGAGCCGACCGGCGCGCTGACCGGATTCCTTCGAAGCCGCGGCGGCACCGTGGAACAGACCAAGCTGGTGCAGACGGACAAGGGCGAATACGTTTATTTAGTGAAGCCGGCCCGGCAGCGCCAAACCGCTGCGGTCTTGCCTGACCTGCTCCAGCAATTGCTCGGGCGGATCCGCTTGCCCAAAACGATGCGCTGGGATGACTCCGCACTCCGCTTCGCCCGGCCCATCCGGTGGCTGCTGGCACTCCACGGCACGCGGCCTGTCGCCATCACCGCCGGCCGCCTGCGCAGCGGCCGCGTCACGATCGTCGGCGGCCCGGTCCGGCCGCGGCGGGTGAGCTGCGCCTCTCCGGCCACCTTCTGGGGGGCGGTGGCCAAGCAGGGCATCCTCTTGGACGAGCGCCGGCGCCGCGGGCGCATTGATGAGCTGGTGGCCTCCGCCGCCGCGCAGCATCGCGGCATCCCGGCGCCGGAGGCGGCAACGCACGGCCTGCTGGACGAGATCGCGAACCTGGTCGAGCGGCCGGTCGCGTTCGTCGGGCACTTTGACCCACAATATCTCGCCTTGCCGCGCGAAGTGCTGCTGGCCAGCATGGGGAAGTACCAGCGCGTCGTCGCCATCCAAACCCGCGCCGGGGCGCTGCTGCCGCAATTCATCGGCGTGCTCGATGGCGCGCCCCGCAAGCCGGACGCGGTGCGGAAGATGTACGAGCACATCCTCAACGCCCGCTTGCAGGACAGCTTACTGTTCTGGGAACAGGACCGCGTGCGCTCCCTCGCCGTGATGAGTCACGAAGTGAGCGGCGTGACCTTCCACGAAAAAATCGGCACGATGGCGCAGAAGCAAGAGCGCCTCGCCGCGCTGAGCGGCGCGCTGGCGCAGCAGTGGGCGCTCACCCCGCAGGAATCCGAGGCGCTGCGCCAGGCCTGCCTGTGGTCCAAGTCCGACCTGGTCAGCACGATGGTGAAAGAATTTCCGACGCTGCAAGGCATCATGGGCAAACAGTACGCCGCAGCCGGCGGCGCCTCCACCGCCGTTGCTGAGGCGATCGGCGAGCATTACCTGCCGCTGGCCGGCACCGCGCCGCGCACCCTGCTCGGCCAAGCGCTGTCCATTCTGGATAAATACGACACGCTGGCCGGCTACTTCGCCATCGGCATCGAGCCCACCGGCGATCAAGACCCCTTCGGGCTGCGCCGAGCCGCGCAAGGCATCGTCGAGGTGGCCTGGTTGGTCCGCCGTCCGCTGTCGCTGGCCGCGCTATTCGCTGCGTGGCAACCGCTCGCTCCGTTCGCGCAGGGCAAGGCGGCCGCCGGCGCGCGCGCGCACCGGTACATCTTTGAGCGGCTCTCCACTTTTGACTGGCCCAAGCCCACTCCACGGCGCGATGTCATCGCCGCCGTCCTGGCCGCGCCGGGAGACGACCTGGTGAACGCCATGGAGCGCATCGTCGCGCTGCAGGCGCTCGGGCACGCGCCGGAGCTGGTGCGGGCCGCCAAAGTCGTCGAGCGGACCCACAACATCCTCAAATCCGCGAAGACCCAGCCCGCCGGCGTCAATCCCAGCCTGCTGCAGGAACCGCCGGAGCGCGCCCTGTGGGACCGCTACGAAGCCCAGAAGGAGCGCATCGCCCAACTGATCGGCGCCGGCTCCTATGCCGAAGCCACGACGCTGTACGGGCAGGCGTTTTTCGACCCGCTGCATGATTTCTTCGACCAGGTCATGGTCAATGTGCCCGACGCGGCGCTGCAGCAGAACCGCTTGGCGTTGATGCAGGCCATCAAGGTGTTGTATACTGAGCGGGTTGCTGACCTGTCCCAACTCGAATTGCTGCAACCAAGCCCCCTGACCACAACAGGGTAACCCCATGAAAGGATTGATTACGCTATGAAACGGACTGCCGCCTTAAAGACGAAACCGAAACGTTCGCGCCCCGCCGCCTCCGCAGCCCGACCCGCCGCCAAGCCGGCGCGGCCCGTCGCGGCATCTACCGACGGCGCCCTCAAGGGCAAGAAATACATTTATGGTTTCGCCAACGGCACGGCGGACGGCAGCGCGAGCATGCGCAAGCTGCTCGGCGGGAAGGGCGCCAACCTCGCCGAAATGACCAACCTGGGCATCCCGGTGCCCCCCGGCTTCACCATCACCACCGAAGCGTGCTTGACCTACTACGAGTTGAACCAGCGCTGGCCCGACGGGCTGGACACAGAGCTGGCGCAGAAAGTGCACTGGCTGGAATCGGTCCTGCGCAAGGGTTTCGGCGACCCGGCCAACCCGCTGCTCGTGTCGGTGCGCTCCGGCGCGGCCGTCTCCATGCCGGGCATGATGGACACGATATTGAACCTCGGCCTCAATGACCGCGCCGTGCACGCGCTTATCAAAAAGACCGGCAATCCCCGCTTCGCCTATGACGCCTACCGGCGGTTCGTCCAGATGTTCGGCGACGTGGTGCTCGAGGTGGAGCACAAGGCCTTCGAGAAGGCCCTCAGCGCCAAGAAGCAGGCCAACCGCGTCACCAACGACTCCGATCTGTCCGCGGACGCCCTGAAAGAGCTCGTCGGCGAATACAAGGCCCTCATCAAGCAGCACAAGGGCGTGTCGTTCCCGGATGATCCGATGGAGCAGCTGCGGCTGGCCATCAACGCCGTGTTCAGCTCGTGGAAGAACGCCCGCGCCGTCACCTACCGCAAGCTGAACAACATTCCCGACAGCCTCGGCACCGCGGTGACCGTGCAGTCCATGGTGTTCGGCAACATGGGCCCGAAATCCATGACCGGCGTGTGCTTCACCCGGGACCCGAGCACCGGGGAAAAGGTCTTCTACGGGGAATACCTGGTGAACGCCCAGGGCGAGGACGTGGTGGCCGGCATCCGCACCCCGCTGCCCATCGCCAAATTGAAAGAAACCTTCCCGAAGCTGTACAACCAGCTCCACAAGCTCGGCCAGCAGCTCGAGCGCTACTTCAAGGAAGTGCAGGACCTCGAGTTCACCGTGGAGGAGGGCACGCTCTTCATGCTGCAGTGCCGCTCCGCCAAACGGACCGCCGCGGCGGCCGTGGCCACCGCGGTCGCGTTCGTGGAAGAAGGCCTGATCTCCCGCGATGACGCGCTGCTGCGCATCGAGCCCGCGCACATTGACCAGCTGCTCCACCCGACCATTGACCCGAAGGTCAAGTTTGAGGTGCTGGCGAAGGGGCTGCCCGCCTCACCGGGCGCGGCCGTCGGCAAGGTGGTCTTTGACGCGCACCGCGCCGTGACGCTCTCCGAAGACGGCGACAAAGTCATCCTGGTGCGCCAGGAAACTTCGCCGGAAGACATCGCCGGCATGGCCGCCGCGCAAGGCATCTTGACGGCGCGCGGGGGCATGACCTCGCACGCCGCCGTCGTGGGCCGCGGCATGGGCAAGTGCTGCGTCGTCGGCTGCAGCGACATCATCGTCCGCGAAGAGGACGGCCGCTTCGAAATCGGTTCCACCGTCGTCAAGGAAGGCGACGTCATCAGCTTGAACGGCACCACCGGCGAGGTGATCCTCGGGGCCGTGCCGCTGGTGGAGCCCAAGCTCACCAGCAGCTTTAAGCAGCTCTTGAGCTGGGCCGACCAGACGCGGCGGCTCGGCGTGCGCACCAACGGCGACACGCCGCAGGACGCGCGCATCGCGCGCGAGTTCGGCGCGGAAGGCATCGGCCTCTGCCGCACCGAGCACATGTTCTTCGGGGACGAGCGGCTGCCGGCCGTGCGCCAAATGATCGTGGCCAAGGACGTCACGGCCCGCAAGGCGGCGCTGAAGAAATTGCTGCCGTTCCAGAAGCAGGACTTTATCGACATCTTCACGGCCATGGAAGGCCTGCCCGTCACGGTCCGGCTGCTGGACCCGCCGCTCCACGAGTTTCTCCCGCAAACGCCGGAGGACATCGCCCGGGTCGCCGGACAATTAGGGATCTCCGCGCAAGACCTGACGGACACCGTGCACCATCTCCATGAGTTCAACCCCATGCTGGGGCATCGCGGCTGCCGGCTGGGCATCA
Source organism: Candidatus Omnitrophota bacterium (assembly GCA_016190215.1). Taxonomy (GTDB): domain Bacteria; phylum Omnitrophota; class Gorgyraeia; order Aquiviventales; family Aquiviventaceae; genus JACPRA01. Next base: position 23,575 of record JACPRA010000018.1, read on the forward strand.
CCTACCCGGAGATCAACGAGATGCAGGCCCAGGCGATCTTCGAAGCCGCCTGCGAGCTCACCAAGGCCGGGGTCAAGGTGCTGCCGGAGGTGATGGTCCCGCTGGTGGGGCACCCGAAGGAGTTCCAGGTCACCAAGCTGGTCATTGACCGCGTCGCGAAAGAGGCGATGGCCCGCTACCAGGTCACCGTGTCGTATAAAGTGGGCACCATGATCGAGGTGCCGCGCGCCGCGCTGGTGGCGGATGCCATCGCGCAAGATGCGGAGTTCTTCAGCTTCGGCACCAACGACCTGACCCAGATGACCTTCGGCTTCTCCCGCGACGACATCGGCAAGTTCCTGCCGACGTACCTGGAGACGGGCATCTTGGCCGTGGATCCGTTCGTCAAGCTGGACCAGGAAGGCGTGGGGGCCTTGGTGCGCATGGCGACCCAGAAGGGCCGCAGCGTGCGCCACCAGCTCAAGGTGGGCATCTGCGGCGAGCATGGAGGCGAACCCTCCTCCATCGAGTTCTGCCACCGGGCCGGGCTGGATTACGTGTCCTGCTCGCCCTACCGCGTGCCGATCGCCCGGTTGGCCGCAGCGCACGCCGCCCTCCGTGACAAAAAATGATGAAGCACGCAGCACTCAGCACACAGAAGAACCGCTGTTTTACTCTGTCCGCTGTGCGCTGTGTGCTGTTGGCTGATTGATGACGGAGCCGATCCGCTCCTACCTCAAAGACATCAGACCGATCTCCCTGCTCACCGCCAAGCAGGAGATCGAGCTCGCAAAGCGGATCAAGCGGGGCGACACGCGGGCGAAGCGCCAGATGATCCTGGCCAACTTGCGCCTGGTGATCAATATTGCCAAGCGGTATTCCCACCTGGGGGTGCCGCTGCTGGATCTCATCGAGGAAGGCAACCTCGGGCTGATGCGGGCCGTGACGAAATACAACCCGCAGAAGGGCTTCCGTTTCTCCACCTACGGCGCCTGGTGGATCCGCCAATACATCACGCGCGCCATCGCCAACCAAGGCAAGACCGTCCGCATCCCGGTCTACATGACGGAGCTGCTCTCGAAATTCAAGCGCGTCAGCGAGCAGCTCACGCAAAAGCTGGGCCGCAAGCCGTTTCCGCAGGAAGTTGCGCGGAAGATGCGCCTGCCGCTCTCCCGCGTCGAACGGCTGCTGGAAATCGTCACCGCCTCGCAGATGACCTCGCTGGAAACCCCGGTGGGCGAGGAAGGGGACACCGAGATGATCGACCTCCTCGAAGATGAGAGCGCCCCCACCGCGGAAGACCAGCTGACCCGCTTCCTGCAGCGCGAACACATTGATACGCTCTTCAAGCACATGAACGAACGGGAGCGGCACGTGCTGTCGCTGCGCTACGGCCTGGAAGACGGCGTCAGCCGCACGCTGGGCGAAACCGCCAAGCATTTCGGCATCACCCGGGAGCGCGTCCGGCAGATCGAAGTCGCCGCCATGCGGAAACTGCGCGCCTTCGCCATGCCCTCCGCCTCCACCACCGTTCAACTGACGCCCCCCACACCCACCATCCCTCCACGCACACGCAAACCCGTGACCCCAACCTCCCCTCGGCGCGCTCCAGCGCGCCGGTCGAGGTAGGGCCGCGCCCGATTCGTCCCATATTGTGCGCCTGTAGCTCAAATGGATAGAGCAAGAGCGTCCTAAGCTCTGTGTTGCAGGTTCGACTCCTGCCAGGCGCAGTTTCTTTTCCCTGAGGCAGGAGTCGAGGGGAGCCGCGACTCAAATTAACGTCGGTCCGACCGATCAGGGAGGGCCGACCTTCCTTAGGAGCGGCGGGTGGCCGACCTGAAGCGACCCCGATCGCAATCGGGGGAGCGGAAGGCGCCGACTCCTCCCAGAAACACATTATTGAGATGAGAACGTTTCCTCGCAAACTCGCACTAGTCTTAGCCTGTTTCGCGCTGTTAGGCACCACCGTCTACACCCTCCGCCACGCCGCAGACTTCCTCATCGTCCAAGACCCCGTGGAGCATGCCGAGCTGGCGCTGGTGCTTTCCGGAGATCCGGTCCGGCGCGCCTTGGCCGCGCGCGATCTCTATCAGCAGGGCCGCGTGGATGCGATCCTTGTGATCCCGGAGCCGCCGGAACCCACTGAGGGAGAACTCATCCGCCTTGGGCTGCTTCAGCCGAACTTGCCGTCATGGCCGCTGCGCATCCTCGCCGCATCCGGCGTGCCACCCGCGCAGGTGCGCGTGCTGCCGGAGCCGGCGGACGGCACAATCACCGAAGCGCGCCGCGTGCGCGCCGTACTGGCGGACCACCCACCCGCCAGCCTGGTCCTCATCACGTCAAAAACCGCGACGCGCCGGGCCCGGTTGATCTTCCGCCGCGTGCTCAGTCCGCTGCGCATCGCCGTCTGGGCGGCGCCCACGCCGTACGATCCGTTCGACCCCAACCGCTGGTGGACCCGGCCGCGTCAGGCCCTGTCCGTCGTGATGGAATATCAGAAACTCGCGAGCAACATGGTCACGCTCGCGCTCAGCGCGCGCACGCCGTAGCCGATTGTGCCGCTCAATGTTGCGTAACAGAACGACGGGCTTCATAAAACCTGCTAAAAAATTCTTGACAAGATTGGAGCGTCTCAGTATGCTGACCCACGAATGTTACGCAGGCGTAATCTTTTTGTAATGAAAGATGTGACGTGCTGCGATGGATTGGACGATCTGTTTTCGGGTCAGTGTGGTGATGGCGCAACAACAGGGAGGAAGCGCATGAGACGGAAGGCTACGTTAGCACTTGTAGTCTCTCTGGGCTTGTTGGCGGCTTGGACGCTGCCGGCGTTTGCGGAAGTCCAGAATGTCCGGGTCAGCGGCGACATCACGTCCCGCATGTTTCACCGGGAAAACTTGGACCTCACCAACGGGGATGGGGGTCTCGACACGACGGATAATTTCTTCATGACAACCACCGGCGTGAATGTCGGGGCCGACCTCACCGAGAACGTCTCGACGTTCATCCGGTTGGCCAACGAGCGGGACTGGGACAACGATGCCGGCGGCACTGACGCCAATGGCAACGGTAGCGATGGCAGCTTTGACATCAGCCAAGCCTACGTCACGCTGAAAGAGTTGTTTTATTCTCCGTTGACTCTGCGCATCGGCGCCCAGCCTATCGTGTGGGGCCGGGGCTTCGTGTTGGGCAGCGCGCTCCTTCCGAGCATTGTCGGTGGGGATGACCGTTTGTCTTCCATCACGGCCAATGAGTTCACCGAGTTCACGGCGTTCGATGCCATCCGGGCCACGCTGGACCTGTCCAACCTCGGCGGCTCGAACCTGCCGCTGACCGCGGACTATGTCTACATCAAGCTGGATGAGAACACGGCCGGCATCTCCGACGATATCACGCTGCAAGGGGTGAATTTCGGCACCAAGATCGGCTCCAACACCGAGCTGGAAGCCTACTACCTCAACAAGCTGGACAAAGCCGGAACCACGCCGGACATCAACAAGAACGGCAACATCAACACCATCGGCTTCCGCGGCAGCACCATGCCGGTCGAAAGCTTATCCACCTGGGGCGAGCTGGCCTACCAATTCGGCACACGGGGAACCGATGCCTCGACTGGTACGCTGACCACCGCTCCAACCGGCAGCTCCGTCAGCGCGTGGGCGTTGGACCTGGGCCTGGAATACACATGGACCGCTGTGTCCATGACCCCGAAGGCTGGGGCTGAGTGGATCTTCTGGTCCGGCAAAGAAGGCAACGGCGGGATTGCCGGCTGGGATCCGATCGCTCGCGGCTACTACACGACTGCGCTGCGCGAATTCCAGACCGACACCGGGGCGGGCTTTTACGCCACCGACCAAGCGCTTGACACCTCTGCGGCCACCAACCAGAACCAGATTTCCTTCTGGGGCGGGTTGAAGCCGATCGAGGACCTGTCCGCGACCTCCCGTCTGACCTTCTTCTGGCAGGATGTCGGGGCACTCCGGGCCAACGCGGCCGGCACGGCTGTTGCTAACGGTCCCCGGAGGAGCTTTGCCGGGACCGAGTTGGACACCAACCTGGTCTATGACTACACGGAAGATGTGCAATTCGGGCTGCTGTACGGGTTCTTCGTCCCGGGTTCCATCTACACCTCGGCGTCTGACAACGTCGCCCAGGAAGTCGTGACCACGGTGAAGGTCCAGTTCTAAAGCTCGTTGGATCGTTCGAAGCCACAACCCCCTGCCTCGAATTCGAGGCAGGGGGTTGTGCTTTTTCGGTACAATAGGCGCGTGAGCCCCTGATGTCACACCCGGTGTATCTCGCGTTTGTCTGGCACATGCATCAGCCGTACTACCGCGACCTGCGGACCGGCGAGTGCTTCATGCCGTGGGTTCGGCTCCATGCCGCCAAGGACTACGTGGATATGGTCACGCGGCTGGAAGCGTTCCCCACGCTTCACCAGACGTTTAATCTGGTCCCCTCGCTCGTTGACCAACTGCAGGCCTATCTGCCGCCGCACAACCTGTCTGACAGCTTTCTGGACCTGTCGAGCAAACCTGCCGGCGAGTTGACGCAGCCGGAGAAACGGTTCGTGCTAGAGAACTTTTTTCTGGCGGCGTGGGACCGCATGATAGTCCCCCAGGCCCGGTACCACGAGCTGTTGATGAAACGCGGCGCCGCCGTGCCGGAAGAGGCCTGGCCCGCGGCCATCCGGCGCTTCCAGACGCAAGACTACCTGGATCTGCAGGTGTGGTTTAACCTGGCGTGGATCGACCCCTGGCTGCGGTCTCAAGATCGCGCCCTGGCGGCCCTGGAACGGAAGGGCAGGGGCTTTACCGAGGCCGACAAGCGCGCCGTGCTGCAGGCCCACCTGCGCCTGGTGGGGGAGGTCCTGCCGACCTACCAGCACGCCGCGCAGCGCGGGCAGATCGAGTTGACGTGCTCCCCCTACTACCACCCGATCCTGCCGCTGTTGTGCGACCTGCAATCCGCGCGCGAGTCCCTTCCGCACGTGCCGTTGCCGGCGCGGCCGTTCCGCCATCCGGAAGACGCCCGCACGCAGCTGCAACTCGCCCTGGCTCGGCACACGGAGATTTTCGGCAAGCCGCCGGCGGGATTGTGGCCTTCTGAAGGCAGCGTCAGTGAAGAGATGCTGCGCCTGGCCCTGGCAGCCAAGCTGCGATGGATGGCCACGGATGAAGACATCCTCTGGAAGAGCCTGCAGCACCCGCGCGCGCCCTCGCTGCTCTACCGGCCCCACCAGCTCACCCGAGACGGGCAGAGCCTGTCCATGATCTTCCGCGACCGCGAACTGTCTGATCTCATCGGCTTTACTTACAGCCAGTGGGAGCCGGCGGCTGCCGTGAAAGATTTCATGGCCCGCTGCGCGGCCATCCAGGAGCAATTCAACGGAGCGCCGCATCCCGCCCTCGTCAGCATTATTTTAGATGGCGAAAATGCGTGGGAGTACTATCCCGGCGATGGGCACCAGTTTTTCCAGCAGCTCTACACCGCGCTCGCCGCCGATGACCGGTTTCGCGTCGTGACCGTCAGCGAATATCTCGATCAACACCCGGCCTGCACGGAGCCGCCGCTGGCGCGCCTGCATGCCGGCTCGTGGATCGGCGGGAATTTTTCCACGTGGATCGGCCAGCCGGAAAAAAATGACGGGTGGGAACGGTTGGCATCGGTCCGAGCCGATTTGCTGGCTCACGACCCGCCCTCCGACGGGCAGCTGCGCGGCCGGAACGAGCCGGCCTGGAAGAGTTTCTGGGCGGCCGAGGGCAGCGATTGGTGGTGGTGGTATGGCGACACCAACAGCTCGGTCCAGGACATGGAATTCGACCGGCTCTTCCGCGCCCACCTCGCGAACGTCTACCAGTTTTTACAACAGCCGGTGCCGGCCGCCCTGAGCGTGCCGATCAAGGTAAAGGCGGAGGCCGCCTTGCCGTGGCCGACCGCGGCGATTGCGCCCACCCTCGATGGATTAGAAACCACCTACTATGAATGGCTCTACGCCGGCTCATTGGACCTGCGGAAGGGCAGCGCCATGCAGCGCGCGGGACAGCTCCTCCGGATGCTCTGGTATGGGTTCGATGCCACGCACTGTTACGTCCGGCTGGACTTCGACCGAGCGCGCCTGGATCCAAACGCTGCCTGGAGCGTCGCGGTTGACTTTCCAGACCGGCAGGCGACCGTCCGCATCTCCCGCGCGCCGTCCGGGACCACGCGCGCGGAGCTGCTGACCCCAGCCGGCCCGACACCGATCTCCTGCGGATGGCAGCGCATTTTGGAGGTGGCGATCCCGCGCCAACCAGCCGGGTTGGACGCCGGCCAGTCGGCGCGGATGCGGCTCGCGCTGTTCAACGAACAGACGGCGGTGGAACAGCATCCGATGAACGGCACCTGGCTGCTGCGGATTCCCAGCGACGAGGCCGCCGCCGTTTGGTCGGCCTGATCCTCGCGCCCGGCGGTTGTATTCTCCTCGGTAGTTGCGTATAATAATTCTTCTCCCATGAAACCCATTCGTATTGCCATCGCCGGCGTGGGCAACTGCGCGACATCACTACTGCAGGGTTTCGCGTACTACGCGAAACCCTCGAGACAGCGGGACGGGCTGCTGCACGCGCGGATCGGCCCGTACCGGCCTGCCGACATCCGCGTGGTCGCCGCCTTCGACGTGGATGCCCGAAAAGTCGGCCGGCCGTTGGAAGCCGCCTGCGCGGCGGATCCGAACTGCACCACCTGGTTCGTCAAGCGCCTTCCCGCGTACGGCGTGCGGGTGCAGATGGGCCCGGTGCTGGACGGCGTGGCGCCCCATATGGCCGCCTATCCCGCCAATCGAACCTTTGTGGTGGCCAAGCGCAAGCCGGTGAATGTCACCCGCGTCCTGCGCGATGCCGGCGTTGAAATCCTGCTGAACTATCTCCCCGTCGGCTCAGAGCAGGCCACGCAGGCCTATGCCAACGCCTGCCTTGAGGCGGGGGTCAGCCTCATCAATTGCATCCCGGTCTTCATCGCCTCGGAGCCGCGCTGGGCCCGGCAGTTCACGCAGCGGGGCATCCCGCTCATCGGCGACGATGTGAAAGGGCAGATCGGGGCCACGATCCTGCACCGCACGCTGACCAAGTTGTTCCGGGTGCGCGGCGCGACAGTGGACCGCACCTACCAGCTCAACGTCGGCGGCAACACCGATTTCTTGAATATGCTCAATGAGGACCGGCTCCGGTCGAAGAAAATTTCCAAGACCGAGGCGGTGCAAACCACCCTGGCGACCCGCTTGGCCGATGACGCGATCCACATTGGCCCCAGTGACTACGTCGCGTGGCAGCACGACCGCAAGGTTTGCTTCCTGCGCATCGAGGGCCGGGGATTCGGCGATTGCCCCATCGAGTTGGAATTGCGGCTCTCGGTGGAGGATTCGCCCAACAGCGCGGGCATGGTCATTGACGCCATCCGCTGCCTCCGGGTTGCGCGGGACCGCCGGTTGGCCGGCCCGCAATTGGCGATCTCCGCCTGGACGATGAAGCACCCGCCCGTCCCCATGGATGACGAGCACGCGAAGCGGTCGCTCGACGAATTTCTGCGAGGGTCCGCCAACGGCGCTCATTAAGAGCCCTCGGATCGCCTGTCTCGCCCGCGCGCTTGGGTTCGGCATCAAGATCGCCCTCCTCAGCCTGTTGATCTCCAGCGTCGCCCGGATTTGGATTCACGACCTTCCGTTGTGGAAGATTTTCCGCCGCTGCGCCTCCGTATCCGCCATCCTCGTGCTGTGGCACACGTTTCGACGCCAGCCGCACCCGTTCCGGTCGCTCGGCCTGGGCCCCTGGCGCGAGGGCAGGGGAGCGCTCGCTAGCGGCATCGTGCTCGGCGTAGCGATGGTGTCATGTCTCACCCTAACGTATGACGCGCTGGACGTAATCCGGATCGAGGTCTGGACGGATACCGCGCGGGTCATTCGGACGCTGGTCACATTTGTGCCGGCGATCGGGCTCGTCGCGGTCTTGGAAGAGTTGACGTTCCGCGGCTACTTGCTGCAGCAGTTCCTGGCCTGTTCCCGCTGGTTCGCCCTCACCGCGAGCAGCCTGCTGTACGCGGTGGTGCATCTGCGGCCCCAGATGGTGTGGCCGGAAAGCGGCTTCGAGCTGGTCGGATTGTTCCTCCTCGGATGGGTCCTGGCGACCGCGGCGCTGCGGACCCGCTCGCTCTACCTGGCCATCGGCCTGCACGCGTCGCTCGCCTATTTCGCGCGCGTCAACAAAATGTTCATTGAATTCAACGATCCGTCCACGGTCTGGCTGATGGGAAGCCACCGCATGGTCAACGGCCTGATCGGATGGGCCGCGTTGCTGTTGCTGGCGTTGCTGGTCAGCCGTTGGCCGTGGCGCGCCGTCTCCACCGAGTCATCCTCAACCTAGGAGAGAGCTGCCCATGTCGCACACCGCCGGCCGCACCACACGGCTCGTCAGCCTGCTCGCTGTCATCACGGCCTTCTTGGCTGTTGCCGCCACCGCCGCGGCGGCCGACGACCCGAATGCGGCGGAGGCGACCTGGCCGTCGCGCGCCGGCCGCAAGCTTGGACGAGGCGCGGCGAACATCTTGACGGGGCCCTTGGAGCTGTTCCGGACGCCGTACCTGGTCAGCCAGCGCGATGGCGGAGTGGCCGGCGTGACCGTCGGCGTGGTGCACGGCTGTGGAGCGTTTATCGTGCGTGAAATCGCGGGAGCCCTCGAGGTGCTCACATTTCCCGTGGGAATTCCGCGGGCGGATTTTTCGCCGCTCGTCAGGCCGGAGTTCGTCTATGCGCACGGAGACTGGACGCCGAATCCCTAAGGAGGCTGGCCGATGAAACGTGTGGGCATGGCAATGGCAGCGCTGCTGGCCGCCGTCGTCTTGGGAGCCTCGCCGGCGTTCGCGCAAGACCCCATCCACAAGCTCGGGCGCGGCGCGAGCAACGTGGTCACCTGTTGGATCGAAATCCCGAAAAACTTCCATCTCGGCATGCAGGAGACCAATCCGGTCACGGGCATGTTCGGAGGCTTGCTGAAGGGCTTCGGGATGGCCGCCACCCGCCTGGTCATCGGCGCCTACGAAGTGGTCACGTTCCCCATACCGGTTCCCGGGAGCTACGCCTCACCCTATGAAGGCATGGAGCTTCAAGACTACGCGTGGGAATAGCTTCGCGCATCGCCTCGTCCTTTCGCTGGCGATCCTGGCGGCGGCGAGCTGGACCGGTGCCGGTCCGGCTCAGGCCGATGTTGATGAGGCCGCTGAGGCCACGGAAATCGCCGCGCACGCGGTGCCGATCGCCCCGCCAAGCGGCGTGCTGCGGGTCGGCGAACGGCTGAAATTTCACGGGCGCTGGCTGGGCATCCCGGTCGGCCACGGCTGGATCGAGGTCAAGAGCCTGGTCGAGTTCCAAGACCGCCCGGCGTATTACATCGAGGCGGAAGGCCGGACGAACTCCGTCCTCTCCACCTTCTATCCGGTCCACGACACCATCCGCTCCTACCTGGACGCCGAGACCCTCCAGCCGCTGCAATTTGAAAAACACCAGCGGGAAGGGAACTACCGGGCGGATGAAACCGTGACGTTCGACTACGACCGGCTGCTGGCCACCTACCACTCCGAACTCAACGGCTCGACCAAGGAAGTCCCCATCCCAGCCGACGTACAGGACATCGTCAGCGCCTTCTATTGGCTTCGGGTCAAATACACCGACCCCTCCCAGCCGATTACGCTGCCCATGTATTCCGATGAAAAGATCTATCACACGACCTTCGAGCCGGTCCGGCCGCTGATGCTGGAGATGCGCCGGCGCGGCGTCATTCCCAGCCTGCTGATCGAGCCCCACGCCGCCTTCAAAGGCATTTTCATCAAACGCGGCCGCATGCACGTGTATGTCAGCGCGGACGAGCGGCGCCTGCCGCTGCTGTTCAAGCTCTTCACCCCTTGGGGGCTGATTACGGGCATTATTGACCGCTCCTGCCTCTCCAGCAGCAGCCATGGCTGAGCCGCAGGCCGTCTGTGGGGCTTCTGAGCTGCCTGTAGAGGGCCTGAAGGCCATTCAGGCCGGCGATCGGGCCGTCTTGATCGGCCGCATCCAGGGGCAGCTGGTGGCCTATGCGGACCGGTGTCCGCACGCCGGGGCCCCCTTACGCTTCGGCAAGCGGCAGGGAGAAGAAATCACCTGTCCGCGCCATGGTTGGACGTTTAACTTGCTCACCGGCCGCTCCGTGCCGGATCCCAGCTTCTGTTTGACGGCCATTCCGGTGGCCATTCAAGACCAGCACGTCGTTTTAACCCTCTAAAAACCCCTCACCAACACCGCCTTCTAGGCCCTCTTTGCTCCACCTAATAA
>JACPRA010000021.1 GCA_016190215.1 Candidatus Omnitrophota bacterium
GGCAAGGGGCAAGGGGAGGGGGTAAAATGAAGTTCCCGTGCCCCCTGTCTCCTGCCCCCTGCCCCCCGCTCATGTCGCTCCCTCCGCCAGCACCTCGGCATACACCCGCTCGACCTGCTCACACTCGCGCTCCAGAGGGTAGCGGGTCGCGGCGACGGCCTGCGCCTCGCGGCCCAGTTGTCCAGCCAACGCGCCGTCGCGCAACAGGCGCAGGATCGCCTCCGCCAGCGCTTCCGGATCCGACGGCCCCACTCGAATGCCCACTCCGCTCTCCTCCACCACCCAGGAGGACCCCCCGCCCTGTTGGATCGCCACAATCGGCCGGGCGCTTGCCATGGCTTCCAGGAGCGACAACCCGAAGCCTTCCTTCGTCGCCGGCGCGAACACGAACACGTCTATGAGCGCCAATGCCGCGCGCGTGTCCGGCAAGGTGCCGGCCAACCGGACCGACGATGCCACCCCCAACTGCGCAATCCGCTGCTGCAGCCGCGCCCGGTCCGGCCCATCGCCGACGATGAGGAGCTGCGCGGACGGCACGCGGGCCTGCGCCTGCTGGAACCCCACCACCACCTGCTCGACCCCCTTGTCGCGCACCAGGCGCGAAATGGTGCCGATGACCGGCCCCGGCCCGAGCTGAAGCCGGCGGCGCAGCTCCGCGATCTCCTCGGCATCCCGGGATTGAAACCACTCGACATCCACGCCATGCGGCACGACGCGGATCCGCTCAGCCGGCAGATGAAAATCCCGGCGCAGATGGTCCGCCACCGGCTCGCTGATCGCAATCGTCCGCGCGCCCATGCACGGGCACCATCGCCGCGAGAGGCGCGGCGTAAAGAATCCGTGCCAGGTCGTCAGATACGGAATGCCGGTCCACCCATGCAGCGCCGCCGCCACCACTTGGGCCACGCGGGTGTGCGCATGGATCAGCGCAACCGGACGGCCGGCGCACCGCTCCGCGCGAAGCTTCTGCCGAAGCGTGTGCCACGCCCACAAGACCGGGAGGCTGAACTCCGCGCTGGTCTTCAACGGGACCGCCCAGTGGGGGATCTGCTTGGCCCACAACCGCCGCAGCAGGGTGCCGGACTCCGCGGCCACCACCACGTCGTGCCCGCGCCGCTGCAAGCCTTCGGAGAGCGTCACGACGTGGCCGGCCACGCCGCCGACGTTCAGATGCGAGGTCAGCTGGAGGATGCGCATGGGTACATTTGAGCACACAGCACACAGCAGACAGCACACAGGAAACCGGCACACAGCACACAGCAGACAGCACACAGGCATTTCATTACGACGGCGTTTCCTCTGTCTGCTGTCTGCTGTGTGCTGTCGGCTGGCGGCTGGCTGTATGCTGCAAGAGTTGTTTCGTGGCAGTGAAGACTTCCTCGACGGTAATACGTTTCATGCACGCATGGGTGATCGTCCGGCAGCGGGGGGAATAACAGGGGCTGCAAAACACCCGCTTGTACAGCACGCGCAGATGGGCGGAGGGCGGCACATGCCGCTGCGGGTCCGTCGGGCCGAACAGGGCCAGGGTCGGCGTGCCGACCGCGGCGGCCAGGTGGAGCGGCGCGGAGTCGCCGGTGATGAAGACCCGGCAGCGCTTGATCAGGCAGGCCAGCTCCATCAACCGCGTGCGGCCGATGAGGACGTGCGGCCGGGCGTGGGTCAAGCGCAGCAGCGCGTCGCCCATGGGCCGCTCCGAGGCATGTCCCGTCACCACCACCTGGATGCCCTCAGCCGCCAGCGTATCGCACAAGGCCGCCCACCGGTCCAAGTCCCAGCGCTTGGTCACCCACCGGCCGCTTCCGCCGAGATGGATGCCGACGATCGGCGCCCCGGGCGGGATCTGGGCCTCGCGGAGCAAACCGTCGGCGGCGGCGTCATCGGCGTCCGAAGGCCAGAGTTCCAACGCCTCGCCGTCCGGCACGATGCCTCCGGCCTTGAGCAAATAGTGCTGGTGCGCGACGGGGCCCAGCGGTTCCGCCGGCAAGCGAACGGGCTGGTTCAAGGCCCGGGCCCATCGCCGGGCGTAGCCCAGCCGCATGCGGATGCCGGCCAGCCAGGAGGCGGCGTGCGTCCAGCGGCTGTTCTGTAAATCTATAGAGAGATCGTAGGCGGTGCGCTTCAGCCGGCGGATCCATCGGAACTTGGCGGCCCAGGCGCGGTCTTTCCGCGCCGGATCGTACACGACGACCTCGTTCACGTAGGGGCAGCGGGCGAACACCTCGTAGACGGCGCGGCCGGCGGCGAGATGGATCGTCGAATGCGGGAACCGGCGGCGGATCGCCCGCAAGCTGGGGCCGGCCAGCACCGCATCGCCGAGGGCGCTGAGTTTCCACACCAGGATGCGCGGGGTGGTCACGCAATCCTGATAGACCCGCAGCGTCTCCTCCACCATGCGCGGCAAAGCGTAGGCGGTTTCCACGCGATGGCGGGCCTGCTCCACCACGCGCCGGCGGAGGGGGGCATCGCCGAGCAGGCGGGCCACGGCTCCGGCCAGGCGCGTGGGGTCACCGGGCGGGACCAGCAACCCGGTGTCGCCGTCCTGCACCAGCTCCGGAAACGCCCCCAGATCCGAGGCCGCCACCGGCACCCCGACCGCCTGCGCCTCAATGAGGCTGCGGCCGAACGACTCCGGGTACACCGACGGCGCCACGATGACGTCAAGCGACGCGAGCACCTGCGGCACATCGTGGCGAATCCCCTGCCATTCGATGGCGCGCTCCACGCCGAGGGACCGCGCCAGCGCCTCCAACCGCTCCCGCAGCCGGGAGGGACCGGGCGCATCGCCGACGATGCACAGCCGCACCGGCAGGCGCTGTTGGCGCAATTGGTGCAACGCGCGGATCGCGACGGCGTGGCCCTTGAGCGCGGTCAGGCGGCCGATGATGCCGATACGCCGCTCCCCGCCGCTGGGCGCCGTGACGGCGGCGTCCGCGCCGCGGAACACAAACCGCTCCAGGTCCACGCCGCGGGGAATGACGCGCACCCGCTCCACCGGGAGATGAAACGCCTGCACCAGGTAGCGGGCCAGCGCCGTCGAGGGCACGATCACCACGCGGCCCCACGTCATCACGCGGGACGCCGGGTGCGCGTTGTAGAAGCCGTGGCAGGTGGTCACGAAGGGCACCCCGGCGCGGCGCGCGGCGAAATAGCCGCTCCACGCCGGCACGCGGGAGCGCGCATGCACGAGGTCAACCTGTGTCGAGCGAATGAGCTCGGTGAGTGCCGGGATGGCACGCCAAATCGCCGTCGGGGACTTCTGCTGGACCGGCAGCGTCACATGCTGCGCGCCCATGCGGCGCAATCCGTCCACCAAGCTGCCGCCGGCGGAGACCACGGTCACCTGATGGCCCTGGGCGACCAGGGCGCCGGTGAGATCCAGCACTCCCCGCTCCACCCCCCCGACATCAAGGGTTGGGATTAACTGGAGGACATGCATGAGTTACCGTATGGCATGGTTGTCGGCTGGGGGTCACGTCATACGTGACGGCAATGGGCTATCGGCCCACGTCTTGAACCGATAACCGTTACCGAAAGCCGTAACGAACCACGTGACCGAATGCCCAATTCCGTCGTCCCAACGTTACAGCACACGCTTGACCGCGTCGCGGACTTGCGCGTAGGTATCGAGCCGGCGCGGCGGCTGCTCCTCGGACAAGCAGCGCCGCACCGCGTGCCCGACTTCCGGCAGGGGGTGCAGATGCAGGTAGCCTTCGCGCGAGAGCTCCTGCACCAGGCGCCGCGGCTTGGGCAGCCGCCGGGCCCCGTGGCGGCGCAGCGGCGGCTCAACGACGATCACGTGGCACCCGCTGGCGCACGCTTCCGACACCATCGAGACGCTCTCCCCGGTCACCACCGCCACCCGGGCCCAGCCCAGCATGCCCTCGAGCGTGCCCTGGAGCGGATCGCGGCCGGCGCGCAACAGCAGCCAGCAGCGCGGATGCGCCCCCAAGCGCTCCGTCAACAACTGCTCGACCGCCGCCGGCGTGCGCCTCGACGTCGTCACCAGGCAGCCCAGATCATGCGCCTCGCACACCGCGAGCACCTGGCGCACCAGCGCCTCGGCAAAGCTGGTCGTCATCTGATACAGGTCCGTGTCGCCGCCGAAGATGAGGGCCACCATCGGCCGCGCTTCCCAGGCCGACGAGGCGGGCGGACGAAACTGCGGATGGCGCCGCAGCCGCTCCCGCGCCGAGCGCAGCCCCTCCGGCGTGACGCGGCTGACCGCGCCGCGGGTGCGGACCACGTGGCCGTTGGTCTCCACGCGGTCATGCGCCGGCACGAACGCCAGCGCAAACCGCGACAGCGGCACCGGCGCGGGGTTCATGATGACGATGGCTTTGGCGCCGTTCGCCGAGGCCGCCAGGCGCGCCACCGGCGCGGTGGCCGCGCCGCAGGAGATCACGAGATCCGCGCCGGCGGCGGCCACCTCGGTCCAGGAGGCCGCAGTGAGAACGCGCCGCAGGCACCACCACGCCCCGAAGGCGCCCGGCATCAGCCCGGCCCAGGCGACGGCCAGCGCGCGATGCGCGCGGGAGCGATAGCGCACCTCCACCACCTGCTCCCGGCAATCTTCCACGTGCTCGGCGATGGCCTGCAGCACCGTGAACGACTGCTTCACATGCCCCAGCTTCCCATCGCTGAGGACCAGCACGCGGCGCGTGGGCGTATGCTTCCAGCGCTTATGCAGCCACAGCCACTGCGCCGGATCGCGCTCGATGTGGCGGCGCAGGACGCCGGCAAACTGCTCGATCCCCTGCCGGACCCCCGCTGATTTGTCCTGGGCCAGCTCCCGCAGATCCATCAGCGGTTCGAATTCGATCCGATGATAGGCGCCGCGGACGCGATGGATGAAGACCGGCAGCAGCAGCGCGTTGGCGGACCACGCCATCTCAAACGGCCCGGAGGCAAAGAGCGCCGGGCGGCCGAAGAACTCCACGAACCGGCCCTGGCGGCTGGCCTGGTCGGCGACGATGGCCACCACCTCCCGCCGGTGCAAGGCGCGCAGCAGTTGGCGCACCGCTCCGCCTTTGTGGACAATCCGGCAGCCTTTGGACTCGCGGTAGGACACCAGCAGCCGATAGAGCCGCGGCAAATTGTCCTGCGCCCGCGCCACGGCGAGCACCGGCATGTCGGCCAACGCGCCGGCGATGGAGCACAGCTCCCAGTTGCCCAGATGCCCCGTCAGGACAATGACGGGGCGTCCGCTGCGCTGCCCGGCCGTGTAATGCTCCAAGTGCTGAAACTGGATGTACCGCTCGACGTAGGCCTGGTCGATCGCGGGCAGCCGGAGCATTTCCATGAAGCCGGCCCCCAGCTGCGCGAACACCTGGCGCGCCATCCGCGCGGCGCGCGCCGGGGTCATCCCCCCACCCGTCGCGTGCCGCGAAGCGGCAACGTCGGCCTGATGGCCGACGGTCGCCTGCGGCGAGGCGACGGGTGGGGGGATCGGACGCTCCCCGTAGGCCGCGCGCAGATTCTGCACGCCCACCCGCATCCGCTTGGGCTGCGCCCACGAGGCCAGCCAGCCCAGCCCCATGCCGAGGCGCACGCACGCGCCCGGCGGCAGGCGGCACAGGAGCCAGCCGACGACTCTAACGATCACACACGCGAGCCAATCGATCATCCACGTCCTGTTCCCCGCTGAGGAATCGCATCCGCACCCGCAACACCCACACCCGGCCCCGGCGGGGCGGCTCAGCGCGCACGAACCGCCCCAACCGCACCAGGTCTTTTTCCGTCGTGATCCACCCGTCCCCGCCGGAGCCGGACGCGGCCAGCGTCCGCCAGTCCTCCGCCGTGTAGGGATGGTGGTCGGGATACACCGTGTGCGACAGCACCGTCGCGCCCAGCCGCCGCAGCGTCTGCTCGAACCCTTCCGGGTCTCCAATGGAGGAGAGCAGATGCGCCTGCAATCGCGCGGCCTCAGCCGCCGGCCGCTCGGCTCCGCTGACAGCGTCCACCAACACCGCCGGCTCGTGCACCGCCGCCGCCATCACCGCGTCCGGGTTGATCGCCCTCAACCGCTCTTCCAGCGCCCCGAGCACCGGCAGCGACTGGTCCGATTTCGTGAGAATGATGGCGTCCGCCCGTCGCAAGGACGTCAAGGGTTCGCGCATCGGCCCCCGCGGCAGCAACGGCCACCCGCCGAGCGGCATCCGGGCCTGGACCACGACCAGATCGCAATCCCGGTGCAGCCGGCGATGCTGGAACCCGTCGTCCAGCACCAGCACGTCCGCGTGGTGCTGCTGGATGGCCAGCCATCCGGTCTGCTCGCGCCGGGCGCCGATCAGCACCGGCACCCCCGGCAGCGCCTTGGCCAACAATTGGGGCTCATCCGGCAGACCGTCCGCCTCAGCGGCGGGCCGTCCGTTGAGCTGCAGCGCTCCCTCGTGCTGCAGCAGCACCGCCGGGGTCGCCACCGTGCCGCCATAGCCTCGCGAGAGCACGCTCACGCGCTTGCCCGCGCCGCGCAGCTTCTCCGCCAGCCAGGCCACGCAAGCCGTCTTCCCCGCTCCGCCGACGGTCAGATTGCCGACACTGATGACCGGGCGCGGCAGCCGCGCGGGGCGGATCCACCCGTGGTCGTAGGCCAGGTTCTTCGCGCCCACGCCCCATTGGTAGATCCCGACACCGCTCTGCAAGGTTCCGGCAAGCAACCGCTCAGACAACGACCGGGGAGGCGTGGTCGCGATCCGCCACCACGCATCGTGGAGGGACTTTCTCATTAGTCTCTATTGTACGGCGCGGGAGCGAAGACTGTCCAGCAGGAGGTGGAGTGGATTTACGTAACGTGCTGGGAAATTAAGGGTTGAAGCTGATCTGCCGTGCGCTTGGCCACGCCCTGCACCTGCCTGACCAAGGCCTGCGCCCGCGCCCCCATCGCCTGGGCTTCCACGGGAGCCGCCAAGAGCTCTGCGAACACCCGCACCAGCTCTTCGCCGGTGCGAACCTGGCGGGCCGCCTGCGCGTCCAATAATGCCTGGGCAATGGCAGAAAAGTTTTCCATGAACGGCCCAAACACCACCGGGCGGGCGAGGCTGGCCGGCTCCAGCGGGTTCTGCCCCCCATGCGGAATCAAGGAACCGCCGACGAAGACCAACGTGGCCAGCGCGTAATAGCGCGGCAGCTCGCCCATCGTATCCACGATCGCCGCCTCCCACGGGCCGGCGGCATCCGGCGCGGACACCCGCGCCACGCGCACGCCGCGCGACCGGAGAAGCTGCTCGACCTCATCCACGCGCTCCCGATGGCGCGGGGCGATGATGAGCCGCAGCGGGCGCCCGTCGCGGCGCGCGGATTGCCACGCCTCCACGACGGCCGCCTCTTCGCCCCGGTGCGTGCTGCCGGCGACCATCACGTCCGTCCCCGGCGCCAGCCCCAAGCGCGAGGCCAGCGCCGACAGCTCCGCCGCCTGGGGAAGGTTGAGCAGGCCGGCGTCCCATTTCAAATTGCCCATCACGCGAACCCGATCGGCGGGCGCGCCCATCGCCCGGATGCGCTCGGCGTCCACGTCGGACTGCATGAAAAACCCCGCGACCTGCGAGAGCATGCCGGCCAGCCAGGGCCGCACCAGGCGATACCGGCGGAAGGCCCGCTCCGAGATGCGGCCGTTGACCACGACGACCGGCACGCCCTGCTCCGAGGCTAGCGCCACCATCACAGGCCACAACTCGGATTCCACCAAGACCAACACGCGCGGCCGGATCGCGCGCATCGCGCGGCGAACCGTCCAGCGCATATCCAGCGGCCCGTAGATGACGACCCCGCGTTCTCCCAAAGCCTTCGTGGCAACCTCGAAGCCGGCGGGTGTCACCGTCGAGAGGACCACGGTGTCGCGCGGATGCTGGGCCGCCAGCTCGCGGATCAGCGGCTGCGCGGCCATCACTTCCCCGACGCTGACCGCATGCACCCAGATCGCGGGCGACTGCAGGCGCCGCCGGACCGCCTCAGGATAGCGGCCCAGCCGCATGCACCAGCCGCGATGCGGCAGCCGCCGCCGCCAGAGCGCCTTGGGCAGATAGCCGATCAGCGCGAGGACGAGCAGGAATTCATACGCGAGCCACCTCATTACCACGAAATCACCACCTTGCCTCGGGCGCCAGTCCCGGCCATGTCCCCGCTAACATTCCGCCCTCCAGCGCCCCCGCCTCCGGGCGCTACCCCATTCTCATTCGCGTCCGCTACACCGCCGGCGCCGCCATTGCCCCCTGCACCGCCATTGCCAGGGCCGCCCTCCTGGTACGTCTGCCCGGTTTGCCCGGCAATGACCACCGGCAGCGTGCTGCTGCCCCCAGCACCGGGACCGGCCGCTCCCGGGCCTCCTCCATAGGCAAGGTGATTGACGCCGGGTCCTGAGAACTGGCTATTTCCTCCCGCCGTGCCATTCGGGTTGCCGCCGCCCACCGCCGGGGCTCCACCGACTCCCACCGTGACCGTATACGTCCCTGGCAGGACGGAGACGAGTCCTCTTCCGAACCCACCCCCGCCGCCGCCCGAACCGAACCCCGGCGTAATCCCGCCCCCGCCGCCGGCCCCCCACATTTCCAACGTGATTTGACTCACCCCATCCGGGACGGTAAAGGTGCCATGGTCGTTAAACACTTGCAGCCCATGCGACACGCCGCTGGCGCTTTTCCAGGTGGAGCCGTCGTACACCTGCATTTCTTTCGCCTGAGTGTTATAAATCATCAAGCCTCGATCGGCCGCCCCGCTGGCACCAAGCGCATCACGCGCCTGGTCATCGAGCCCAGGCAGGCGGACGGCTTTGGACGTCGAGGAGAGATCGAGGAGTGATTTCGCGTGTGGGCTTGTGGTCCCAATGCCTACCTGGCCGTTGAGGAACGTGACCGCATCGGCAGTTCCCATCCCGAACCGGGCTGATGCGCCCTGCACCCGCAGCTTATAACCGCCGGGACTGGTGGTGCCGATAGCCACGTCGCCGTCACTATTAATCAGGAAGGGGTCAGGATCTCCACCGCTGACGACCTCATCGTCCACTCGAAGTGTGGGGTTGAAGTTATTGCCGACCACATAGATGCGCGGGATGGAACTCTCAGGAGTCAGAGAGGGAGTGCTGGTGCCCACCGTCATATTCCCGCTGGCGCGCAGTTCTTCGTAGACCCCGCGGGGCGAGGGGTAGTAGGTGGTCAGCGTGAGGTCTTCGGCCAGCGCGTAGGTCAGGGTGCCTAACAACACCACAAGAACGAGCCAGCCAGACCGAATGACGTCTCGCATCAGCCACGCTCTCTTTGTTTCACCTGGAAGGTGCCAGGAGGTGCGCCGCCGGCACGCCCCTTCCGCTTCGCCTCTTGCTGGAGTTCGGCCAGCGCCGCCATCCCGCGAGCTTGACGCCACACCCGGAGGGTGCGTTCGAAAGAGGCCTCATCCAACGGCGCCAGCAACCCGATGGGTTTGCCTTTGGACGTCAAGACCAACTCCCGTTCTTCTTGGAGCTTCCGCATTAATCTTTCCGGCACCAAATCACGGTGAGATACGGAGGCAGTTCGGAGCTTGCGGCGGTCGGCAGACCGGTGGTCGCCGTGTTGCCGAATGCCCCCGGCCCCGCGAACGAATAATACGTATATGGCGCGACCGGGTAACTGGCTGAACCAATGGGTGCCGATGCGGTATTGCTTCCCGGAGTCGGCGCCGCAAAATTATGCGTGTGCGAGGCGCCACCCCCCGTGGTGCCGTATGTGACGCCTCCCAGCGGGAACCGTCCATCCAGCGCCGCCAACCTCGTCCAGCCGAGCGGACAGGCGGCGTTAAACATGGCGATCATGCCCGTTGGAAAGGTGCTGCCGGCGGATTGCCAGGCGGCGGTTCCCGTGTCGTCCAGGGCTGTGAGCACTTTTCCTGTCGCCGGACTGCCGCCGCGGACGCGGATTTGTCCCTCGACGTCCAACGCCTGGGAGGGATTCGTGGTGCCGATCCCGATGCGGCTGTTGGTGAAGGTAAAGGTGTCCGTCGCCGTCGTGCCGAACCGGGCCGAACTCCCCAGCACCCGCAGTTTGTAGCCCCCAGGGTCGGTGGTGCCGATGGCGACGTCGCCGGCGCTGTTGATCAGGAAGGGGCTGGTGTCTCCGCCGGGGTTGTCATCAATTTGAAGCGTCGTCGTGCCGCCGCTGCCGATGACATGCAGCGCCACGCCGGGGGGAATGAGACTCCCGATCACCTGGAGCCGGGCGTCAGGGGCGCTCGTCGTCCCAATGGCCACGTCCCCGCTGGCGCGCAGTTCTTTGTAGACCCCGCGGGGGGAAGGATAGTAGGTCGTGAGGGTGAGGTCTTCGGCCACGGCGTAGGCCATCGTGCCCAGGAGCACCACCGCGACCATCCAGCCCTTCACTGATGAGAATGCCTGCATGGACTCTCCTGTTACGCCCTCGGATGCGCCTGCTCGTAGACCCGCTTCAGGCGTTGCGGCGTGATGTGCGTATAGATCTGCGTCGTCGAGAGGCTCTGGTGGCCCAGCAATTCCTGCACGCTGCGCAAATCCGCGCCCCGGTCCAGCAGGTGCGTGGCAAACGTGTGCCGCAGACTGTGCGGGCTGAGCGAGGCGGGCAGCCCGGCTTGCGTGATGTAGCGCGCGAAGAGCCGGTCCACCTGGCGCACGGTCAGGCGCGAGCACTTTTGGCTGACGAAGATCGCGCGCGGCGCGCTCAGGTTCTTCGGGCGTTTGGCGAGATACTGCCGAATCGCCGCCAGCGCGGTGCGGCCGATCGGGCAGAGCCGCTCGCGTTTGCCTTTGCCGCGCACCATCAGCGTGCCGGACACCTCATCCATGTCCTCCAAGTTCGCCCCCACCAATTCACTCACCCGGATGCCGGTGGAGTAGAGCGCTTCGAGAATAGCGCGGTCGCGCAGCCCTTGCCATGTGTCAGAGGCCGGCAGCTGCACGAATCGGGTCACCTGGGCTTCATCCAAAAAGCTCGGCAGCCGCCGCTCCAGGCGCGGCGTCGGGACCACGGACGCCGGGTTCTGCTCCAGCACGCGCTCCCGGCAGCAGAACCGGAAGAAGCTGCGCAGGCAGGAGAGGCGCCGGGCCATGGTGCGCTTGGTGTACCGCTCGCTCTGGCCGGCCAGGAACCGCCGGACATCCAACGGGGTGATGGTCTGCAGCCGGCGATGGCCGAGAAACCGAAAGAACCGCGCCAGGTCATCGCGGTAATTGCGGCACGTGTGCTCCGAGGCGTTGCGCTCCACGCTGAGGTAATGGAGGAACCGCTCAATCGCTTGCGGCGCCGTCATGCGGTGCGGTTCCCATCCTGGTGCATCATGTGCTGATTATACCGCCCGGCGGTCCGCTTGCGCTCACCTTAGTAACTCAGATGGTCCATGTGCACTTTCCCGCGAAAAATCCAGTAGATCGCGACGGTATAGGTCAAGACGAGCGGCATCCCTAAGCACGCGATGATCAGCATAATGCCCAGGGTCTTGGGGGATGACGCGGCGTTATAGACCGTCAGACTGTGCGCCGGGTCGGGGGAGCCGCGCACGAGATACGGGTACATCCCGACCCCCAATAGGATCAGCAGGAACGCGATCGCCGCGCACGAGGACAGAAACGCCTGGAAGTCGCGGCCATAGAACATCTCCCGAGGGACGTTCGCAATCGCGAGCAGCGCGCCCAGCGGCAGCACGAACAGCCACGGTCTGATCCGGATGGGCTCAGCCAAGTGCGGCACATAGAGCAAGGTTGCCATCGTCGTAATCGCATAACAGATGATGAAGCCGATGATCGTGTAGCGCACCCAGATACGCGCCCGATCGCGCAAGGCCCCTTCGGTCTTCATCACCGTGTAGATGGCACCATGCATCAGAAACAGGGCGACGGTCGTCACGCCGATCAGCAGCGGGTAGGGCCGCAGGAGGTCCAGCACGGTGCCGGCGTACTCATGCCGCGCATCCAGCGGGATGCCTTGCGCGATGTTGCCCAGGGCCACCCCGATGAGCAGGCTGCAGAGCAGGCTGCTGAGGCTGAAGCTCACGTCCCACGCCCGGCGCCACCAGCCCATCGGTTGCTTGCTGCGGAATTCAATCGCCACCGCGCGGAAGATCAGGCCCGCCAGCAGCAGCATAAAGACCACATAGAACCCGGAGAACACCGTGGCGTAAACTTCGGGAAACGCGGCGAAGAGGGCTCCGCCGCTGGTGACGAGCCAGACCTCGTTGCCGTCCCACACCGGGCCGATGGCATTGAGCATCGTCCGCCGCTCGCGGTCGCCGCGGGCGAAGAGATGCAAGCCGCCCACCCCCAGGTCAAACCCGTCGAGGATCGCGTAGCCGATGAGCAGAAAGCCCACCAGGCCGAACCACACCGTGTTGAGATCACACAGGCTGCGCATGGCGCCGATAGAGGTCAGCCGGCTCTGCTTCGTCCGGCCCTTGGCGAATCTTCTGGTCGAGCAAGAAGATGAAGAGCGCGAAGAGCAGCACATAGATGCATGTGAACATGAGCAGCGACGCCCACACCATGTTGGCCGTCACGGTGCGCGAGAGCCCCTCGGACGTGCGCAAGAGTCCGTATACGATCCAGGGCTGGCGGCCCAGCTCGGCCGTCAGCCAGCCCAGCTGATTCGCCAACTGGGGCCCCAACACCGCACACACGAACAACCACAGCAGCCAACGCGTGGTCCAGAGGCTCCCCCGCCACCAATGCCACACGCCCAGGACGCTCAGAGCAATTAACCCGAGCCCGATGGCCACCATGGCATGGAAGCACTGGAACGTGGCATTGACCGGCGGCCGGTCCGCCGGCGGAAACGCCTGGAGACCCGTGACGGGTTGCCGCGGGTTGCCGTGCACCAACCAGCTCAGGCCCCGCGGCAGGCGCGGGCCGGAGACCGTTTCCTCAGCCTCATCAACCCAGCCGAAGAGGTGGAGGTCGCCCGGGGCCGACGACGGATAGTGCCCCTCGAAGGCGGCCAGCTTGGCCGGCTGATGGCGGCTGACGGTGACCGCGCTCTGATGACCGGTGACGAGCTGCAGCACGGACGCGGCCATGGCCAGGCAGAGCGCGATCTTCATCGAGGCTTTCGCAAACGCCTGGTGCCGGCCCTGCAACAAGTAGTACGCGCTGACGCTTAAGACCAGGAAGGCGCCGGCCTGCCAGCAGCCCAGCACGACGTGGCTGAGGCGGTCCATCGAGGAGGGGTTGAAGACCATGGCCCAAAAATCGGTGATCTCCGCGCGCGCCTGCATCCCCTCCCCCACCACGTGAAAACCGGCCGGCGTCTGCATCCACGAGTTGGCCGCCACAATCCAGACGGCGCTGAACATCGAGCCCAGGGCGACCATCACCGTCGAGAAAAAGTGCAGCGTCGGCCCGACGCGGTCCCACCCAAACAGCAGCAGCGCCAAAAATCCTGATTCCAGAAAGAAGGCGAAGATGCCCTCCGCCGCCAGCGCGCTGCCGAAAACGTCGCCGACATAGCGGGAGTAGGTGGCCCAGTTGGTGCCGAACTCGAACTCCATCACGATGCCGGTCGCCACACCCATCGCGAAGGTCAGCGCGAAGACCTTCACCCAGAATTTCGTCATCTGCCGGTAGAGCGGTTTGCGCGTGCGCAGGTAGGCCGCCTCCATGCAGACCAGCAGCAGCCCCAGCCCGATGCTGAGCGGCGGATAGATGTAATGGAAAGCGATGGTGAAGGCAAACTGCAACCGGGAGAGCGCGAGCACATCCATGGATGGTTGTCAGGCGTCCATTCGGCCGTTATCGTTTCTGCATCACGGCGCGTCCTGACCCGCGCCGGCGGAATCTTCATCGGCGATGTCAGCGGAGCCGGCGGATCCCGGAGGCGCGCCGGAGGCGGACGGCAGGCGGCGCGTGGTGTAGGTGCACGCGGGGTATTTCGAGCAGCCGTAGAAGATGCGGCCTTTGGCGCGCCGCTCGACGAGATCGCCGCCGCAGTTGGGCTGGGGGCACATGATCCCGGTGGGCACGGACTTGGCGTTCTTGCACGCGGGGTAGTCCGAGCAGCTCAGGAACTGCCCGAACCGCCCCCAGCGAATCACCATGGGCTTGCCGCACTTGTCGCAGACGTAGGAGGTGGGCACCACGTCCCGCTTCACCTCTTTCATCTGCTCCTGGGCGGCGGCCACGCGGACGGAGAACGGCGTATAAAAATCCCGCACGGCGGACACCCACGACACATCCCCCTCTTCCACCCGGTCAAGCTCTTCTTCCATGTGGGCGGTGAACTTGACGTCCATCACCTCGGGAAAATGCTCGGTCAGCAGGTCCGTCACCAGCCGGCCCAAGGCGGTCGGCACCAGGCTGCCGCCGGTGCGCCGCACGTAGTCCCGCGACACGATGGTTTGGATGGTGGGCGCGTACGTGCTGGGGCGCCCGATGCCCAGCTCTTCGAGCATTTTCACCAACGACGCGTCGGTATACCGGCGCGGCGGCTTGGTGAAGTGCTGGGCCGGCTCGCAGCCGACGAGCGCCAGCGGCTCGCCGACGGTCAGAGGCGGCAGCGCCCCGGCTTGCTCCGCGCTCTCCTCGGCTGCTGTGTCTTTCTCGTCTTTCTCCTCAGTCTCGTGATAGACCTTCGTCCACCCGGCGAAGAGGCTGGTGCGCCCATTGGCTTTCAGGCCAAAGCGCCCGGCGGCGATCTGCACCGCGACGACGCGGTCCACGGCATCCGCCATCTGGCTCGCCATGAACCGCTGCCAGATGAGCCGGTACAAGGACAACTGCTCATCCGTCAGCGAGCCCTGCAGCGAGTCCGGCGTCCGGGCCACGCTGGTGGGCCGCACCGCCTCGTGCGCTTCCTGCGCGCTCTTGCGGGATTTGTACGCGCGCGGTTCCGCCGGCAGGTAGTCGGCGCCGAAGGTCTCGCCGATCATCCCCCGGACCGCGCTCATCGCCTCCGGGGCGACCCGCACCGAGTCGGTGCGCATGTAGGTGATCAGACCCACCGGGCCGGCCTCGCCGATCTCCAAGCCCTCATAGAGCTGCTGGGCAATCCGCATGGTGCGCGCCGAAGAAAACCCAAGCTGATGGAACGCTTCTTGCTGCAGGGTGCTGGTCGTAAACGGGGGTTTGGGATAGCGCTTTTGCTCTTTCTCGTCCACCGCGGCCACCACCGGCTGCTGCGCTTTGAGCTCCTCGACGAGCTTCGCCGCCTCGCCGCCGGCGACGAGGTCCAGCTTTTTCCCGGCCACCGTGGCCACCTGCGCGGTGAAGGTCTGCCCGGCGGCAGTCTTCAAGGTCGCCGCGATCGTCCAGTATTCGTTCGGTGTGAACGCGTCGATCTCTTTTTCCCGGTCCACGATGAGCCGCAGCGCCACCGACTGCACCCGACCGGCGGAGAGGCCCCGCCCGACTTTCTTCCACAACAAGGGGGAGAGGGAGTAGCCCACCAGCCGGTCCAGCACCCGGCGGGCCTGCTGGGCATCCACTTTCTTGAGATCGATCACGCCGGGTTTCTGCAGCGCCGCCTTCACGGCCTGCGCGGTGATTTCGTGGAAGGTGATGCGGTAAATCTTGGGGCTCTCCGGCGCCGCCCGCTTGGCGGACGCGCGGGAAGTCTTGGCCTTCGAAACTTTCGGCGGCTTGGCGGCGCGCTTGGCGGCCTGCTTGACGTCGTCTTCTTTGAGCAGATTCGCCAGGTGCCAGCTGATCGCCTCGCCCTCGCGGTCAGGATCCGGGGCTAAGTAAATCGTGGTTTTGCCCCGCGCGTCCGCCAGCAGCTCTTTCGCCAGCTTGCGCCGCCGCTGGATCACGATGTAGTGGGGCGCGAAATCATGCTCGATGTCCACGCCGAGCCGGCTGGAGGGGAGATCCACGAGATGGCCCATCGAGGAAGTCACGTCGAAATCCGCCCCAAGGATCTTATGAATGGTCTTCGCCTTGGCCGGCGATTCGACGATAATTAGGTTCTTCGCCATCTCTAAATCAGCATACAGCACACAGCCAACAGCACACAGAGGAAAGCCTATGAGGGTGTTCCTGTGTGCTATGTGCTATGTGCTGTGTGCTGTGTGCTGCTTTTGAGCCGCCCCCGACGAAATGCACGATCTCCACCTGGTCCCCGTCCTTGAGGACCGTCTCGGGATGCTGGGCCCGCTTCAAAATCGTCAGGTTGACCTCGACCACCACCCGCTCCGGCTCGATCCCAAGCTGTTGGAGCAGCTGCTGGACGGTGATGGCATCTCCGACCTGCTTGTATTCCCCGTTGATGACCAGCTCCATTACACCCTCACGAACCGTTGTCCCGGTAATTGTTTGATGGCATGCTTCAACTCAAGCTGCAGCAGCGCGGCCGTGCACGCCGGGATGGTCCATCCGAGCTGCTCCGCCAAAGTTTCAAGATCGCATATCTCGCGGTTGTTGAACTGCTGCAAGACGGCCTCGATGCCGGCTGCGGGTCCTGCCGCCTGGTTAGACCAGGTGCCAGGCACCTCACCAGGCTGAGGTGCCTGGCACCTGGATCGGTTGCGCGTGACGTGGTTGGCGTCACCTGCGGCTGGATCTGATGTCAACGGGAGCTCTTCAAGGATATCCTCAACATTGGTAACGAGCTTGGCGCCTTGCTTGAGCAAGCGGTGGGTTCCTTCCGACGTCAGCGCATCAGCGCGGCCGGGCACGGCAAAGACTTCCCGGCCCTGCTCCAACGCGCAGTCGGCGGTGATCAGCGCCCCGCTGCGGCCCGCGGCCTCGACGACCACCACGCCCAGCGCCAACCCGCTGATGAGGCGGTTGCGCCGGGGGAAATGCTCCGCCAGCGGAGGCGCGCCCATGGCATATTCGGACAGCAGCGCCCCCGCCGCCGCCACCTGCCCCGCCAGCGCTTCGTGCTCCGGCGGATACACCTGCGCCAGGCCGCAGCCCAAGACCGCCAGCGTGCGGCCCCCGGCTTTGAGCGCGCCGCGATGCGCGGCGGCGTCAATGCCGCGCGCCAAGCCGGACACGACCGTGATCCCGCGCTCCGCGAGATCCACCGCCAAACGCTCCGCCATCATCAGGCCGTACGGCGAGGCGTGGCGCGATCCAACGATGGCCACGGCCGCCTGATCAGCCTCCTGCAATGCGCCCCGCAGGTAGAGCGCAAGTGGAGGGTCGTGGATCTCCCGCAACGGCTGTGGATAGCCGGCATCCGCCCGCGTGAGCACTTCGCAGCCGTGCCGAGCCGCCTGCGCCAATGCCTCACGCACGAGCTCAGGCCGGGCGCGGTACTCCGCAATCCGTTGGGCCAGCACCGGCCCGATGCCCTCCGCCTGCCGCAACGCCTCCGGCGCGGCGTCCCAGAGCCGCTCCAAGTCGCCGAACGCCTCCAGCAGGCGCTGCAGGCGCAGGCTGCCGATCTCCGGCACCAGATTAAGGAGGATCAATCGCTCGCGATCGTTCATATGGTGGTTAAGCATACCACAGGGAGAAAAACCCAGACAACCGGGGAATCCGCTCAACCAGGTGCCAGGCACCTCAGGTGCCTGGCACCTACACGGAACGGCGGCCGATGCGGGTGGCGGTCAGCACGCGGGCATGGTCGTTGAAGCTCATCACGAACCGGTCGAAAAACCCGGCGCGGCCCATCAAGTTGAACCCCACCCGCAGCGTCTCGGAAAAGCCGACCGGCACGCTCAGCTCGGCGCCCGCGAACTTCACGCGGATGCGGTGCACCAGCACCGGAATGACATTGCCGTTGCCCAGCGACATATAGCGCCGGTTCTTGGCCGAGAGCTTCAACCCCAGGAGCTCGGCGACGTCGGCGTGGAAAATCGTCCAGGACGCGCCGGAATCCACGTAGGCCTGCAGATAGAGCCAACGGTTGCCGGTCCACACCTGCAGGTAGACGATCGGCGCGTAGTGGCCGGAGGCGTCTTTGAGATAGGGGAACTCCACCCGGCGCGGCAGCGGGGCCTGCTGAGCGCGCCGCGGCATCACAAGACCACCGCCGGATCGGCCGAGGACGAGATGTAGTAGATCCCGACCTCGCGGCCCGCCGGCACCGGCGGGCGGATCCGCTGGTACGCCTCCAATTGGGTGGCACCCACCGCCACGACCCGGTCGTCGAACACCGCGACGTAGCGGCCGCCGTAGCGCTTGATCAAGTGGTCGTGGCGCTGCAGCAGGTAGTGCCAGCTTTTGCACAGCCAGGGGCTGATTGGCTCCCAGACTTGCTCCGCCACCTGCTCCGGCGACAGACGGGTGGTGTCAATGGTCCAATCCGCTTTGTCATACGAGGCGGCGCGCTGCGCCAGGAGCTGCTGGATGCGCGCCAGGGGAGGCGCGCCAGCCAGGAGCGGACGCTTGCTCAACGCCGGCTTCACGCGCTGCAGGATGACGGCGGGTGAGGCCGTCAGGCAGATGACCGGCCCGCCGGATTTGAGCAGCCGGCGGTTCTCCGGATCCAAAAACGCCCCGCCGCCGGTGGCGATCACCTGCCCCTCGCCCCGCGCCACCCGGCGCACCCACCGCTGCTCCAGCCGCCGGAACACCGGCTCGCCGTGCTGGGCGAAGATGTCGGCCACGGAGCGGCCGGTCCGCGCTTCAATCTCAGCGTCGAGGTCCACGAACGCCCACCCGAGGCGCTGCGCCAGGCGCTTGCCCACGGTGGTCTTCCCCGTCCCCATGAACCCGATCAAGGTGATGTTCATACCGCGTTAGCTCTTAATGCACCACACTTCAATATCCCCGGGACCATTCGGGCTTGAAAATGGATTCGTCGTTTTCATGATATACCCATCCGCGCAACTGACGATTTGCAGCACCGGATATGGCTCGGCATAGTTGCCTCGGCACACATCGGTTTTAATGGACCGGGCCACGAAGGAGGTGTACGTGGTAAGGGTCAGGTCTTCGGCCACGGCGTAGGCCGCGATGCTGACGAGCCCAAGCGCCATCAACCAGTTCAGCCGGGACCGCATTACCAGGAGATGACCACCATGCCGTCCGCGCCGGCGCCGCCGTATCCGAAGGTGTCCCCGTCGCCGCTCCCGCCGCCTCCGGCATAGTTACCAGGAAGCGCGTCGGTCTCGCAGGCCAGCGAGGTCGTCGCGCCGCCATTAGGCGATCCTCCGCCGGTCCCACCGGCCACGCTACAGCTTGGATTGTTGTACGATCCGTTGCCGCCGGCCGTGCCGGTGATCGCCGTCGGTCCGCTGGCGGTCCCGCCGGCACCCCCGGCTCCTCCGTCCCATCCACGCTGCCCGCCGCTCCCCCCGTTGGCGTTGATGAGGGGCGTGCCGCTGACCCGCTCGATAAAACTGGCGCCTCCCAAAGCTCCGTGCGTATGGAAGCTCACACAGGTGGAGCTGCTTTGCCCCCCCGTTCCGGCGGCTCCCACCGTGACCCAGTAGGTGATATTCGGGGTGACCGACAATTGCCCGCCCGCATACCCTCCGCCGCCTCCGCCGCC